>JALZAF010000255.1 GCA_030948505.1 Chloroflexota bacterium
ACCGCCGCCCCGGTCACGGGGTCGGCGGCGGCGGCCCGTAACCGGTCAGCTCGACGTAGGCCTGGCCGCCGATCGGTCGGCCGTTCCGCGAAGCCGTGACCTGCTGCGAGCCTTCCCAGTAGACCACTCCCGTGGTGGGCCGGGTGTCGAGCTCCTGGTCCGGCACCGTCGGTTTGAGGTCGACGCGCAGGCCATCGCTCGACAGGGTCACCTGCCAACCCGCCGGGTAATCGGCGCCCGTCGTCGGGCTGTGCCAGCGAGCGCTCACCGTGACCCTGAACGCATCGCGATCGAGGTGTCGCACCGTGCCGTCCGGCTGGACGAGGGTGCCGTAGACGAGCGGGTAGCCACCGTCACCATCGCGCACGAGCGACAACGTGATATCCGTCCCGTCGGCGAGATTGATGGCGAACCAATCCCACCCCCCGCCACCGACGGCAATGAAGTCGCCCCACTGATGGTCGAACCAGGCCGTGCCATCGACCTTCAGCCGTCGCTGGCCGACGATCACCGCGCCCTGCACGGAGAGCCTGGTCCGTGAGTAGTAATAGGAGCCGCCAGCCGCCCCGAAATCGATCCACCCGACCCGGTCGTGGAGGACCGGCTTCGTTTGCGCGCGCAGCAGGAGGTCGAGGCCGAAGCCCGCCGAACCGGGCTCGGTCGCGCCTGCCCCGCTCGCGCCTGCCCCGGTCGCAGCGGTACCTGCCGCCTCGTCCGCTTGCGCCGTCGCCTGGAGCAGGTCCGCGCCATTGGCGCGCCCCATGCGCCAGGCGGTCGCGTCTGAGGGGCCCGCGCCGGACGGGTTGGCGCGCCCGATGGCGAAATTGAACACGCCGGAGCCGGAAGACTGGTCGACCGCGCCGCCCACCTCGCTCCGTTGCGCATACATGAATCGGCCGCCGGATTCGTCGGTCAGGGCGAGGTGGGAGGCCCAGCTCAGCGGGAAGCCGCCACGCTCGGCCCGGAACACGACGAATTCGAAGCCCCACGTGCCGCCCGCCTCATCGCGCAAGTGCCCCGTGTAGTACCACCACTCGGTCAGCCGCCGGTGAGGGGCATCGTCGGCGGGCAGGACGATCGGAACGGGATCACGGACCGCGGTGGGGCTGGCTTTGGGCGCGACTGTCGCCACGGGCCGCTGGGCTGCGGGATTGGCTAGCAGCGGCCCGCCGGTGCAGCCGCCCACGACCGTCACGAGGGCCGCCATGGTCGCCAGGGCCGCCGCCGCCGCCAGGGTCCGCGGCAATGTTCCCCGCCGCGAGATCCGACGATTTCGTAGCACGATTTCGTCGCGACTCCGGGGGCGGACTCCCCGCCGCCCGAGAAGGGCCCGGCAGGTCATCTTGACGCTCCCTCCGCAGACGCGAGGCCACCTTCCACGGCAATCTCAACCTCAGATTCGGTGGCCGGCAACCGGCTGGCGACGAATCGTTCGAGGCGCGCAGGGATCCACCAATTCCAGCGGCCCAGGAGCCGCATCGTGGCCGGCACCAGCAACGCCCTCACAACGGTCGCGTCGAGGGCGACGGCGATTGCCATGCCAATCCCCAGGGCCTTGATGAGCACGATGTCGGCGAAGGCGAAGGAGCCCGCCACGAGGACCACGATGAGCGCGGCGCTGGTGACGATTCGGCCGCTCCGCTCGAGCCCGCGGGCGACGGCTTCGACGTTGTCGCCGGTTCGATCCCAGACCTCCTTCATCCGCGTCAGCAGGAAGACCTCGTAGTCCATCGACAACCCGAACAGGACGCAGAACAGGATCACCGGCTGGGTCGTCTCGACGAACCCAAGCGGCTGCAAGCCGAGCGGCGCGGACAGGTTGCCGTCCTGGAAGATCCAGACGAGGGCCCCGAAGCTGGCGATGATCGACAGGCTGTTCATCACCAGCGCCTTGGCCGGCAGGATGATCGAGCGGAGCAGGACGAAGAGCACGGCGTAGGTCGTGACCAGGATGAACAGCGCCGTGCGCGGGAAGTCCGCGCCGATCCGACCGACGACGTCCGAAACCTCCGCCGCGCCGCCGGCAACCAGGACGGTCAGCCCCGGCGGGGGAGCGAGCGCGCTACGTGGGTCGCGCAGCTCGGCAACGAGTCGTCGCGCTTCGTCCCGGTTGGGGCCGTAGGGCGTGTAAACCGTGAACGCCGTGAGGTCGGCGCGCGTTGTTGCACCGACCGCCGCCTGGACGAATCGGTCGGGCGGGCCGCCGGGCGCAGAGTAGAGCAGCTGGTATTGCTCGAGGCGCAGCCGCGGATCGATGTCGACGAGGCTGTCGACGCGGGTGATGCGCGGGTCTGCAGCGAGCGTTCGCGAGTAGCGGTAGAGCCTGGCCACGTTGTCCGGGCTGGTCGCCGGCCCGGTCGTCCGAACCGCCAGCGACAGCGGCGCGAAGGTGCCCTCGCCGAATGCCGCGACGAGGCGGTCGAACGACGCGCGCGACGGGACCGTCGCCGGCAGGATCGAGGCGTCCGGGGCGTTGAACCGGACGTGGAGGAACGGGGTCCCGAGCAGCAGCAGGATGGCGAGCGTGGGGACGAGGACCGCGACTGGTCGCCGCATGACCCGCCGCGCCAGGCGCGCCCAGGCGCCCTCTCCGTCGCTCCTGACGGCCGTCGACCGGACGCGAAGTGCGTCGATCCGTGTCCCGATCACCGCCAGCAGGGCCGGCAGCAGCGTCAGTGCGGCGGCCACGGCGAGGGCCACGACGATGGCTCCGGCGATCCCCACCGAGCGCAGGATCATGAACTCGAACAGGACCAGCCCAAGCAGCCCGAGCAGGACAGTGAGGCCGCTGAAGAAGACTGACCGTCCGGCTGTCGCGACGGTGACCCGCACGGCATCGGCGACGCGGTCCGGGCCGGTCCGCGCTGCCAGCTCCTCCCGGAACCGGCTCGTCATCAGCAGCGAATAGTCCACGCCCAGGCCGAGGCCGAGCAGGGTCGCCAGGTTGAGCACGAAGATGCTCATCGGCGTGG
>JALZAF010000287.1 GCA_030948505.1 Chloroflexota bacterium
CCGCTGCCCCGGGCCGCGACGCGACGACCTCGCGGACCTCGGTCCCGACGAAGTGGATGGCCGCCGCGTCGTCGGCGGCCCAACCGCCGGCCAGCGCGCCGTCGGCGACGAGCCGGTGGAAGGCGGGCCGGCGACCCGGCTCGCCGTCGTAGTGGGGACAGAAGCTGCCGGGCAGGAGACCCAATGCCCCCGTCAGCGGCCCCAGTTCCGGCCCCAGCGAATCGGTCACGCCGCTGTTGAACCAGCAGATTGCGCCGGCGCTCAGGCCGGCCAGCACGATGCCCTTCCGCCACGCGTCGGCCAGGATGGTGTCCAGGCCGTGGGCACGCCAGATGGCGAGCAGGTTGGCGGTGCTGCCGCCGCCGACGTAGATGGCGTGCTGGTCGAGGACGAAGGATCGAATGTCCGGCCCCGTCCGGGTGAACAGGTCGAGGTGGCTGGGCTCCGCTCGCCCGCGAAAGGCCTCGTAGAACTTGACGATGTAGGTGGCGACATCGCCGCTGGCGGTTGGCAGGAAGCAGATCTTCGGCCGGGAGCGACCGGTCAGCCGCAGCACGAAATCGTCGAGCGCGGGATTGTCAGGCTCCATCGAGAAGCCCCCGCCGCCGATGGCCACGATCTGACGCTCGGCCATTGGCCGGATCAGAGCCGAACGGCGGGCGGCCGGGTCCGGTCGAACATGTGGACGGTGTCGACGAAGCGAACCTGCTTGCTCTGGTAGCCCATCACCAGCGAGTGGGTTCGCGCGCCACCGCCGAAGAAGCGAACGCCCTGCAGCAGGTCGCCGCCGGTCACGCCGGTTGCCGCGAACACGAGGTTCTCGCCCGACGCGAGCTCTTCGGTCGTGTAGACGCGGCTCTCGTCATCGTCGCCGCCCATCTTCTTCGCCCGCTCGCGCTCCTCGTCGTTTCTGAACCGGAAGCGGGCCTGGATCTCGCCGCCCAGGCAACGCAAGGCGGCAGCCGTCAGCACGCCCTCCGGGGCGCCGCCGATGCCCATCACGGCGTGGACCCCGGTGCCCGAAACGGCGACGCTGATCGCCGCCGACAGGTCGCCGTCGCTGATGAGCTTGATGCGGGCCCCGGCTTTGCGGACCTGCTCGATGAGCTGCTCGTGCCGCGGCCGCTCCAGGATGACGACCGTGATGTCGTTGACCCGCCGGCCCAATGCGCTGGCGATGGTCTCGAGGTTCTCGGCCGGCGAACGCCGAATGTCGACCTTGCCCGCTACCACCGGCCCGACGCACAGCTTGTCGAGATAGGTGTCGGGCGCGTTGAGCAAGCCGCCCCGCTCCGAAGCGGCGAGGACGGTGATCGCATTCGACTGGCCGTGGGCGACAAGGTTCGTCCCTTCCAGCGGATCCACGGCGATGTCGATGGCGGGTACTTCGCGCCTCGCTTCGCGACCGCGCCGGCCAACCTTCTCCCCGATGTACAGCATCGGGGCCTGGTCGCGCTCGCCCTCGCCGATGACGATCCGGCCGGCGAACTCGATCTCGTCCATCGTCTTGCGCATCGCCTCGACCGCCGCCCGGTCCGCCTCGTCCTTTTCGCCGCGGCCCATGAAGCGGGCAGAGGCAATCGCGGCCGCTTCGGTGACGCGCACCATTTCGAGGGCCAGCAGCTCTTCCATCAGTGCCGGAAGTGGCGCCTGCCGGTGAAGACCATGGCCAAGTGGTGGCGATCGGCGACCTCGATGGCCATCTCGTCGCGGATCGAGCCGCCCGGCTGGATGATGGCCGTGACGCCCGCTCCGGCCGCCAGCTGGATGCCATCGGGGAAGGGGAAGTAGGCGTCGCTCGCCATGACCGACAGCTTGGCCCGGTCGCCAGCACGGCGAAGGGCGATCTCGACGGAAACCTGGCGGCTGGCCTGGGCCGCACCGATCCCGACGGTGGCGGCGTTGCGCGCCAGGATGATGGCGTTCGAGCGCACGTGGCGAACGGCGCGCCAGGCGAAGAGCAGGTCGGTCAGCTCCTCGAGGGTGGGCCTGCGCTTCGTGACGACCTGGAGCTGGCCGCGGTCCAGCCCGAGCTCGTCGAGATCCTCGACCAGCAACCCGCCTGCGATGCGCTTGAAGTCGAGGCTGGCGATGCCGTAGTCGCGCATGCCCTCGGTCGGATCGGGCGGCACCATCAGCAGCTCGAGGCCCGACTTGTCGCGCAGGATTCCAAGTGCGGCGTGGCTGTACGCCGGGGCCACGACAGCTTCGTACGAATTGGCTCCGATCTCGCGCGCGGTTGCTCCGTCGAGCTCGCGATTCACGGCCACGATGCCACCGAACGAAGCGACCGGATCCGTCTCCAGTGCCTTGCGGTAGGCCTCGACGAGCTCGTCGTTGGACGCCAGTCCCACCGGATCGGTGTGCTTGGCGATGG
>JALZAF010000229.1 GCA_030948505.1 Chloroflexota bacterium
GTCCTCGCCGCGTAGTCCGCCGGGGTACCCGGTTCCGTCGAAGTGCTCGGGCGAATGGCGGATCCAGGGGGCGATCGTGGCGAGGCCCTCGACGCGGGCGACGAGGGCGGCGCCGATCACGGGATGGCGCTTGACCTCGGCGTACTCCTCGTCCGTGAGCGGGCTCGGTTTGCGCAGGATCTCGTCGGGGACGGCGACCTTGCCGACGTCGTGCAGCATGCCGGCGAGGCGCAGTAGCCCCTGCCGCTCCTCGTCCCACCCCATCTCGGCGGCGATCGTCACCGCATAGTTCGCGACGGCCCGGGAGTGCTCGTGGCTCGTGTCCATCCGCATGTCCACCGCCTCGGCCATGGCGGTAGCCCAGCTCAGGCGTTCGCCGTGGGCAACGGTGCGACCGCCGCGGCCGTTGCGCGACGCGTACAGGCGCGTGTCGGCCTCACGCAGCAGCGAGTCGAGGTCGTTGCCGTCGAGGGGAAAGGAGGCGACGCCGATCGAGCACGGCGAGTCCACGGCCAGCGCATCCGTGATGCGCGCGCCGACCGCCGACGCCGCGGTCTCGCCGGTCTCCGGCAGCAGCACGGCGAACTCGTCGCCGCCGAGGCGTCCCACGGCGTCGCTGGGCCGGACGACGTGACTCAGGCACTCGACCACCCGGCAGAGCACCGCGTCGCCCGTGCTGTGACCGCGCGTGTCGTTGACCTGCTTGAAGTTGTCGAGGTCGAGGACCAGAACCGAGAACGGCATGCCGTGACGCAGGGAGTGCGCGAGCTCGGCGTCCGCTCGCTCCCGCAGCCCGCGGCGGTTGAGGCACTTGGTGAGCGGGTCGGCCCGGGACACGCGCGAGAGCTCGCACCGCTGCCGGTCGTGGTTGCGGGCCTGCCAGGCGCTCATCACCGCGGTGCCGGCGAGGGCCCAGGCGAAGAAGAACACCTTCGGGCTGCTCGCCCCGCCGTCCGTCGCGGCGATCCCGAGATACACGGCGACGCTCGATACGCCGACCGCGATCACCGAGGGAAGCGGATAGGACATCGCGGCGAACACGACGGGGACAAAGAAGATGAGGGCGAGCGGGCTCTCGATGCTCCCGTCGATCACGACCAGCGAGGCGATGAGGGCCAGATCCAGCAGGCTCCAGGCCAGGAAGAAGGGTTCGCGCCACCTGCTCCGGATGATGCGCTCGGTGGGCAGCGACCAGACAAGAAAACCGCCGATCGTGCCGGCCACGAAGAGGCCGCCGAGCAGCGCGCGATCGGGCTGTTCCCAGGTCCACGCGACGTACCCAAAACCGGCCAGGCAGACGACAAACGTCAGGCAGACGCCGGCCCCGACCATCGAGAGGCGCAGTCGAAGCGCGGAGACGTCAAGGACCGGAGCAGCACCATCCCCCATAACCCGGATGATCGGCACGCCTGGGCGGGGGCTGAAGGCTTTTGTCCGCCGATCGGCGAACGCCTACCTCAACCCGGCGAGGGGAGCGCGCCGGGCTGCCCCATATTGCGGCGGGTCCTCAGCGTCGGCGCTTTTTGGCCCGCGGAGGCTTCACGGGGAACTCGGTGCGCTCGGCCGCGGTCATCTTGCGAATGACGAGCGAGCCGTCCTTGACCTGCTGGCGGATGAGCTCGAGCTTCTCCTCGCGACGAGCCTCAGCCTTGCGCTGCACGGGGCTTTGCTGCGGTTGCTGCTGCTTTCGCTTCTGGGGTTGATCAGCCATGGATTACGACGAATCGTCCTGTGACAAATGCCACTACTAAGAACACCCAGTTTAACAGCGGCCGCCGACGTGATGTGAGCGTTGCGTTGTGTAGCATCGCGCCTTCCAGGTGCCGGGACACGCGTGCCGGCAGACGTCAGTGCCGTCGCAGTGGTCGCTTGTGGGCTACTTCCGCGCGCAGCACACGAACAGTTCGGAGAGATATCTCACATGCCTACCGGAACCGTGAAGTGGTTCAACGACGACAAGGGATTCGGCTTCATCACCCCCGATGACGCCGGCAAGGACCTCTTCGTCCACCACTCGGCCATCGCCGCTGAGGGCTTTCGCTCGCTTGCGGAAGGCGCCCGGGTTTCCTATGACGCCGAGGCCGGCGACAAGGGACCCAAGGCCGTGAACGTCCAGACGATCTGAGCTCGCTCAGCGCTGCCCGCCGTCGGCCCGCCGGGCGGCTAGTCGATGAGCCCGCGTCGCAGGCAGAAGGCGACGGCCGACGCGCGGTCGTGGACGCCGAGCTTCTCGTAGGCGTGCTCGAAATGCGTCTTGACCGTGCCGGAGCTCACGGTCAGCAGGGCCGCGATCTCGCGGGTCCGGCGCCCGTTCGCCGCGAGCTGGAGGATCTCTCGCTCGCGCGGGGTGAGTCGGACCTCGGCGCTCGAGCGCGGCGGCGACGCGACCTTCCGGGCCGCGATCAGGTGCTCACCCGGACCGAAGTCCCGAGTGGCTCGGATTTCGACCAGCGCACGGGAGCGGTCGCCCCGGAGGATCTCATACCGCCCGTGCGCCGCGCCGCGCTCTTCGAGCTCGCTCCAGAGTCGCCGAAGCACCGGCCACAGCTCGGACGGCGTGAAATCCTCGATGCGGCGGTTGACGATCTGCTCGGCGGGCGCGCCCAGCAGTCGCGCCGCCGGTTCGTTCAGGTGCAGATAACGCCGAGAATCGTCGACGACGAAGAGTCCGTCGAAGGCGGTCCGCCAAACGATCCGGACGAGATCGGACGGGGGAGGGCTCCGGACGAGCTCGGACTGCGTACGGCGACTGGTAGACATACAGGTCAGTATCGTTGACTATACAACCCTGTATACGTAGCGTGCATACAGCCCTCGACCGCGCGGAGCAATATGGCTGATCCCGGGGTGCAGCAGGCCCCACGCCAGCGCATTCTCGACACCGCCTACGAGCTGTTCTCCCGCAACGGCATCCGCGCCGTGGGGGTCGACCGGATCGTCGCGGAGTCCGGCGTGGCCAAGATGACCCTGTACCGGCACTTTCCGTCCAAGGCCGAGCTCGCGCTCGCCTTCCTGGACCTCCGCGAGCAGCGCTGGACACGGGACTGGCTGCAGAGCGAGGTCCACCGCCTGGCGTCCTCGCCGCGAGGTCGCCTCGCGGCCCTCTTCGACGCCCTCGATACGTGGTTTCACCGACCCGACTACGAGGGCTGCAGCTTCATCAACACGTTGCTGGAGACGGGGAGATCGGATCCGCTGCACGAGGCCGCCGCGCGGCACCTCGCGGTGATAGCGGACTTCGTCGAGGACCTCGCCCGGGACGCCGGTGCCGAGGATCCCAAGAACATGGCCGTCCAGCTGCAGGTCCTGATGATGGGCGCGATCGTCTCCGCCGGCCGGGGCGACCTTGAGGCCGGACGCCGCGGTCGCGTGGCGGCGGAGCTCATCATCGACCAGGGCGCGCCGGCCGGTTGAACCGCGCAGTTGGGCCCAACTAGGCTGTCCTCCAGAAGGGCATGCCGAGCCCGACTCATAACCCCCGCAGACGAACCGAGCGTAAAGCGTGTCCTGCTCGCCCGTGACGCCGCCTCCGGAGTTCGTTGCAGACCTGCCGCTCGCGCGTCACGCCTGGGCGTACGCGGACGAAGCGCACGGCGGCCAGACGCGCAAGTCCGATGGCCGGCCGTTCATTGTGCACCCCGAGGAGGTCGCGGAGCTCCTGCACGCCGCGGGCTGCGCCGATCCCGTGATCGCCGCCGGCCTGCTCCACGACGTGATCGAGCGGACCC
>JALZAF010000304.1 GCA_030948505.1 Chloroflexota bacterium
GCATTGTGCACCCGCCACGGGGAGGGCCGGGCGGGGAGGTGGCCGGCCGTGAGGCGTACGAGCGGAGTCCACAGGCGAGGGACAGGTTCCGCCAGGTTCCGATCTTGCGTCTCGACCGGGCCTGGGCCATGATCGACCGGACCCGCGCGACTCTCCGTCTGCTCCATCCTTTGCATCTGGCTGCGACGGCCGGCCCCGGAGGTCAAGAGCAATGACGGGCGACGAGCAGGCACTGATCCAGCTCCAGAACGATTGGATGGACGCGTGGCGTCGAGCCGACACCGGGCGCATCGAGGAGATCCTCGCGCCGGAATTCACGCTCACGAGTGCCCGCACGGATCAGATCGTCAACCGCTCCGAGTGGCTGCGGATGCTCGCCGACGTCCGCAACGAGTCATTCGCCTACAGCGATTTTCGGATCGACGTGTTAGGTGACGCCGCGGTGGTCCGATCCCGCATGACCCAGGTCGCCACGGTCGGCGACCAGCGCTGGGACGGCAGGTTCGTCCTGACTGACGTCTGGATTCGACGGGCCGGCCGATGGCAGGTGGTCG
Organism: Chloroflexota bacterium; assembly: GCA_030948505.1. GTDB lineage: Bacteria > Chloroflexota > Limnocylindria > Limnocylindrales > CSP1-4 > JACDAV01. Next base: position 555 of record JALZAF010000304.1, read on the forward strand.
CCCGTCATTCGAGCATGCCGCCGGCAAAGGCGTTCGTAGACTAGGTTCGGCCAACGGAGATGTACTTCCCCATCTCCGACTGGTTTCCTGCGTTCCTGCTGACGCTCGCGGTCGAGGCTCCGATCGTGGCGTTCCTCGTCCGCCGGGCCGAACCCGACCTCCTCCGCCTCGGCGTCCTCATCGTGTTCGCCAACCTGGCGACCCACCTGGTCGTGTGGTACGTCATCACGCAGCTGCTCCTGGTCGGGACCCTGGGCTACACCCTTGTCGCCGAGACGTGGGCCACGGCCGCGGAGGCGGTCTTTTACAAAGCTGCGATTCGAGGTCTCTCCTCACGACGGGCGATCGCCGTCGCCGTCGCCGCGAACGCGGCCTCGTGGGCCGTCGGGCGGATGATCGGCGGACTCTGGCCGGACCTGTTCAGGTGACGCCCGGTGGCGGATGATTGGACATGCGTCATGGGTCCACTGATCGCCCGGGGAGGGAAGCCTGGCATGCGCATCCGGCGGCAACCTGGAGGCGTGCGAGCGGGTCGGCTGGGCGCGGCCGCGGCGCTGCTGACGACCGTGGCGCTCGTGGCCGGGTGCGGGGGAACGACACCTTCTGCGGCGCCGACGGTCGTGCCATCGCCGGCCGGGATCGCCTCGACGCAACCCTCGCCGACGCAGGCCGCCGCGACACCATCCCCCTCGCCGTCGTCAACGCCGGGTGCCGTCACGGGGCGGTGGGAGCAGGCAGGAACGATGGCAATCGCCCATCAGGATGCCGTGCTCCTGGGCGACGGTCGTGTCCTCGTCGTCGGGAACGACTGCCCTGACGTCTGTGACAACACCACCATGGCGGAGTTGTGGGATCCGGCGACCGGTACCTGGCGAACGACCGAAAGCCTGCCCAGCCCGCGGGCCGACTTCGCCACCGTCGCACTGAAGGGCGGTCGTGTCCTGATCACCGGCGGCCGCAACCCGAACGACCAGTCTTTCTCGAGCGCCTATGTCTACGACCCGCGACCCGGCAACGAGTCCTGGACGAAGGTTGGCCTGATGGCCGCGGCACGGACGGCTCCGATCGCGGCGGTCCTGGCGGACGGTCGGGTGCTGGTCGCCGGAGGCTATTTCCGGACCAAGCCGAGCTTCGGCGACGCGGGTCCGGGGGCTGTCCTCGCTGCGTACCGTCCGGACTCGCCGAGGGTGACGGGATCACCCCGCGCGCGGCTGGCCGACGTCGCGCCGCCGAACGTCGGGTCGGCCCTCGCCACGGCCGAGCTCTTCGACCCGGGTACCGGCACATGGTCGGCTACGGGCCCAATGAAATTCGCCCGTTTCGGAGCCGGGGCGGTGACCCTTGCCGATGGTCGCGTCCTGGTCGTGGGTTCCGGCGGCAGTGGCGGCGGAGTGAGTCGGGTGGATGCTCGTGCGTTCGACAGCGCCGAGATCTATGACCCGAAGACGGGGCGGTTCAGCCTCGTCGCGGGCCGGCTGCCGGCCATCAACCGATCGGCGCTCCAGAAGCAGGGAGCCCCGCATGCCAACCCGGTTCCGACGGAGGACCCTGTTGTTGGCGGTGGCAGTCTCGTCGCGCTGAAGGACGGCGGTGCCGTTCTCATCGCTCAGTCGGGATCGTGGAAACACGAGGGCGACATCACGCGGTCGTTCCGATTCGATGCCCGGACGGGAGCCTGGACCGAGATCGGGCGGACGTTCATCGACGTATACAACCCGGATACGACGCAACTGGTCACTCCGGGCGTGCCAAGCCTGGCGGGCGCCACGGTCGCCGGGCTGCCTGGCGGCCAGGTCCTGGTCGCCGGCGGCGCGGGTGAGACCGTGCCCCCCTACTCCAACACATACACCTCGGCCTCTGCGCAGCTCTACGACCCGGCGACGAACATCTGGTCGCCCCTGCCGCCGATGCCCGAGGCCCGCGCCGGGGCGGCGGCCGTGGTCCTCCGGGATGGGTCGGTGCTGCTCGCCGGCGGCTCCGATTACCGCCCTCCGGGGGACCAGGTCGGCCTGACGTCCGCGATCCGGTTCGTTCCTTAGGCCCGTTTCAACGCTGAGGTGACGTCGATGGACGAAGAGATCATTCGCCAACACGCGGCGGCCCTGGGCGATGCGCTGGTGGCCGGGGACATCGACCTGGCGACGCAGGACTTCAGCCCGGAGCTTCGCAAGCACCTCGGGGAGGTCCTGGGCCTCCTGCCGCTGCCGGCGAGCGAAGCTGAGGTGCACTCCATCCACCGCGGGGGCGCCGGCTTCGACGTCGTCCTTCGCCTGGTGGGCGAGACCGAGGAGGTGCTCGTGCACACTCGCTGGAAGGATCGCGACGGTCGACCGACGGTCGTCGAAGCGAAACACCTCAGCCGGTCCGAAAAGGCCGCCGAGACTGGCGAGCCAGCGCCGGGCGGCGAGGACGAGGAAGCCCCCGCCTGATCGTCGGCAGCCAGAAGATCGTGCCCGATCTCGACGCCGCGCTTCGCCGCATCCGTGAGGTCGTGTTCCCCTGGGAAAACGAGCAGGTGCGGGCGCGGATGGGCGTCGACACGATCCTCGAAAAGGTCCTCATCATCTTCGGCGAATGGACCGCCGGCCGGACGGCGGTCATCCTGGTTCGGGAACCCGTCGGCATCTGACTGCCGCAATTACGCCAGGCGTGCCAAGATCAGTCCGTGCCACTCAAGGGCGACTACGAACCCAGCACGGCCCCCGCGGCCCGAAAGCAGGCTGAACTCTACGAGGCCACCGGCGGCAAAGAGGCCCCTGATCTCCGCGGCCGCCCGATCATCGTGCTGACCTCCGTTGGGGCCAGGACCGGCAGGCTCCGCAAGACCGCGTTGATGCGCGTCGAACACGACAGAACCTATGCCGTGGTCGCATCCCAGGGCGGCGCGCCCAACAATCCTGTCTGGTACTACAACCTCAAGAAGAACCCGCACGTCGAGCTTCAGGACCGCGCGACGAAGCGGGACTACCAGGCGCGCGAGGTCACGGGTGGCGAGAAGGCGGTCTGGTGGGAGCGGGCGGTCCACACGTGGCCGGACTACGCGACGTACCAGACCCGAACAGACCGCCAGATCCCGGTGTTCGTGCTCGAACCGATCGACTAACCTCCGCCTGCCGGACGCAGGGCGTAGACCCTGGCGTGCCGGTGACCGAGATCCTCGAGCTCGGTGGTCGTGCGGGCCTCGTACCTCGCCAGTTCGGTCACCCCGTCGGCGGGCAGGTAGCGGCGGCCGGGATCGCCGATCAGGACATCGATGCCCCGCGCTCGCGCGCGTTCCAGCCACGGCAGGACGCGCGCGGCGAGAGGGGCCTCGTACCAGCAATCGCCGGCCAGGATCACGTCGACGTCAGGTGGCCCTTCGTCGAGCACATCCCGGCGGACGACCGTCACCCGGCAGCCGTTGGCGCGAGCGTTGAGCTGGATCGCGGCGGCGGCGAACGCGTCGATGTCGGCACCGGTTGCCCTGGCCGCCCCGGCACGCATCGAGGCGATCGCACAGAGCCCGGAGCCGGAGCCCAGGTCGAACACGCGCCGTCCCGAGACGGCCCCCGGATGCTCCCGCAGGTAATGGCCGATGGCGAGCCCGCCCGACCAGGCGACCGCCCAGTACGGGAGCGCCGCCTCCGGGTCACCCGTCTCGATCTGCACGGCGCGCCATACCGTCAGGACCTCGGCGGCCAGGTACAGCCGGATGTCCTCGAGGCCCGGCACCGGACTCAGCTGCGCATTGCGCAGGACGAAGGCCCGCGGCGAGGCCGCCATCAGGACGGCTAGCGGTCGCCGTCGAGGAAGGGAATGACGGCCGCCGGCAGGCTCGGCGCGACGTTGATGTCGTAGTGGGTCACGCCAGGCAGGATCGCCAGCCGGTGCCGCGTCATGCCCGAGCGGTCCCAGTTCGCATCGCGCTTGCCGCCGCCAAGCAGGCCGAAGAACTCGACGGCGTGAGACGGCGGCAGGCCGTCGGCATCGCCGGCGACCAGCATGACCGGCATCGACAGCCCAGAGATCTCGGCCGACCAGTCGTACTCGAGCCTGAGCAGCTCGGTCAGTTGCGTTACGAGGACCGGCCAGTCGTCGACGTTCGAAGCGATCTGCTTGTAGGCCTCATACATCGGGGTCTGCTTCATCGGCGTGGCAACCTCAGGCCCCATCGCCTTCATCGCCGCCCGCATCTCCGGATACCAGCCGTCGCTCTTGAACGGCGTCGACACGAGCACCAGGCGGTTGACGACGTCGGGGTGCTGGACCGCCGTCCGCAGGGCGACTCCGCCGCCCAGCGAGAACCCCATCACGTTGGCCTTTTCGAGACCGAGATGCCCGATCAGGGCAGCGATGTCGTCGGCCATCGTCTCGAAGCGCATCGGCCGGTCGGCGACCGGCGTGCGGCCGTGGGACTGGAGATCGACACCGATGACCTGCCGCCCCGCTGCCAGGGCATCGACGTTCGGCCCGAACATCTCCACCGATCCGAAGCCGCCGTGCAGCAGGATCAACGGGTCGCCCCCGCCGAAGACCTGGTAGCCGAGCTGGATCCCGTTGACCGGAGCAAGTTTGGAATCGGTCGCCGTTGCTGCCATGCGAGTACTCCCGAGACGTGACGCCCTACGCCGTGGCGGGCGCGATGTTCTGGTTGAGGTGAAAGACGTTGTCGGGATCGACGCGGCGCTTCAGCTCCGCGAGGCGTACCAGCTTGCGGGGCGTATAGGCGCGCCCGACGCCGGCCAGTCCCTCGTCGGTGATCGTGTTGACGTACATGCCGCTGGCGAACGGCTCCATCGTCGCGCCGTAGGCACGCGCAGCGCGGATCCGTGTCTCGTCGTCGGCCGCGTCAGTCCACGTGATCCCGGCGCCGAACTCGACGAGCGTGTCGCGGTGGCTGAAGGCGGAGTCGTCCTCGCCGACGTCGGCGATGGCGCCGCGGTAGGCCTGGAAGCCGGCGTTTGGGAGGCTGGCCGGGTCCGGCTCGACTCCGCCAGCGGGGACGCCGCGCGACAGGAACGCCTCGATCGCGGCATCGCTCAGCTCGGCCAGGTAGTGGCCCTTGTAGTAGCGCCGCTTGCCGTGATGGTGAGCCTCGTCGAACAGGCTCTGCAGCCCGACGTAGCTCATCTCCTCGACCTGCTCCGCGACCGGCGTACCGACCGACCGGATCGTCGGCAGCCAGGCCCGTGCCTCGTCCATGTCGCCGACCCAGACGAAGCCCACCGTCGCCACCGCGCGACCGTGCAGGCGCTTCGGCAGGAACGCCGCGTCGCTCGCGGTCGAGACGTCGGCCGTGAGGGTGGCCGTTCGCGGCGCATCCGGCAGGAGCTCGCGCCACGCGCGCAGGGCAGCGGCCGCGTCGGCCAGGTCGAAATAGAGGTCGGCCATGAGCGCCCGCCCGGTGATCGGGTGAAGGCGGAATTCGAACTCGGTCACGATCCCGAAGTTGCCGCCGCCGCCCCGCAGGCCGAAGAACAGATCCGGATCCTCCGTCGCCGACGCCTTGACGATCTGGCCGTCCGCCGTCACCACGGTGTATGACTCGACGTTGTCGCAGGCGAGACCGAACTGGCGCGCCAGCCAGCCCATTCCCCCGCCTAGCGTCAGCCCGCCGACGCCGGTATGGGACACGTTGCCGGCCGTCGTCGCGAGGCCGTGTGGCTCCGCCGTCCGGTCCAGGTTCCGCAGTAGCGAGCCGCCTGGGACCCAGGCCCGGCGGCGATCCGGGTCGACGCGGACCTCGCTCATCGGGCCCAGGTCGATCATCAGGCCGCCGTCGGGGACGGCCAGGCCCAGGATCCCGTGCCCCCCGCACTTGACCGCGATCTCCAGCCCGGCCTCGCGGCCGTAGCGGACCGCCGCGGCGACGTCCGCGGCTGACGTGCAGCGGGCAATGAGGCCCGGCCGCCGGTCGACCAGGGCGTTCCAGATCTCGCGATGACCGTCGTAGGCATCGTCTTCGGGACCGAGCAGCTGGCCGTCGAAAGCGCGGATAATCGTGCGCGTCCCCATCGGGTTCTCCTCGTGCGGTGGCGAGAACAAGCATGCCCCATGAGCCGGCCGAGGTCGAGGCCATCGTCGTAGGCGGCGGCGCCGCCGGGTGCGTGGTGGCCGCGCGGCTCGCGGAAGACGCCTCGCGGTCCGTGCTACTCCTCGAGGCTGGCCCAGATCTCCGGCGAGACGTCCCGGCGCACCTCCGCGACGGTTGGGGGTTGAGCCACGAGATGGCCGACTGGGGGTATTCGATCGACCCCGACAAAGGTGGTGAGGTCAAGCCTTTGCGGCGGGGCAAGCTCCTGGGGGGGACCTCGTGGCTCACTCGTTTGGCCGTGCTTGGCTCGCCTGCCGACTTCGACGCATGGGCGGCGCTGGGCAACGCCGGCTGGTCGTTCGACGACGTGCGGCCGTACTTCCGGAAGCTGGAGTCGGACGCCGACTTCGGCGATGAGCCGTGGCATGGCTCCACCGGGCCGATTCCGATCCGACGCTACCTCGATCTCGAGCAAACGGACATCCTGGCCGCGGCGGGGCGAGCGCTCGAGACCGCCGGATTCCCCGCGGTTGAGGACCACAACCGCCCCGCTGCGGTCGGTGCCGGGCGGATGCCCATGAACTCCAGCGGGGGGTTGCGAGTCACTACCGCGGACGCGTATTTGCCTCCCGGCGGTACGCCGGCGAACCTGACCATCCGGTCCGACGCCGAAGTGGCAGAGGTCGTGTTCGAAGGAGCGAGAGCGACCGGCGTTCGGCTCGTCGACGGGACCGTGTTTCGGGCGAGCCTTGTCGTCCTCTCCGCGGGCACCTACGGCAGCCCCCAGATCCTCATGCGATCCGGTATCGGACCCGCCGATCATCTGCGCTCCGTCGGGGTTCGGATTCGGCAGGACCTGCCCGGCGTGGGGTCGAACCTCGCCGACCACCCGGAGGTGGAAATCGACGTGGGTTACCGCGGCCCAGCTCGAGAGGCACCCCTGCTCCACTCGATCGCGACATTTCGCAGCGCCCAGGCCGCGGGCGACGGACCGCCGGACCTGATGCTGTGGCTCTATGACCCGGCCGGCAGCCCGGCCGCTTTCGCGATCGAGGTCGTCCTGATGAAGCCTCGCTCGAGAGGCACGGTTCGGCTGCGGTCCGCCGACCCATTTGACCCGCCGCGGATCAACCTCCCGAACCTGGGCGAAGCGTCCGACGTGGATCGGCTGGCGGAGGGATATCGTCGGGCGATGGAGGTCGCCGGCCAGCCCGAGATCCGTCGATTGTGTGCCGAGAAGCCGTCACCTGATGTGCGCGGGTAGCGGCGCAGCGGCGCTTCGTGCGCGAGAGGGTCTACTCGCTTCCCCACGTGGTGGGTACGTGTGCGATGGGCACGCAACCTGCCGACGGCGCGGTGGTCGATGCGTCCGGACGCGTCTACGGGACGGAGGGCCTGTTTGTCGTGGACGCGTCGATCATGCCCGAGGCCGCATCCGGCCTCCCCCACATCATCACAATCATGATCGCGGAGCGCCTGTCGGAGCGGATCGGGTCCCTGGCTTGACCCTTACCGAGGCGCGCCGCGGGTTCCGAGCTACCGATCCGCCTCCGGGGAGGGTGCCTTCCGGGTGGCCCGGATCGCCAGGAGCGCGACATCGCCCAGCACCATCAGGCCGACCCAGACAGGCGTCAGCCAATCTGGATAGGCCAGGTTGAGGAGCCGATCGAGCCGCCGAGCCCAAGGATCATCAGCAGGCTTCCGCCGATCTCGGCGACGATCGCCACGAGCGCCCAGAACATCGGTGGCCAGAAGCCAAGATTGCCGAAGAAGCCTGCCACGCCACGGACCGCAGGCGCCCCCCGCTGCCCCATTGAGATCGGCCAGCCGATCTTGATCGAGCCGTGGGCCAGGACGACACCGCCGATGGCCACGCGGAGAACAAAGAGACCGAGATCATCGAGCATCTGGCGCCTCCGAACGTTGCGGAAGCAACGATGTTACGCCGATTGTTGCGTCTCCTGCGTGCGATCCGGACCTCGCCGCGCTGGGCATCCCGGCCCATCGATGGGATAATTCTCGTTTCCCCATTGCGCGCCCGCACAGCGCGGGTGGCGCTCCCACCACTGGAGGATCAGCCATGGCAGATGCGGCAATCGCCGTCGCCAACAAGCCCGCGTGGGTCGATCTCGGAACCAAGGATCCTGCGGGAGCTCGTGAGTTCTACAAGAAGCTCTTCGGTTGGGACATCGAGGTCAACCCGGACCCGCAGTACGGCGGCTATGCGCTGGCCAGGATCAACGGCAAGGACGTTGCCGGAATCGGCGGCCTGATGTCGCCCGACCAGCCAACAGCCTGGTCCGTCTACATCGGTGCAGAAGACGTCGAGAAGCTGGGCCAGAAGGTCCAGGAGGCCGGCGGCAAGGTCATCGCGCCGGCGTTCGACGTCGGCGAGCAGGGCAAGATGGCCGTCTTCCAGGATCCGTCCGGAGCGTTCATCTCCGGCTGGCAGCCCAGCATCATGGGCGGATTCCAGGCGCAGGGGCCGAACGCGTTCGGCTGGGCCGAGCTCAATGCCCGCGGCCTGGAGAATGACCTTGCCTTCTACCGCAAGGTGTTCGGGTGGGCCACCAAGTCCACCGGCGACGACACGCAGCCGTACACGGAGTTCCAGGTCGACGGCGAAAGCATCGGCGGCGCGATGGAGATGAACCCGATGGTTCCCGCCGAGATGCCCAGCTACTGGATGGCGTACTTCAACGTCGCCGACATCGATAAGTCGTTCAAGACGGCGATCGACGCCGGTGCGCAGGAGATGATGGCGCCGCAGGACTTCCCGGGCGGTCGCTTCGCAATCATCAGCGACCCCCAGGGCGCCTTCTTCGGCCTTCTGCAGATGCCCCCGCGCTAGGGCTTGCGACAGCGACCCATCGGGCGCCATCCCGGCGCCTGATGAGCCTTTTTGCGATCAGGGCTGGACGAAGCGCCGAACGAACGCGAGGGCGGTGTCGGCGACGTCAAAAGGCCACTCGCCGCCGCCATGCTCGCGCAGCTGGCTGCCTGCCGCAGTCGCGTACCATGGGCCCGGAGGCCAGGACGGCCAGCGTCGAAGACGCGGCCCACGATCCCAGCCCATGAGGCGCCCAATGCCCTATCGAATGATCGCTGCTGGCACCACCCTGCTGCTTTTGCTTGCGGGCTGCAGCAGCTCGACGCCGGCGGCCGCAACGCCCGTAGCGGGCGCCTCGGCGACCCCGCAGGCTGTCACGACTCCGGCGCCGACCGTCCCCGCCACGTCGCAGGGGCCGTTCGTCATGCCCAGCTTCGCCGGCGACCCCGATCTGGCGGCGAAATTCCCGAAGACCGTCGCAGGCAAGCCCGTGACTGCGGCGGAGACTGCCAGGTTCGTCGACTTCCTTCGCGCCTTCAACACCACCCAGGCGGAGATCGACAAGATCAGCCAAGCGTTCAACGCAATCGGGATCGACCTGAATTCGGTCGTCCTGGGATCGGCAGTCGCGACCGTGAATGCCTCTCCGGTGAATATCTTCGCCTTCCGCGTTCCGGGCCAGGATGCCGGCAAGATGATCCAGGGTTACGCCCTGCTCTCTGCGGGCAACGCAAACGCCGGTGACAAGCTGTCGGTGGAAACGGTCGGCGGCAAGAATGTCTCCGTCGTCAGGGACTCAGCCGGCACCGCGAGCGACTGGCTCTATGCGAACGGCGAAGTCTTGTGGTCCATCAACAGCAGCGATCAGGCGGACGCCGAGGCCGTCTTCGCGGCCCTTCCGTAGCCGATCCCTACCGGGTCGATCGCGTGCGCGGCTGGGCCGCGGCATTGGCGGCCGTCGTTCTGGTGGCCTCCGGCTGCGGCGCGCCGACGGTCCCGCCGACCCGGTCGCTGACCTCACCGCCGGCTGCGTCTCCCACGGCCGCTGCGACGGCGGCTTCGACATCCTCCCCTACCCCTGCAGCCTCCGTACCAGCGCCCACCGCCAGCGCTTCGACCTCCTGCGCAGAGCGCGTCCTGGCCGGGATGACCGTCGCCCAGCGGATCGGGCAGCTATTCCTGCTGGGCCTGAGGGATAACCGGCTCGGCGGGGCGGAATTGGGGGCGATCCGGAACCAGCACGTCGGCTCGGTCTGGTTCACTGCGACGACCACCATCGGCGTTGCCGGTGTGCGCCAGATTGCCGACGCCGTCCAGGCGGAAGCGACGACGGCTGCGACGGCGGGGGTCGGGTTCTTCGTCGCCGCGAACCAGGAAGGCGGCCTGATCCAGGCACTGAAGGGGCCCGGTTTCGCCAGGATTCCCTCGGCCGTCGATCAGGGCAAGCTTGCCCCAGGGGTGCTCGAGGCGGACGCGCTGGCCTGGGGGCGCGCCCTCAAGCAAGCCGGCGTGAACCTCGATTTCGGGCCCGTGTTCGACGTCGTGCCTCCTGGTGGCGACGCCACGAACCAGCCCATCGGCGTCCTGAAGCGTGAGTACGGCCATGATCCGGCAAGGGCGGGGACCCACGCCGCGGCGTTCGTCCGGGGCATGGCCCAGGCCGGGGTCGCAACGACCGCCAAGCACTTCCCTGGGCTGGGCCGGGTAACGGGCCACACGGACTTCTCGGCGGGAGTCGTCGACGGCACCACAACCGCCAGCGATCCGTTCCTGGACTCGTTCCGGATGGGCGTCGCGGCCGGCGTGCCGTTCGTGATGGTGGGTCTCGCCACCTTCACCCAGATCGACCCTGACCACCTGGCCGCCTTCTCGCCGCTCGTCATGGGCGACCTGCTGCGGGGCGATCTAATGTTCAGCGGCGTGGTCATGTCCGACGACCTGGGCGCCACCAAGGCCGTTGAGGCCATTCCGGCCGGCCAACGGGCGGTGGACTTCCTCCTCGCGGGCGGCGATTTCATCGTGTCCAAGACCACCGAAGCCACGGCCGCCATGACTGCCGCCGTCGCCTCACTGGCGGCCGCCGATCCCAACTTCGCAACCCGCGTTGACGATGCCGCGCTCCGGATCCTCCAGGCGAAGGAGGCAGCGGGCCTGCTGCCCTGCACCGGTTGAGGTTCGTCCTTCAGGCGCGCGGTCGCCGGGGCGACTCCCTGCGCATGTCGGCGGCGACCGCCCGTTCGCGGGGCGAGCCCTCCGAGAGGCCCTCGATGACACCTTCGAAGTCGGCCGCACTCCGGTTCTGGCTGAGCTTCCGTTTGGCCTCCAGCCGGGAGATCCGCATCTCGAGCCCGACGATCGCCCGGACCTGTGTCTCGACGTAGCCCTCCGGAGCGTCGTCGATCGACCAAGGCTCCGCTCGGCCGGCCTCGTGGCGTTCGACCAGGCGCCGGACGTGGGCCAGCAGCCATTCCGGTTCGGGCTTGAGGGTGAGCGGCCCGTGGGCCTGCACCGTCGTGTAGTTCCAGGTCGGGACGACCTGGCCGGTGAGCCGCTTCGCCTCGTAGAAGGCGGGCGAGATGTAGGCATCAGGACCGTCGAAGATCGCCAGCGCCTCGACGTCGGCGGACATGGTGCGCCACTGCGGGTTGGGCCTGGCGAGGTGCCCGCGCAAGGTCCCAAACGGCCCGTCGTCGGGATCGAACAGCATCGGCAGGATCGAGGCGCGGAGTCCATCCGCGGAGACGGTCACCAGGGTTGCCGGCGCCCGTGCCGCGAGCTCCACGAGTACGCTCGCCGGGTCAGCGACGGCGAAGCCATTGTGCGCGGGTTGGTACATGCCGGGCACGCTATCACGCGGGGCTTCGCCTCAGCCGGGCGGACGACGGCCCGGCTCACGAGTCACTGCCTGCTATAGTCCGGCCGCGCATCTGGCCCTGACGAGTCTCGCTGGGGCGCGCAACCGATGGAGGGCGACGATGCGCTCGGCGATCCTGATTCTGTGCGTCGGCTTGGTCGCGGCGTGCAGCGGCCAGACGACGGCGCCGGGCACGGGGAGCTCGTCGCAGGCGCCCGCGAGCCAGGGCGGCCAGCCCCAGGCGACCCCTCAGGCCTCCGTCGCCGCGGGTGGCAGCGGGACGGCGATCGTCCACGTCGAAGTCCTGGGCGGCAAGCTGGCCGGCACGTACGACGCGACGAGCGCGAAGTACGACTGCAACAACACTCCTCGCGGCTCGGGCGCCACATATCTGGACACCACCGTCACCAAAGGGTTGTCCGGAGTGACGTTCGTTACTATCGTGGGTGGTGCGAGCCCCGCCACATTCACCTTCCAGGCGGACTTCGCCGATCCTGCCGCGGGACTCCTGCAGCAACCCTCACTGGTGATCGACCTGATCCAGCCGAGCAGCGCGAAAGGCCATGGGACCGCCAAGCTGGAGGACAAGGGCGCGACCATCAAGTGGACCGTCGATGGCGCGACCGCGGATGGCATCGGTCTCAAAGGCAGCATCGAGTGCGGTCCGGTCGACCGCCGCTGAGCAGACGCCCGGGCCGGTCTCGGCCCCGAACGGTCAGCGACCGAAGCGCCAGCGGGTCGCGCCGTACGGTTCCGCCGTCGCAACACCGAAGACGGTCTGGAACCTGAACCGATAGAAGTCCCAGGGCGGCGGCCCGGCACTTGGGGCGCTGAACGGCGCGGTCAAGCGCCCGTCCTTGACCTCGACCGGCCAGCCCCCGTCCCGGAACTTCGTCGCCACCGCCTGCATGACCTTCGGATCAGTGACCTTGGTCGCCTCGCCTTCGAGCACCAGATCGAGCCCCGGCAGGCTGACCGACAGCACGGACGCCGGGTCGGCCGCGAGGTTCTTCGCCTTGCGCGTGCCGGGTCCGCTGTTGAAGTACAGGTCGCCCTCGTACCACCGCACCCCGACACCGGCGGCATGTGGCCGGCCGTCGGAGCGGATCGTGGACAAGGTGAAGGTCTTTCTGGCGTCAGCCGGGCCGGCCGCGAGTAGCTCGTGTGGTCGGCTCCACGGCAGCTCGGGGAATCCGTATCGGTCGAGGTTTTTCGCCTGGCTGGGGGTTCGGTCGGCCATCAGCCGGCCCCGCCCTTGCCGGCCGCGGCCTTGGCGGCCGGCTTTCGAAGCAGCGGGCTGTCCTGGATGGCCCAGCCGTTGCCATCGGGATCCTTGAAGAAGATGAACGAGTTGTAGTCGCCGCCTTGCCGTCGGCCCAGCCCGCCTCGCCGACATGCCGGATCGGGCTGACGTCCACGCCGCGCTCGACGAGCTGGGCATGCGCCGCGTCGATGTCACCGACGCAGATCTGCATGCCCTGGAGCGATCCGGGGACGGCCTCTGTGAGCCCCTTGCCGATGGAGATCGAGCAGGCCGATCCGGGCGGGGTCAGCTGGACGACGCGGAACTGCTCGCTCGGGCTGGAATCCACGTCGACGTTGAATCCCAGTTGCTCGCTGTAGAACCGCTTGGACCGGTCGACGTCCGACACAGGGACGACCACCAGCTCGAGCTTCCAATCCATGGTCACGTCTCCTCCCCTCTTGCGAATCAAGCGACCGGCGCCAGGCGGGCGACGAGCTCGTCCAGGCGCTCGTACCCTTCGCTCATGCCACGCTCCATCCCGCCCTCCAGCATGGCGTCGCGAGCCTGCACAGACTGGAAGACGGAATGGGTGCGCACAACGGTTCGGCCGTCGCGCTCCTCGAAGGTGAGGGCATCGAGCGAGACGTGACCCGGCGCACCCTCGAACTCGAACGTCTGGACCATCCCGTCCGGTGAGGGCTTGCCGTGGAAGACGCCGTGAAAGCCGTACTCGCTGCCGTCGGCTCCGCGGTGGATGTAGCGCCATGCGCCGCCATCGCGAACGTCGTACCGATCGATGACCATCTCGTACTTGCGCGGGCCGAGCCACTGAACCAGCAGCTCCGGGTCCGTAAATGCGCGGAAGAGGAGGTCGCGCGGCGCGTCGAACTTCCGGCTCGTGTCGACATACGGAACGCCGCGCTCGGCGGTGACTTCGGTCTTGCCCATCAACGGTTCCTTTCGTGCTTGTCGTTCTGGAGCGTCGCGAGCAGTGCGTCGAGCCGCTCGTGGCTCTCCTCCCAGTACGCCCGGTAGCGGGCCAGCCACGAGCTGGCGTCGCGGAGCGGCTCGGCCTCGAGGTGGCTGAGGCGCGCGGTCGCCCGACGGGTGCGCGAGATGAGTCCTGCGCATTCCAGCACCTTGAGGTGCCTGGAGATAGCCGGCTGCGACACCGAGAACGGCGCCGACAGCTCCCCCACCGTGAGGTCGCCCTCGGTTAGCCGCGAGAGGATCGCGCGCCGGGTCGGATCGGCGAGAGCGCCGAAGACCGCATCGAGCTGTTGACCGGTCATCTATAACCACCATGTTATGGAATATGGTGGTATTGAAGCCGATCGGCCGCCGGCTGTCAACTGTCGCCTACCAGACGTCGCCGGGACGCCACTCGCAGCTGATGGGCGCGGTCAGATCGAGCTGGGGTGACGATGGCGTCGGCAGGACGAGGATGTCGCCGTCCTCGTCCGGCGTGAGGCGTGTGCCGCCAGGCGCTCGGACGGCCGTGGGCCCCTTCCACCTCAGCCAGCCGAGGCGCTCGTAGAAACTGTGGCGCCCGGTCCCGAGTGCCCCGAGCTCGAACTGCTCGCGAATCCAGGCGCTTGCATCCGCCATCACGATCGAACCGAGTCCCCTGCCCTGCCGGTCGGGTGCCGTGGCGACGGCCTCGACATAGCCGGTCCTGACGGGCCGGCCGTCGACGTGGAGCTCACGTTCGACGACCGATGCATGGGCGACGATCTCGCCATCGAGGTCGAGCACGAAATGCAGGCCACCGAGCGAGTGCGCCCAGTCGTCCTCGCTGAATGGTTCCTCGGACGCATAGGACTCGTCGGCCTCGAATGCCGCCCATAGCACTCCGCGGATGGCCGCGATCTCGGCCGCCGTCAGGTCCTGTGTGGCGATCCGCCGCAGGCGTGTTCGGTCGTGTTCCGGCTGTGACTTGGGGCCCACCATGTCGAGTCCAGGCGGTCAGCCGATCAGGCGGTTCGGTGCCGCCGGTCGCGGGCACAGTCGGCCGCGAGAGCGCAGTCGTCGCACACCATCAACGAGCATGTATCGCACCCATCGATGCTCCGAGCGTGAGGGCCACAGGGAAGTGTGGCGAGAGAAGCAATAGAGAAGCGTGTATCGCACCCACCGATGCCGCGAGCCTTCATCGCCGATTAGCCGGCATCGGCGGCAAGCTTACCGACTCGCAAGGCGTGACAGCAACGATGGGTGCGATATCCCGCGGGTCAAGCGTGCGCGCCCGTCCGCTGCGCCGCACGCGGGCAGTCGCGCCGGCTGGGCTACTTCGTGCGCTGGGCCGCCCCGGCAGGCTCGCGCTGAAGCTCGGCCGCAAGGGCGCCCATGAGCTGGCGCGTGCCCTCCTCGCGGGCCTGGGCCTGGTCGAGGCCGTCGAGGAACGCGCCCTGCTCGGTCAGCACCAGATCGGTGCCGCTACCCTTCGGCCGGAACTCGATGGTGGCGACGGAGACCGAGATCAGCTTCTCGTCCATGTGCATCCAGTAGCTGTAGACGATCCGCTCGTCGGGCACGATGTCGTGGTACTCGCTCTCGAAGTAGTGAATCGGACCGCCCGCCGGGCCGCCGTTGTTGATCTCGCGTCCGCCGATCCGGAAGTCCAGCGAGACTTCCGTGTTGCCCCATTCGTCTGGCGACTTGAACCAGCGAGCCTTGACCTCGGGATCGGCGAAGGCGTTGAAGACGCGCGCGCGCGGGACGTCAAAGGTGCGCTCGACGACGAAGGTGGCGTGGGTCACGGAACGGTCAGTCATGTCGTCCTCCTGTCGGGTTCGTGTTGCTGCGCCGCAAGGTATTTGCCGAGCCGGTCGAGCCGTCGCTCCCACGTGGTTCGGCGCTCACCGATCCACCGTTCGGCGGACCGCAGGGCGATGGGCTCGATCTGGCAGGTGCGAACCCGCCCGACCTTCTCCGAGCGCACCAGCCCGCTGGCCTCGAGCACCCGCAGATGCTGCATCACCGCCGGGAGCGACATCGCCAGCGGCTCGGCGAGCGCACTGACGGACGCGGGTCCCCGGGTCAATCGCTCCACCATCACGCGTCGGGCTGGATCCGCGAGCGCCTGGAACACGAGATCGAGCTGCGGCGTTTGGTTAAGCATCTGCTTAACTATTGCGCGCCACTCGCTCCTTGTCAAGGCGGCGGTCATGCGCCGGCGGTCAGACCAGCGCGTCGAGCATCCTGGCGAGCTCGACCGGGCGTGTCAGGAACGGCGAGTGCGCCCCCGCCAGCTCGATGGCCTCCACGCCCAGCCGCTCACGGGCGGCGGCACGGATCCAGTCGGGATTGATCGCCCGGTCGTCGCGACAAACGATCGAACGGCTCTCGAGGTCCGGCCAGGAGGTCAGCGGCGTAACCTCGTTCATGACCCGATACGCCTGCGGGCGGAGGCGTTTCGTCGCCCAGCGGGCAACCGCGGGCGGCGCATCCGGGAAGAAGAGCTCCGTGGCGGTGTTCGGGCCAACCATCCAGACGTCATCGCCGAGATCGGTCCATTCGGAGGTCTTGGGGACCGCGCGCCCATCGATGGGTTCGGCCTGCCGCTGCTCGGTCGCGCTCTTGCCGGGCGACGGCAGAAAGGCCGCGAGGAACACGAGCCGGCGAATGGGCCTGTTGGCGGCGACGATCGGGATGACGAGGCCGGCCATCGAGTGCCCGACGAGGACCGGCTCGGTGGCTGGGTCGAGGGCCTTGGCGATCGTTCGCGCGTAGTCCGCGGCCCCCAGCGTGGGGTCGGAGATGGGGAGATCCATCGTGGTCACGCTGTGGCCCAGCCGCTCGAGCTCCGGCCGCAGGAGATCCCAGCACCAGGCGCCGTGATAGGAACCGTGCACGAGGGCGATATCCACCCGGCTCCCCTCCTCCTAACGCGGAGTGTCTCATGGTCGGCCATGTGCCAGCCACTCGACTCCACGGGCGGTCCCGGTGCGCTTGCCACCTCGCTGGGGATCGGCGCTTTACAGGTAGTGGTCCAGGAACTCGTTGCGGAACAAGTTCCTCGCCAAGGGCCGGCCCGGAGCCTGCCCGCCGGACGCTGGCTCGACCTCAACGTCTCGCCTCGCCTGCTCGACTCATCGGAACGGTTGGCGTCGCTGCTGCGCTCGGCGGATCGCCCGGTCGTCATCGAGATCACGGAGCACGAACGGATCTCCGATTACGCCGCCGTGCGTGACGCTGCCGCCGCACTCGGCGAGCACGTCCGTCTCGCGGTCGACGACGCGGGCGTCGGCATCGCCAACTTCGGCCACATCATCGAGCTGCGTCCCGACCTCGTGAAGCTCGACATCACGCTCGTGCGGCGGGTGAACGCCGACCTGGGCCGGCAGGCACTCGTCGTGGCCATGCGCCATTTCGCCCGAACGGCCGGCTGCCGGCTCGTCGCCGAAGGCATCGAGACCGAGGAGGAAGCCCACAGCCTGAAGCTGCTCGGCGTGGAGTTCGGGCAGGGCAACTGGTTCGGCCGGCCCGAGCCCGTCGAACGCTGGTCGGGGGGCGAGGCGGCGGCCGCAAGCTAGCGACGTGCTGCCGCCGGGGCTCCGCGGTAGCCGCCGCTCTACAGGTAGCGCTCCAGGAACTCGTTGCGGAACTTCCCGAGCGGGTCGTGGCGGTGCAGGAGCGCCGCGAACTCTTCGCGCTTGGGGTATCGCGGGCCCAATTGATCCGGCGGGATCGTGAACAGCTTGCCCCAGTGCGGCCGAGCCTCGAATGGCGCCAGGGCCTCCTCGATCTGCCGCAGTACTCCGCGCACCGCGTCCCAATCGGGCTTCCAGGTGAAATGGATGGCCACCGAGTCGCGCCCGAACGACGGGCTCATCCAGAGGTCGTCGGCGGCGATCGTGCGGATCTCCGAGATCCAGGCGAGGGGCGAGATCCGGTCGCGCAGTGCGTCAATGGCCAGGAGCGCGTCCACGGCCTGACGTCGCGGAACCTGGTACTCGCTCTGGAGCTCATCACCGCTGCTGGGCGTGTGATCCATCCGGAAGTGTGGAAGCCGCTCGTACCACGGGCCCGCCACTCCCAGTTGGTCCGTGCATGCGGCCGGCGACATGCCGGGGATGGGATGCCTTGGGGTGGTCGCAATGGTGGCGCCGAAGAAATCCCCGGGCGGTTCAAATGCCTCCCCGTCGGTGACGCGGTGCTTGAGCCAGACCTGGTCGAAGACCTGCCCCCGCCATTGCGTGAACAGGCTCACGCTGTAGGCGCTCGAGGTGATCGCGTCGAAGTGGTCCACGACCTGGGCCAGGGGAAGGTCGTCGTAGACGTATTGCCGGACCTGAAACGTGGGCTGGAGCTGAAGTTTGAGCTTCGTCACCACGCCGAGGCCACCGAGCGAGACGACCGCGCCATCGAATTCGTCGGGCTGGCTCGCGCGCGAGAAGCCCCTGATCTCACCGGTTGCGGTGACCACCTCCATCGCCGCAACGGCCGTCGCCAGGCTGCCGTTGCGGTCGCCCGAGCCGTGGGTCGATGTAGCGCACGCACCGGCCGCCGAGATATGCGGCAGTGAGGCCAGGTTGTGGAGGGCGAAGCCGGCCGCGTCGAGCGGCCCGCAAAGCTCGCCGTACCTAACGGCGCCGTCGATCGTGACCGTCCGGGCCCGCGAATCAAGCTCGAGGAGCCGCGGCATCCGGGCCAGCGAGATTTGGTCCCCCAGGGTATCGGCGAGGTCGTTGAACGAGTGTCGGGAGCCGAGAACTCGAAGCTTCGGGACGGTCCTGACGAGCTCCTGGACCTGGTCCATCGACTCCGGCTCGTGCAGCCGCGCGGCCCGGTATTCGTAGTTGCCGGCCCAGTTCCGCACCCGGTCAGGCGCCCGGCGCGGCCGTGTCCAGGAAGGTGCCGATCACTGGCAGCAGGAAATCCGCGCGGCCCATGATCGTCGAGTAGGCCGTGCCCGGAAGGATGGCCAGCTGCGAGGCCGGAATTCCGACCCAGTCGCCAACGACTCCGCCACCGCGCAGGCGGAGCATCTCGACCGCATGCTCCGGACGGACGATGTCTGCGTCACCGATGACGATCAAGGTGGGTGCCTTGATCGACGCGACGGCTTCGGCCGGCCAGTCCGGGATGTTCCGATTCATCTCCATCACCTTGTCGAACAACCGCGGGAAGTCCGCAGGGCGCGGTGCAGTTCGAAGGTATTCCTCGTGCCACGGGGAGCCCGCCATCTGCTCAGGCTTCATGTCCCCCATTCCTTCCATCAGCCCCGGGTGAAAGCCCGACTTGTTCCAGGTGAGTGACACTACGACGAGCTTCCGAACCAGGTCCGGGCGCTGGATCGCCAGCTCGAACGCGACGCCGGCACCCATGCTGTAGCCCAGGACGTCAGCCTCCTTGACTCCGAGTTGATCGAGTAGGGCGCCGGTGTCCTTCGCCATCTGTGGGATCGACAAGGGGCGATCGATGTCGGCCGTGTGCCCATGGGCCTGTTGCTCGATCGAGATGACCTGGTGTGTCTCGGCCAGCGCCGGCAGCACGGCACCAAACGAGGTTCCCGTAGCCGAGAACGCGCCATGCAGCAGGACTAGCGGTCGGGCCGTCGCCGGACCGTGGATCTCGTAGTACATCTCGAGGCCGTTGACGGGGGCGTAGCCGGTTCGCGGAGCGGTGACTGCCATGCGTTCCTCCAGGGGCTCGGGCTGCGGTTCAGGCGAAGAAATCGATCAGCGCCGGCCCCAGCACTTCCGGCGAAACGTTGTGCTCCTGCCCCTCGAGCAGGCGGTGCTGTCCCTTTGGCAGGACATCGACGAGCGCCCTGGCCGTCTCGTGCATGAACGGGAAGCTTGCGCCGCCGGTCAGGACGAGGGTCGGGATGGTCACCGACGATGCCGCCTTCTTCGGCAACGAGTAATCGCCCATGACCCGCGCGTCGTAGGCGAGCGTGTGGGCGAGGGCCTCCTGGGCCGGCCACCAGGGCATGCTCCGAGCCTGGGCGACGAACTCCGGCGGCATCCGGACGACCTTGGCCATGAAGTATTCGGCCGCATCGCCGCGCCGACCCTCGGCGATCATCAGCTCGTACTGCTGAACCTGGTCGGCCGGCGGCCGGGCCGCGGGATCCATGATGTAGGGCGGCTCCCACAGGGCCAGCTTCGTGATGCCCTTGAGCCGAGCCGCCGCCAGCAGGGCGAGTGCCGCGCCGGAGGACGAGCCGTACAGGAACGCCGAGCCGCCCGCGGCCTTGAGGACCGCCTCGATGTCCTCGATTTCGCGATCGATGGCATACGGCTGCATGTCGCCGCTGTCGCCACGGCCGCGACGGTCGTAGTTCCAGGCACTGAATCGCGGCGCCAACTGGGCCGCCAGGCCGGCATTCGACCACCGATCGACGGATCCGCCGCAGACCAGGATGACCGGGGGCCCGTCGCCTGTGCGCTCGATGGCGATGTCGGTCCCATCTTTCGAGGAGGCGTGGAGGAGGTTGGAGGTCGTCGTCGGGTTCATCTCGGTGTCCTTTCGTAGCCTCGCGGGCTGTTCATCGACGGACTTCGGGCTCATCGGATGCGCCCTTCCCGGAGGGCCTCGATCGACTTGGCCAGTCGGCGCTGGCGCGTCTCGTCCGTCCTGGCGCCCGCGATCTGGGACACGTGCCACGACTTGTTGCTGTACGACAGCGAATCGAAGGTGCGGCGCGCCCTGGGCTCGGCGGCCAGGGCGGCGGCAAATTCGGCCGGCTCGGTCACCTCTCGCGGGGCGTTGTCCAGCTCGATGTCGACGTCGACCTCGTCGCCGCCGGCGACGCCGGCCCCTGCTCGGTTGTCCGCGTTGACACCCACCATGTAGGCCTCGCCCATGACCGCGATCGTGCTGCGGTAGGTGAAGCCGTTGATCGTGACGCGGACGGCGGGGCGCTTGCCATTGCCGAGGGCCTCGACGACCTCATCGGGCACGCGGATCCCCGTGGCGGTCTTGCCGGCCTGGAGGATCGTGGTCCGAAATCGCATCTCATCCCTCCTTGGGATCACCCGGGATCCTTGAATCATCCGTCAGCTGGCTCGGGGCCGTCTTGTTGGCCCTTCACCGCTGAGTCGGACCCGGCAGGGCATTCTCGACATCGATGTCCACAATTGCCCAAATTGCCCGAAATTCGAGCGGCCAGGCCTGCCATGTCGAAAGCCGGGCGCTCGCTCCGACCTGTCCATGAACGGCGCCCATGTCGGGCGCCAGGCGCAAGGAGTCACCCAGTGAAGTACGTACTGCTGATCCACTCGAACCCGACCCTGTGGCAATCCCTCCCGCCCGAGGAGGCCAACAGGGTGCTGGGCGATCACTTCGCCATGATCGACGAGCTCACGAAATCGGGCGAGCTGGTGGGGCCTGTTCGCGGCCTGGCCAACGAGCGGACGTTCGTCGAGATCAGGAACGGCGTACCGGCCGTTACCGACGGGCCCTTCGGTGAGGCCAAGGAGCAGCTGGCCGGCGTATTCGAGCTCGATGTCGAGGACCTGGACCGCGCGATCCAGATCGCCGGGCCACTCGCCCAGCATTCGGTCGTCGAGATCCGGCCGCTCATGGAAGACGCCGGGACCGAGATGTGACGATCGGGCAGAGCGTCGAGGGCTTGCTCCGCCAGCTGGCGCCCCAGGTCCTCGGCGCAGTCATGCGGCGCCATGGGCAGTTCGATGTCGCCGAGGACGCGGTCCAGGAGGCGCTGCTGGCGGCGGCTGTGCAATGGCCAACCGAGGGGGTTCCGGAGAACCCACGCGGCTGGCTGATCACGGTCGCTTCGCGCCGGATGACCGATCAGATTCGCGTCGAGTCTGCGCGGCGGCGCCGGGAAGAGACGGCCGTGGCGATGGCCTCGCCCGACGAGCTCCTCTCGCCGGCCGCCGACGAGGACCACGAGACAGACCGCGAGGACACCCTGACGCTGCTGTTCCTGTGCTGCCATCCGGCCATCTCTCCGGCATCGCAGCTCGCGCTGACGCTGCGTGCGGTCGGCGGTCTCACCACCGCGCAGATCGCCCGCGCGTTCCTCGTTCCTGAGGCAACCATGGCCCAGCGGATCAGCCGGGCGAAGCAGGGCATCAGGGCGGCGGGCGCGCGCTTCGGCGTGCCGCCCGAGCACGAGCGGGCCGAGCGGCTACGCGTCGTCCTCCACGTGCTGTACCTGATCTTCAACGAGGGCTACACCGCCACGTCCGGACCTGCGCTCCAACGAGCCGAACTGACAGCCGAGGCGATCCGGCTGGCGCGGGACCTCCGTCACCTGCTACCGGAGGACGGCGAAGTGGCCGGCCTGCTGGCGCTGATGCTGCTGACGGACGCGAGGCGACCGGCGCGCACCACGGCAGATGGTGCGCTGGTGCCCCTGGCGGAGCAGGACCGAGGCCGTTGGAACCGGGACGCGATCCAGGAAGGCCTGGCGCTCATCACCGAAACCCTGGCCCGCGCCCCGATCGGCCCGTACCAGCTGCAGGCCGCCATCGCCGCCGTCCACGACGAGGCCACGCGCGCTGAGGACACGGACTGGCCACAGATCCTCGTCCTGTACGAGATGCTGGCCCGTATCGGACCGAACCCGATGGTCACACTGAACCAGGCAGTCGCGATCGCGATGGTCCGCGGGCCGCGCGCCGGACTCGAGCTGCTGGCCACGCTCGACAATGACGACCGGATGTCCGGCCACCACCGATTGGACGCCGTTCGCGCGCACCTCGAGGAGATGGCCGGCGACCTGGACGCCGCGCGGGCGAGCTACCGCCTGGCCGCGCGCCGCACGACCAGCATCCCGGAGCAGCGCTATCTCGAGGGGCGGGCCGCGCGCCTCAACGCCGCGGAGCGCTAGTCCGCATGTTCGGAGCGTATTCGGCGCCGCCGAGGCGACCGCCGATCGGTCAGATCGCCGGGTCAGGATCCTCTGGATCGAGCTTGAGGGCCGCTGAGTTGATGCAGTACCGCAGGCCGGTGGGGTCGGGGCCATCGTCGAACACGTGACCCAGGTGCCCGCCGCAGGCAGAGCACATGGCCTCGGTCCGGGTCATGCCCCAGGAGCGGTCACGCTCCGTGGCGACGGCAGCCGGGTCCGCGGGCTCGAAGAAGCTGGGCCAACCGGTACCCGACTCGAACTTGGCGTCGGATCGGAAGAGCGGCTCACCACAGCCGGCGCAACGGTATGTCCCGGAGCTGTGCTCGTCCCAGAGCTCGCCCGTGAACGCTCGCTCCGTGCCCTTCTGACGGAGCACCCGGTACTGCTCGGGGGTCAGCTCGGCCCGCCATTCGGCGTCGGTCCTGGTCGATGGTCGCTTGGTGTCGGTTTTGGTGTCGGTGTCGCTCATGGAACAATCCTACGCCGGCTACATCACGCTACCGTGACGCCCTGGTCGCGCCGACTGGCGTCAGCCGGATCATCGGGATGACGCGTCCCCCGGTCTTCGCCGGGTACTCACCAAACCCCGGAGGGCGTCAGCGTCGGGCGCAAAAGAAACGCCCGAAGGAACCGCCGATCACTAGTTGTTCCAGGCCCCTGTAAACAAAAGCCCGGATCACTAGACGTTCGTGGCTCCTTCGAGCAAGGTGAACCATACAACCTTGTTGGTGCATGGTCGCTTGCTTGGAGAGGCGAGACCATGCCACACACGTTGCAGACGTGGCCACCGAGCCGCGGATGCACAATGACGATCATGCTGGTCCTCGCACAGGCCGCGGCCCCGCTCGCTGCTTGTTTCACATTTCGTTCTTCCTGCTCGAGAGCATGTTGTCCGAGCGTCCCGATGTCTGGCGCCGGTTCGGTCTCGTCGGCGGTCATCCAGGCGGTGCCGCCTCTCGTCGCCCTGATCGCTACCGCGCTGCTCTGAGCGAGGTATGAGCGAGGACCTCGATCCGCGCGAGGCAGAGCGGGTCCGACGCCGCGACCGGGAAGCGGAGGCGGAACGGCGCGCGCTGATGAAGCCGGGCATGGGCAAGGTCTTCAAGCAGATCCAGGACGCCCAGGGGAAAGCGGCCAAGGAACCCGGAAAGCGGCGACGGTAAACGAACAAATAGGCGATTCGGGCCAGGTCGTGTAGAATTCGGGCGTCCAGAACGAATGGGCGCTCCGGTCGGCGCCCCGGTACCTCACCGCCCGATCTCGATCCCAACCCCAGGCCCTGACCGGTCCCCGCCGAATGAACGGCGGGTGGGCACCGTCAGGAGTCCCCCTTCTCATGTCCTTCGATACCCTTGGGCTCACGCCCGAGTTGCTCCGCGCCGTCGCGGCCCAGGGCTACGAACAGCCCACGCCCGTCCAGGCCGAAGCCATCCCGCTCGTGCTGGCTGGTCGCGACGTCCTCGCCGGCGCTCAGACCGGAACCGGCAAGACGGCGGCATTTGTGCTACCGATCCTGCAGCTCCTCAATGGCTCCCGCCCAGTTCCGCGTCCGCTGCCCGCGGGTAACGCCCGACCGCGTGGCGCAACCGGCTTGCCGATCCGATGCCTCGTTCTCACCCCGACACGGGAGCTCGCCCTGCAGGTCGAGGAGAGCGTCAGGACCTACGGTGCCAGCCGGCCCGTGCGCTCGACGACGGTCTACGGCGGGGTGGGCTTCGAGCCCCAGGTCCGCGCCCTGCGCAGCGGACCCGAGATCGTGGTCGCCACGCCCGGCCGACTGCTCGACCATGCCGGCCAGGGCACCATCGACCTGCGCTCCGTGGAGATCCTCGTCCTCGACGAAGCGGACCGAATGCTCGACATGGGCTTCATTCGCGACATCCGCCGCATCCTTTCGCTGCTGCCCGCGCGCCGCCAGAACCTGCTCTTCTCGGCGACCTTCTCGGACGAGATTCGCGGCCTGGCGGCAGGCCTCCTCCAGGACCCAGCGTACGTCCAGATCGCGCGGCGGAATGCGCCGATCGAGCTGGTACGGCAGGTCGTCTATCCGGTCGACCGCGAGCGCAAGCGCGAGCTGCTGAGCCATCTCATCCGCAGCGGTCGAATCGAGCAGGCGCTGGTCTTCACCCGCACCAAGCACGGCGCGAACCGCCTGGCTGAGCAGCTCGCTCGCGACGGCATCCGCGCCACCGCCATTCACGGCAACAAGAGCCAGAGCCAGCGAGTGCGCGCACTGGATGACTTCAAGGCAGGGCGGGCGGCCATCCTCGTCGCAACGGAGGTTGCGTCGCGCGGCCTCGACATCGACGGCCTGCCTCACGTCGTCAACTTCGAACTGCCGATGGTGGCGCAGGACTACGTCCACCGGATCGGTCGCACAGGCCGAGCCGGCATGCAAGGCGATGCCGTGTCGCTGGTCTGCGTCGACGAGACGCAGCTGCTCCGCGACATCGAAGGGCTGCTGCGCCATCCGATCCCGCGCGAGGTCGTGGCGGGCTTCGACGTCGACCGCTCCATCCGGCCCCAGGCCATCCGCCAGCGGTCCATGGGCGCCGGTCAGCCGAGTGGCCCGCGACGGCAGGATGGCCGTGCGGCAGCGGGCTTCGGT
>JALZAF010000309.1 GCA_030948505.1 Chloroflexota bacterium
TCCCGGTCCTGAGCCATGCCCTGGAGACGCTGGCCGGTCCGTTCGACCACCGGGCGCACACCGAGCGCGGGGACCGGCCCGACCTGCCTGCCTCGGAGGCGGCGCCGCCCGCACGGAGCCGCGCTCGCTGATGTTCCCGGTCTTCGAGCAGGTGCCCGCTTACCCGCTGGTGTTCGTCCTGTTCTATGGGGCGCTGGGGCTGTTCCTGCTCGAGATGGCGCGCCACCTGCGGATCTTTGCCGTGGCCAGGCCGTCCAACCCGCTGCCCAACGTGCCCGCCCGGCTCGTCGGCCTGTTCGAGTACGCGGTGATCCAGACGAGGATGTTCCGCGACTGGCGGGCGGGCCTCATGCACGCCGGCATCTTCTGGGGCTTCGTGCTGCTGACCATCGGCACGGTCAACGTCGTCACCGGCGGGCTCGTCCAGACGGTTCTGTCGATGCCACTCGGTGGCCTGCTGTGGGCGCTCGTTTCGGCCATGCAGAACGTCGTCGCCGTGATCGTCCTCGTTTCGATCGCCTGGGCGTTCGAGCGGCGGCTCATATCGCGGCCGCGGCGCCTGACCCTCAACCGCGATGCGCTCCTCATCCTGTCGATGATCGGCGGACTGGTTGCGGCGGAGCTGTTCGCGCAGGTGTTCCAGGTCGCCCGTTACGGCGACGAGCCCGGGGCGTTCGTTTCCAACACGCTGGCGATCCCGCTGCGCTCGCTCGCGCCGTGGGTGCTCGAGGCCGGCTTCGGGCTGCTGTGGTGGGCGCACATGGCCATCGTCTCGGCCTTCCTCGTGTACCTGCCGTTCAGCAAGCACCTCCATATCGCGACGGCGTTTCCCAACATCTGGCTGCGCAAGCTCGCCCCGCGCGGCGAGTTGCCGGCGATGAACCTCGAGGACGAGTCGGCCACGTTCGGCGTCAAGACGCTGGCCGATCTCGGCTGGAAGGACCTGCTCGACGGCTTCACCTGCACCGAGTGCGGCCGTTGCCAGGAAGCATGTCCGGCGTGGAACACGGGCAAGCCGCTCAATCCCAAGACATTCATCATGGGAATCCGAGACATGAGCGTGGAGGCGGAGCACGGCCTCGATCTCATCCCCAACTCGCCGATTGTGCGCGAGACCTACGGACTGGACGACCGGGTCACGACCCAGCGCCTGGGAAAACCCATCGTCGACGACGCCATCCCGTACGAGGCCGTGTGGGACTGCGTCACCTGCGGCGCCTGCGTCCAGGCCTGCCCCGTGCTCATCGAGCACGTCGACAAGATCGTCGGGCTGCGCCGCAACCTGGTGCTCGAGGAGTCACGCTTCCCGCAGGAGCTGACCGGAGCATTCCGCAACATGGAGGGGTCGCGCAACCCGTGGGGCCAGCCACCGGCGACGCGGATGGACTGGACGCGCGACCTCCCGTTCCCCGTGCCGACCGTTGCCGATCTGGCCGCGGACGGGCGGCTGGACGAGATCGAGGTCCTGTACTGGGTCGGCTGCGCTGCGGCATTCGACGAGCGTAACCGCCGCGTGGCACGCGCGTTCGCGACCTGCCTGAATGCCGCCGGCGTGCCGTTCGCGATCCTCGGCCAGGAGGAGTCGTGCACCGGCGACCCGGCCCGCCGCATGGGCAACGACTACGTCTTCCAGGTCCTCGCCGCGGGCAACATCGAGACAATGAACCGCTACGGGATGGGGGAGCGGACGATCGTCACCGCCTGCCCGCACTGCTTCAACACGATCGCCAACGAGTACGGACAGCTGGGCGGCAGCTTCCAGGTCGTCCATCACTCCGTCTACCTCCAACGGCTGCTCGACGCCGGGCGGTTGCGGGTCGCAGACGACGGCTCTGTCCGCAGCGTGACCTTCCACGACTCGTGCTACATGGCCCGCTACAACAACGTCATCGCGGCGCCGCGGGACGTCCTGGGTGCGGTGCCCGGCCTCGAGCTGCGGGAGATGGAGAAGTCGGGCAAGCAGACGTTCTGCTGCGGGGCGGGTGGCGGGCGGATGTGGATGGAAGAGACCCGCGGGACGCGGATCAACGCGGAGCGGACCCGTCAGGCCCTCGAAACCGGTGCCGAAACGGTCGCGACCAGCTGCCCCTTCTGCATGGTCATGATGAAGGACGGCCTGGCCGACGCCGCGTCGTCCGCTCCCCCCGGTGCGGCTGCGGTCAACGCCCAGGACATCGCGGAGTTGCTGGCCGGATCGCTGGCTCCGACTCAGCCGGCCGGCCGAGCCCTACCCGTCATCCAGTAGCAGTTCGGGCGCCGAGGCGCCGTCCACAAGCGATGCAACGCTCGGTCCACAGGTTGCCCATGCCGCAGTTCGCGCAGCGGGTCTCGCCTTCGGTGGAGATGGCGAAGGGGCTTTCGGTGGCCAGTCCGCGTGGCGCCCGCTGGCGGTGGAGAATGGCGACGATCGCGCCCATGCCCACGGCAGCCACGCCGAGCAGCGCAAACAGCTGCGGTTCCATGTGACGTCCCCCGGCGGCTGGAGCCCGAGCCCCCGGTGCCCGTGCTCGCTACCTTGCCGGCACCCTAGCGCTTTCCACGCGCGGCTGGCAATCGCCAACTCGTCCCGTCATGGGCCGGAAGTGGCAGCCCGGGACCCTGACCGGCGGCAATCGCGCGGGTAGTACGAAATCACCGCCCCGTTCGCTTGGACGCACCGGCCGAGCCGTCTCCGGCCGGTGCTACGATCCGGCGCGGTGACCTCCGCGACGACGCCCCTGACCTATCGCCTGACCGAGGAGCAGCAGCAGCTTCGGGACGCCGTCCGGGTCCTGGCCGACGAGCGGATCGCCCCCCGCGCGGCCGAGATCGACCGGACGAGCGAGTTCCCCTGGGACATCAAGGAGCTGCTGGCTGGGCACGACATCCTGGGCCTTCCCTTTCCGGAGCAATACGGGGGCCTGGGCGGCGAGCTGCTGACGGTCTGCCTCGCCATCGAGCAGATCAGCCGCGCGTGCGCCACCAGCGGCCTCATCCTTGCCGTCCAGGAGCTCGGTGCGCTGCCCATCCTGCTGGCCGGCAGCGACGAGCAGAAGACCCGCTGGCTGCCTGACCTGGCCAGCGGCGCGAAGCTCATCGCGTTCGCCCTGACCGAATCGGAGGCGGGCTCCGACGCGGCCGCCGCCCGAACCCGCGCCGTCCGCGATGGCGACGACTACGTCATCGACGGAGCGAAGCGGTTCATCAGCCAGGGCAGCGTGGCCGACCTCGTGACCGTCTTCGCCGTGACCGATGCCAAAGCCGAGCGCCATCGCCGGCTCAGCTGCTTCGTCGTGGACGCCTCGACGCCTGGGTTCAAGGTCGAGCGCGTCGAGCACAAGATGGGCATCCGCGGCAGTCCGACCGCCGAGCTCAGCTTCAGCCGGATGCGCGTGCCGGCGGCGAATCGCGTGGGCGACGAAGGCGACGGCTTCGGGATCGCCATGGCCACTCTCGACCGAAGCCGGCCCGGGATCGCGGCCCAGGCCGTGGGCATCGCCCAGGGCGCGCTGGAGGTCGCAGCTCGCTACGCCGCACAGCGCAAGCAGTTCGGCAAGCCAATCGGCGAGCTCCAGATGGTGGCCGCGATGCTGGCCGACATGGACGCCCAAACGGAGGCGGCGCGCCAGCTCCTGTACAAGGCCTGCGTCGAGATCGAGGCCGGGGCAGCCGATGCCGGACGATGGTCGGCGCTGTGTAAACTCGTGGCCGGGGACACGGCGATGCGGGTGACGACCGACGCCGTCCAGGTGCTGGGCGGTTACGGCTACATCGACGAGTTCCCCGTCGAGCGGATGATGCGGGACGCCAAGATCACCCAGCTCTACGAGGGCACGCAGCAGATCCAGCGCCTCGTCATCGCCCGCGCTCTCCTCGGGCGCGCCTGAGCGGTTCGCCCGTCGGTCGCCCGTCCTCGCCCAGGACACGGAGGTCAGGTCGCTCGTGCTCCGCGTGGTCGTCCTTCTTAAGCCGGTCCCTGACACCGCGTCCGGCGCGGAACGGCTGGGTCCGGACAAGCGGCTCGACCGCGCCGCCGCGCCGGCCGCCGTCAACGCCAACGACGAGTACGCGCTGGAAGCAGCCTTGAAGCTGGTCGAGGCGCATGGCGGCGAGGTGACCCTCGTGTCGATGGCCCCGCTCAGCGCCCCGGAGACGTTGCGCAAGGCGCTCGCGATGGGCGCCACGCGAGGCGTGCTGGTGACCGATCCCACGCTCGCCGGATCGGACACGCTGTCGACGGTCAGGGTGCTCGCCGCGGCGGTCAAGGACCTCGAGTACGACCTCCTGCTGGCCGGCGCGGACACCTCGGACGGCGGCGCCGGCGTCGTCCCGGCCGGGGTCGCGGCGTTGCTCAGGCTGCCCTACCTGTCCTACGCGGCGAAGATCGAACCGGACACGGATGGCGGCACCGTGCGCGTCCGCCGCATCAGCCCAACGGGCTATGACGTCCTCGAGGCGCCCATGCCCGCGCTCGTCGTCTGCACGCAGGCCCTCGGCGAGCCGCGCTATCCGTCGCTCAAGGGGATCATGGCCGCGCGCTCGAAGGAGGTCGCGACGAAGAGCGCAGCGGATCTCGGCGGGGACATCTCGGCCCGCGGTGGTATCGGCGGGGCGGCAGCCACGACCAAGGTGCTCGACGCCCGAAAACCGCCCGAACGGCCGCCGACGCGGGTCGTGCGCGAGCCCGCCCCCGAAGCGGCCAAACAGGTCGTGACCTTCCTCGTCGAGCGGAGGATCGTCTGATGGCCGGGCTGTGGGTCGTGGCCGAGCCGACCGCGGACGGCGGCCTGGCCCGCATCAGCACGGAGGTCGCCACGCTCGGCCGAAAGCTGGCCGAGGCGTCCGGTCGCGACGTGACGGGGATCGTGGTGGCGGCGAAGCCTGCCCCGGCGGCCAAGGCCCTGGCCGGCTTCCTGCCGCGTGTCCTGGCGCTTGCCGAGCCCAGGACCGCCGATCACGCCTGGGCCTCCATCGCCGCCGAGCGCATCGCCGCCCTTGCCAGCGACGACAAGCCCGACTACATCCTGATCGGCGCGGGGCCCGATGGCCGCGATGTCGCCGGCGTCTTGTCCGCCCTGCTCGGTTGGGGCGTCCTGGTCAACGCGATGGCTGTTGGCTGGTCCGGCGACGGCCCAACAGTCGAGATGAGCGTCTTCGGCGGCAAGCTCGAGACGACCAGCGGGTTCAGCGGGGCGAACGGCGTCGTCACCGTGCGGCCGAACGTCGTCGCCGCGGAGCCCGCCGCCAAGCCGGGCAAGGTCGAGACCGTGGCCGCGAAGGGCGAGCTGACCCTGCCGCTCGTACGTGTCGTCGACCGGGTGAGTGAGGCCGGCGCCGCCGCACCGATCGAGGAGGCCAAGGTCATCGTCGCCGGCGGCCGCGGCATTGGCGGGCCGGAGGGTTTCAAGCTGGTCGAGGAGCTGGCCCAGGCCCTTGGCGGGGCGGTAGGTGCGACGCGTGCCGCGGTCGACGCGGGCTGGATCAACTACAGCCAGCAGATCGGCCAGACCGGCAAGATCGTCAAGCCGCGGCTCTACATGGCGCTCGGCATCTCCGGCGCGATCCAGCACAAGGTCGGGATGCAGACAGCCGAAACCATCGTCGCCGTCAACCGCGACCCGGACGCGCCGATCGCGGAGTTCGCCGACGTCGTCGTCGTGGGCGACCTTTTCGAGGTCGTGCCGGCGATCCTGGCCGAGCTCAAGGCCCGGTCGGGCTGAGCGCGGACCGGGGACCGACTCGTGCTGCTGCTCGCCGAGGCACTGGCTGTCGTGGCCCTCATCGCCTTTGCCCTGGCCTGCCTGGTCCTGGTTCGCCGCGCCGCCGCCGTCCTCGCCGACGCGCGCGAGACAGAGTCCTTCCGGCGTGCCGTGGCGGATCTCGCGGCGCGCATCCAGGCGACGCTGGATTCGGTGGTTGCGCCGATCGACGGGGTGCGCCGTCACTCGGTGGCAGCGGAGACAATCGTCGAAGGCCTCGAGGCCGCCTCGGCGTCTCTGGCGGCCTATGCGGATGAGGCCAAGACGATCCGCGGTCCCGAGCGGGCGGCCGAGATCCGCGAAGCGATCCTGCTCGAGCTGGACCGTGCGGCGCGGGCGCTGCAGATGGTCGAGCACGGTTGCGGGATCCTGGGATCGGTCGGCGTCGGTGGGCGGGAGCTGGAGGCGCAGACTTCGATCAAGCGCGGCTACCTCAACATCCTGCACGCCCGCGAGGCGCTGGCCCGCCACGCCGCGCGAGCTGCCGCGCTGGGTGCCCTGGAGGAACGGCGCCTCTTCGCCCGCCGCAACACCTGAGCCCAGAATCGCGGCGGGGAGCCGTCGCAGGACCCATATATAGTGGTATCCTTCTCGCACACCACAAGCTGTAGTGGTGCCACCGACCTACAGGAGAGCAATGCGCTGCCCCCAGTGCGGCGCCCGGGAGACCCGGGTCGTCGACTCGCGCGACCTCGACGATTCGGCCACCGTCCGCCGCCGGCGTGAATGCGCCGCCTGCAGCAACCGGTTCACAACGTACGAGCGGGTCGAGACCGCCCGGCTGGTCGTCGTCAAGCGCGACGGCACGCGCCAGGAGTTCGACCGCGACAAGCTCGCCGTCGGCATTCGCAAGGCGCTGACCCGGCGCCCCGTCCGGGAGAGCGCCGCGGAGCAGGCAGCCGACGAGATCGAAGCCGAGTTGCGCGCAACCGGCCTGAGCGAGGTGCCGTCGTCGCGCGTTGGCCTCCTGGCGATGGAGAAGCTGCGCGGGATCGACCAGATCGCCTACATCCGCTTCGCCAGCGTCTACCAGAGCTTCGAGGACCTCGAAGACCTCAAGCGCGAGGTCGACTCGCTATTCAACGACCGCGAGCCGGAGGCGTTCGGGACGTGAGCGTCTTGTCCGACCGGGACATCCGGGCGGCGATCGAGTCGGGCAACGTCACCATCCGGCCCTACGATCCGCGCGACCTCCAGCCGTCGTCGGTCGATCTCCACCTGGACCGCAGCTTCCGCGTCTTTCGCAACAACCGCTACCCGTACATCGACGTGCGGGCGCCGCAGCCGGACCTGACGGAGCTCCTCAAGGTTGCCGACGAGGAGCCGTTCATCCTTCATCCGGGCGAGTTCGTGCTGGGCCAGACGCTCGAGTGGGTCGAGCTGCCGGTGGATCTCGTCGCCAGGCTAGAAGGAAAGTCGAGCGTTGGCCGCCTCGGCCTGCTCATCCATTCGACGGCGGGGTACGTCGATCCCGGCTGGAAAGGCAATCTGACACTCGAGCTGTCGAACGTCGCCAATCTGCCCATCGCCCTCTACTACGGCATGAAGATCGGGCAGATCTCGTTCTTCCAGATGTCGAGTCCGGTCGATCGCCCATATGGTTCGAAGGACCTGGGGTCGAAGTACCAGGGCCAATCCGAACCGACCGCTTCGGCCTACCACCGCGACTTCGCCAACGGGCAGAAGGCCCCCGATACCGGGGCGCCAACTCGCACTCCAGCGCCGCGACGCAAAGAGGACGCCAAGCGGCCCTGACCCGATGGCGCTCAACGATGCCGTCGACTGGAGGCGTGAGCTCGGCGGTGGCGTGCGGGTCGCCCTCGTCCAGGCCGGCACCTTCCGCTCCGACGCCGGCGCCCTGTTTGGCCCGGTGCCTCGCGTCCTGTGGGGTGGGCTCGTCAGCGATGAGATCGACGCCGATCATCGGCTGCTGCAGGCGCTGAACTGCCTGCTCGTCGAGACGCCCGGCGGCCGAGCCCTGGTCGAGACCGGCATCGGCGAACGCATCGATGCCAAGGGCCGTGCCATGCGGGCCTACCAGGGTCCCTGGATCGTGGCGGCCCTCGAGACCGCCGGGTTCGACCCGGGAACCGTCGACGTCGTCGCCATGAGCCACCTCCATTTCGATCACGCCGGCGGGCTGCTCACCGCCGACGGTGGGCGGGCCTTCCCGCGCGCCCGGATCGTGGCCCAGCGCGCGGAGTGGGACATCGCCCTGGGCTCCAATCCGCGGCTCGTGGCGAGCTACGTCCAACCGGAGCTGCAACTCGTCCGCGATTGGGGCGCCGAAGGCTGGGTGGAGGGCGAGCGCGAGGTCCTGCCGGGCGTGTCGGTCGTGCCGACGGGCGGGCATTCGGCCGGCCACCAGGCCGTCGTCGTGCGAGGTGGGGGATCGGGCGGGCAGACCATCGCCTTCTTCGGTGACCTGTGCATGCGGCCGTGGAGTGCCAATCCCCGCTGGGTGACCGCGTTCGACGACTTCCCGCTCGACTCGGTAGAGGTCAAGGCGTCGTTGTTCGCGCAAGCCGCCGACGAGGGCTGGCTGATCGTTCTCTCGCACGAGCCATCTCGGCCGGTCGGCCGGCTGGTGCGCGACCGCGATCGTTTCCGCTACGAGCCGGAGTAGAGCCTCAGGGCGTCGGGTAGGGGTAGGCCCGGGCCGAGGGCGACGGCCTCGGCGACGGAGACGGGGCCGCCGGACCTCCGGGCACGATCCGCTCGACTCGGGCGATCGCCGCCTCGCGCGTGAGCGGGCCCTGGACGACCGACTGGATGACGCCGTCCGCGCTGATGAAGAACTGGGTCGGCAGGGCGAACACGTGGTACGCGCGAAAGACGTGGCCGGAGACGTCGGCCCCGATCGTGTAGCGCAGTCCGTACCGGTCGCGGTAGCGTTGGCCGTCGTCGACGGTCTGCTGGACCTGCACGGCGACGAGGACGACGCCGCGATCGCGGTACAGGTCGGACACCTCGCGCAGGATCGGCGTCTCCTGCTGGCAAGGCGGGCACCAGCTGGCCCAGAAGTTGACCCACACGCCCTTGCCCCGCAGGTCCGCGAGGCGAATCGGCTTGCCGTCCAGATCGGTCAGCTGATAGGTCGTGCCGTCGGGAAGCGCGAGGCTGAATTCGGGCGCCTTCGACCCGATCCCCAGCTGCGGCACGGCGGATCCGAAGATCACCGCCGTCGCCTTCGGGTCCGGCAGGCCTGCGCTGCCCGTCGAGCCGAGCGGGGTGGTGATCCCGATCAGCATCAGCACCGCAATCACGACCGCCGCGGCGCCCAGGCCCAGCTGCCGACCGCTGAACGGCCCGATCAGGCCGTGCCGCTCCCGGCGATGGGTGAACGCCGGGCGGTCGGACACTCAGACCGCCGTGTTGAATGGCACGTACTGCGGCAGCAGCGCCAGCCAGTTCATGACCATGGCCACGCCGATCGCGACGACGAGGAGGCCGCCCACCAACGACACCGCGCGTCCGTGCCGAACGAGCGGCCGCAGGAGCGCCGGCGCCCGGTCGTAGGCGGCGGCGATGGCGAGGAACGGAATGCCCAGGCCCAGCGTGTATCCGACGAGCAGGATTCCGCCCTGCAGGATCGTCGTCGACGTCGAGGCCAGCATCAGGATCCCGCCCAGGATCACGCCGATGCAGGGCGTCCAGCCGACGGCAAAGATGGCGCCGAGGCCGAACGAGGCCAGCCAGCCACCTCGGGCGCTCACGAGCCGGCCACCGAGCCGATCGGCCACCGATGCGCCACCAACCGAACCGGGCGCGGCGAGCGCGATGCTGCCAGTGGCGGTGGCCACCGAACCCGCGGCGCCCACATCGAGCGGCCGCCATGATCGTTCCAGGACCGGGATGCGGAGGATGCCCGCGAGGTTGAGGCCCATCACGATGAGGATCGCCCCGCCGATCTGGCGCAGTGTGCCGAGGTAGAGCGACAGGCCACTGGCCGCGAAGGTGGCGGTGATCCCCAGGATCGTGAAGACCGTCCCGAAGCCCAGGACGTAGGCGAGTGCATGACGGAGTGCGAGCCAGCGAGTCGGCCGTGCATCGCCGGATGAGGCCACGGCAACGGCCGTCAGCTGGCCGAGATAAGCCGGCACGAGGGGCAGGACGCAGGGCGACAGGAAGCTGATGAGGCCGGCCGCGATGGCCACCGCGAAGGTCAGGTTGGTGCCGAGCATCCCTCAGGCCCTTGTGGGTACCGCGCCGAGGCCCTCATCGAGGAGCCGGCGAAGCCTGGCCGCGCCCGTCGCCAGCTCGAGCCGGGAGCCCGCGAGCTCGACCACCGGGATCGTGGTCAGGAATGCCCGTTCCCACTCGGGATTCGCGGCGATATCACGCTCCACGAGGCGCGGGACGGCCAGCCCGGCATCCGCGCGCTGGGCGAGCAGCGCCGCCAGGAGCTCGCGCGTCTCGTCGCAGAGGTGGCAGCCGTCTCGGCCGTAGAGGATGAGGTCGGGGAGGGGAGCGGAGGCCTCGGCCGTCGGCCGGGCGGGTTCGGTCATCTCGGTCGGCATTCTAGTCGAGCCCGCCGAAGGCTCCCGCCGGCCGGGGTACCATCGTCCGCGCGCCCCCGTAGCTCAGTGGATAGAGCGCAGCCGTCCTAAGGCTGGCGTCGGCGGTTCGAATCCGTCCGGGGGCACCACGACCGGGTCAGGAGCGCTCGGCCGCCTTGGCGCTGGCCTTGCGATAGACGTCGTGGGCCTCGGCCTCCTCGACCTCGGCCAGGGCCTGATCGCTCTCCGCGTCGGCCACATCCGCTCGCGTCGACTGCACGACCGCCCTCGCGGCGGCGGCCGTCTTGGCCGCGGACTTCTCGGCCAGGGTCGACGCGGCCAGCGCGGCTTTCGCCGCTTCCGATGTCGCCCGGGCCGCTTCCTCCGCCTCCGACGCGGCGGCTGCCGCTGCCTCGGCCGCCAACCTGCCTCGCCTCGCTACGGCAACGGATCGTTCAGCCTTCCGCCACTGCTGGAGCGCGTCGGCCGTCGTCGCTTCTCTCGAGTCGCCCACGCTCAGGCCCTCCGTTTGCAGGGTCGTGTCGGCGGCATTTTACAGAGCCTGTGGATGCGCGAACGACCGGTTGGTGGAGGTCCAACCGGTCGTGTCGATGGGAGTGGTGCGCGACGTGGGGAGGAGGCCTCGCCGCCCGCTAGTGCGTTTTGTTGGGTTCAATGGCCTCGCAATGAGCCGTTGACCTGATCGGTCGCCCGCTGCGTAATTTCGGCCTTCTCGGCATCGGCCTGAGCCTGGGTGATGCGACCGCTGGCGACGTCGGCTGCGAGTTCGGTGTTGCCGTCGGCGACAAGCGCGTCGATGACGGTCTGGACCGCGACGTTGTTGGCCTTCGCCACGTCTGCCACGGTCTTGCCGCTGTTGAGCGCAGTCACGAGATCGGTCTCGCTGATCCCGATCGCCTTGGCGACGACCGACGTGTCGGTGACGGTCTCATGATTTGGACCGAAGCCGCCGCGACCGTCGTGGCCACCCGGACCGCCCTTGAACGAGCCGTTGACCTGATCGGTCGCCCGCTGTGTGATTTCGGCCTTCTCGGCGTCGGCCTGAGCCTGGGTGATGCGACCGCTCGCGACGTCGGCTGCGAGTTCGGTGTTGCCGTCGGCGACGAGCGCGTCGATGACGGACTGAACCGCGACGTTGTTTGCCTTGGCCACGTCTGCCACGGTCTTGCCACCGTTCAGTGCGGTCAGCAGGTCTGTCTCGCTGATCCCGATTGCCTTGGCGACGACCGACGTGTCGGTGACGGTCTCATGGTTTGGACCGAGGCCGCCGCGACCGGCGTCCTTGTCGCCGTCGGTGTCGGCCGTCGGCGATGGCGTGGTCACCCCTGGCGCTGTTGCCGCTGGCGCCGTCGTTCCGTCTGGAGCCGTCGTTGCCGCCGGCTCGGTTGCCGCTGGTGTCGCCAGGGCGCTCGGGTCCGGCGAAGCCGCCGCTGCGGAGAGCGGTCCCATAATCGCCGCGCCGGCGATACCGCCGATGAGCAGCGATCCGGCGATCGTCGCCTTGGTATTCCTGCGCAGGATGTTGGGCCTGGCCGGCGGGTTGACGGGTTCGGTCGGCGTCGTCGCGCCGGCGTCTTCCCAGCGCGGCAGGTCGTTCTTGCGGTCGTCCATTTCGAGTCTCCTGTTGGTCGGCGTGGGCCTTCCGGTCCACCGCCGTTTGTCCGTTGCTCCAGGAGTCTCGACCGCCATACCTTGCGGACGGATTACGTCGACCTGCTCAGCGGGGACCCGTGAGCCGGTACCCCAGCCCGTACTCCGTGCCGATGTACGACTCGCCCGGCGCGACCGCGTCAAGCTTGAGGCGGAGGTTCCTGATCGTCATCCGCAGCAGGTGGACGTCGGCGTCGTAGCCGGACCCCCAGACCGCTGCCAGGATCTGGCGATGGGCCACCAGCTGGCCGGCGTGCTCGACCAGGTAGGCGAGCAGGCGGAATTCCGTCGGCGTGAGGCGCATCTCAGTCCCGTGCAGTCGGGCACGATGATCGTCGAGGTCGACGATCAGGTCGCGGTGCTGGAGGCGCCGCGGGCGTTCGGGCGCTGGCGTCGACGCGCGCCGGAGCGCCGCTTCGACACGCGCCAGCAACTCGGGGAAGCTCAATGGCTTGGTGATGTAGTCGTCCGCCCCGAGCTTCAGCCCGCGGATCTTGTCCGCCTCTGAGCTGCGCGCGGTGACCAGCAGGATGGGCACGCGGCTGAATTCCCGGATTCGCTCGATCACCTGCCAGCCGTCGAGGCCGGGCAGGGCCACGTCGAGGATCACGAGGTCCGGGTGCTCAGCGTAGAACTGACGAAGGGCCTCGCTGCCCGATGCCGCTGTGATCGGCTCGTAGCCGGCGTTCGAGATCCACAGGGCGAGGAGATCGGCGAACTCGGGCTCGTCCTCGACGACGAGAATTCGCTCAGCCACGTCCTGAACCGCCAGTCAGTGCCCTGTTTCCTGACGACCGAGCTGGGCGCGCCGCGCGCCCACGGCGTCCCGGCAGGATGGGCAGGCTGAATGCCACCCGCGAGCCGGGCCTACCGTCCGGGCGGTCGCCGATTGACAGACGTCCGCCGTGTGCCTCGACCAGGCGGCGACAGATGTAAAGGCCCAGGCCGGTTCCGGCGATCCGCGACTCGCGCACGTTCCAGGCTCGGTGGAAGGGTTCGGTGACGAGCACTCGCTCGGCCTCCGGCACGCCGATGCCTTCGTCGTCCACCCAGGCCTCGAGCCATTCGCCATCGACGTCGGCACCGATGACGACCGGCGATTCTCCGGGCGCGTACTTGAGGGCGTTGGCGACGAGATTCTCGAGAACCTGGCCAACGCGGCCGGCATCGACCTCGATAGGCGGCAGATCGGGTGGAAGCCGAAGGACGAGCCGGCCGTCCTGGCCGCTGAGGCTGAGGTCCCCGCGAAGGCGTGCCACCAGTGACGCGAAGCTTGTCGGCGCGCGTTCGAGAATGAGTGGGTCGGCGTTGAGGTGGGTGACGTCGAGGATCTGCGTGACGAGCGCCG
Source organism: Chloroflexota bacterium (assembly GCA_030948505.1). Lineage (GTDB taxonomy): Bacteria > Chloroflexota > Limnocylindria > Limnocylindrales > CSP1-4 > JACDAV01. The sequence continues at coordinate 13,257 of JALZAF010000309.1, forward strand.
CGAGGCGAGTCGTGACCTGCTGGATGCGCTCCACGTAGGACCGCGCCTCGTCCGCCGAGAGATCAAAGTGGAGCAGCGTTTCGGCGTAGCCACTGACGAGTGCAAGCGGGGTTCGCAACTCGTGGCTGACTGTGGCGACGAAGCCCTCCCGCAGCTCCTCGAGTGCGCGCATCGATGTCAGGTCGCGAAGGATCGCCGTCGCCCGCATCGCGCCTCCATGCGGAGCAGGAGCCCGGAAATAGCTGCCCGCGACGTTCAACGTCGCGCCCTGGTCGCCGCGAATGGCGGTCTCGCGATAGGCGATGGGTTCGCCGCCGTTCAGGACTTCGAGGAGCGGGCAGGCGGCGCTGCCGTGGCCCCCAGCGACGTCACAACCGAGCGCGTCCGCACAGGTGAGCCCGAGCGGGTCCTCCGTCCCCGCACCGAGCATCCGTTGCGCGGCGGGGTTGAGCCTCGTGATCCGCCGGTCCGCGTCGACCTCGAGGATCGCGTCCGTCGCACCATCGACGACCGCTCCCAGCTCGTGACGCTCACGCTCGACAATGTCTCTCAGTCGGGCGCCCGCGAATGCGACTGCCAGCTCGTGCCGGGCGAGCTGGGCGATCCGCACTCCGTCGTCGTCCAGCCGCTGCCCGGATGCGGCCCGAAAGGCGAGCACAGTAGCGGGCGGATCCTCGGCCAGGACGATGAGCTGCAGGTTCGGGCGCTCGAGGCCGAGGCGGCCTGCATCGGTCGCGGCCTGGAGCCGCGCCGGAAGAGCCCCGAGCTCGCCGGTGGTCGCCACCAGGGCCAGGCCGGAGGCGTCCGTTTCTCCGAGCCAGATTGCACCGGCCTCGGCGTTGGCGAGCCGCGTCAGCTCCAGAATGACCGTCCGGCCGAGGTCGGCGGGGGACCCACCCGAGGCGAGGATCTGGCTGAGCTGGTATTGGGCGAACAGGGCATCCGCTTCGCGTTGGGCATCCTCGAACGCGCGCCGGTTCTCGCCCTCGAGTGCCGCGATCCGCTCGGCGGCCTCCTCCAAGGTCCGGTTCGCGCCCTGCCGCTCCGCGTCCGTCATCGCCGCCCGAGTGCCAGCAACAGGAGGAGGCACGAGACGGCGCCGGGATCGAGGTGACCGGCGGACCGGCTGCCGAGCCGCAGGGCGAGTCCCCGCCGGGCAACGAGAGGCCGCGTGGAATGCATCCCGCGCCGCGCGGCGCGTAAAGCCTCGCGTCGGGCGTCCTCGTCACGCCCGCCGTCCGCAATCAAGCGCGCATACGTCGCCGCGGCTGGGGCGAGCGTATCGAGGATCGTCTTGTCGCCGACGGCGCAACGGCCGCGACGGGCGACGCCGTTCGCGGCCGCCTGAAGCATGCGAGCGACCGTCGGCGAGTCGAGCAGCGCCAGGTCCGCGGCGGCGAAGCCGGCCTCGATGAGCGCCGTGCCATAGAGCGGTCCCGAGGCGCCACCGACGGCGGCCACGAGCCGGTGGCCGACCGCGCGGAGCAGCTCGCCGGGCAAGGTCTCGTCAGGGAGCTCGGCCAGGAGCTCGTCGATCGCCCGGAAGCCGATGGCGAGGTTGTCGCCGTGGTCGCCGTCGCCGAGAACGGCATCGAGCCGGGTCAGGCCCGCGGCATGGCGATCCACGATGCGGCGGGCACGGCCGAGTCCGCGCCGGATCGCGGCGCTGTCGACCAGCTCGGTCGAGCTCCCGGCCATCGCTGAACGGCGGACGGTCACGATTCCCTCGTCGACGGACCGCCCGAGTGTAGGAACGGCGCGCGACGCCCGCAATCGTCTGGCGGCTGATCGATGGGCTACGGCACCGATCCAGCCGCCGACCAGATGGTTCCTTGTTGGTTTCTTGACGTCCTCCGGGGGCAGGATCGCGGCGATAGCCACGGCAACGAAGGAGGAGCGTTTGGTGAGTCTTGTCCTCGTGTCTCACAGCGCCGCGCTGGTGGAGGGGCTCCGGGACATGGTCGCCCAGGTCGCCGGCCCTGACGTCCGCGTCGCCACCGCGGGTGGCACGGAGGACGGGCGGCTCGGGACGAATGCGCCGCGGATCGCCGACGCCATCCGTCAGGCGGCCGGGATCTCCGGAACCTCGCCCGCAAGCGGGGTGCTCGTGCTGCTTGATCTGGGCAGCGCCGCCCTCAGCCTCGAGATCGCCCTCGAGGAGCTCGACGCCGAAACCCGCCCGATCGTCCGCGTCAGCAACGCCCCGCTCGTCGAGGGCGCCGTACTCGCGGCGGTCACGGCCAGCACCGGTGCCTCGCTCGACGATGTGGCGGCGTCGGCGATGACGGCAAGCAGCATGTCGAAATTCGCCGGAGGGTGACGATGCCCGATCGTCGGTTCACGATCCTTGACCCTGCCGGGCTGCATGCCCGACCTGCCGCCCGGTTTGTCCAGGTGGCGAGCCGGTTCGCCAGCCGCATCGTCGTCCGCCAGGCGGACCGCGAGGCGGACGCCAAGAGTCTCGTCGCCCTGCTCGGCCTGACGATCCGCCCATCAAGTGAGATCTCGCTCGTCGCGGACGGGTCGGATGCCGAGGCGGCCCTGACCGCCCTGGTGGAGGAACTCGCCCCGTACATCGCCCCGTTGGTCAGCGCCGAGCCGGCCAGCTAATCCCCGAAAGGAGAATCGCGTGTCCCCAACCCTGAGCCAGAAGCTGACCGCGGAAGCGATCGGCACCGCCATCCTCGTGTTCATCGGGGCGGGCTCCGTGCCCCTGACCGTCTTCCTGACCGGCAGCCAGCCGTTCGGGAGCGCCCAGCTGTCGACGATCTCGTTCGCCTTCGCGTTCGCGATCTTCGCCGCCGTTTACTCCGTCGGCCACATCAGTGGCTGCCACATCAATCCCGCGGTCACGATCGCCCTGTTCGCGACACGCAAGATCGACCTGCCGACGACGATTGGTTACATCGGCGCGCAGCTCGTCGGCGCGTTCATCGGCGCCGGACTCACCTACGTCATCCTCATCGGCAACGATCCCGCGGCCCTTGGCCTGGGCGCGGTCTCCGTCAACGCCAAGGCTGGCCTGGGCATCGGCTTCCTGGCCGAAGTCATCGGCACAGCCATCCTGGTCTTCACCGTGTTCGGCGCCGCCGTCGACGGGCGCGCGCCCGCCGGGTTCGCCGGGATCATCATCGGCTTCATCGTCTATGGCGTGATCATCCTGGTCGGCCCGATCACCGGTGCCGCACTGAACCCCGCCCGCCAGATCGGCCCGGAGCTGCTCGGCGGCCTCATCGGCGCGAAGACCCACCTCGACCAGCTGTGGGTCTACATCGCAGGCCCGATTGCCGGCGGTCTCGTCGGTGCCTTCGCCTACCAGTTCATCGGCCATACCCGGACCGCCACGATCCCGGGAGGGGCTGTCAGCGAACGTCCGCACGGCGACGCGGCTGCCGCGACCTCCTAGCCAACCCTCTGACCGTCACCCGGAAAGGATCACGACCATGGCAACGACTGCGCCGACTCGTGCAATGAAGAAGCTGATCAACCGCGTCGAAGACCTCGTGCCGGAGAGCCTGGCCGGCCTGGCCGCGGCTCATCCCGACATCGTCAAGATCGACGCCAAGAACAACGTCGTCCTGCGGGCCGGCGGCCCCAAGCGCGGCAAAGTCGCGCTCATTTCCGGCGGCGGCTCCGGTCACGAGCCGCTCCACGGCGGCTTCGTCGGGCTCGGCATGCTTGATGCCGCTGCGGCCGGCAACGTCTTCACGTCACCGGTGCCGGACCAGATGGAGGCGGCGACGCGCGCCGTCGACGGTGGCGCCGGCGTCCTCCACATCGTCAAGAACTACACCGGCGACGTCTTGAACTTCCAGATGGCCGCGGAGCTCGTCGCCGGCGAGATCGAGGTCGCCTCGGTCGTCACGAACGACGACGTAGCGGTCCAGGATTCGCTCTATACGGCCGGCCGCCGCGGCGTAGGCGTCACGGTCCTCGTCGAGAAGATCGCCGGGGCTCGTGCCGAGGCCGGCGGTTCATTGGCCGAGGTCACGGCCACTGCGGTCAAGGTGAACGCCCAGGGCCGCTCGATGGGCCTCGCCCTGTCGAGCTGCATCGTGCCGGCCGCCGGCACCCCGACGTTCGATCTCGGGGACGACGAGGTCGAGGTCGGCATCGGCATCCACGGTGAGCCCGGCCGTCGGCGCGAAAAGCTCGCCTCGGTCGACGAGATGGCCGAGTGGCTCGTCTCGCCGGTCGTCTCCGACCTGGGCCTGTCCCGGGGCGACACCGTCCTGGCGTTCGTCAACGGCATGGGCGGCACTCCACTGATCGAGCTCTACGGCGCCTTCAACAGCGTCAACAAGATCCTCACCGGGCAGGGGATCAAGATCGGTCGCAGCCTCGTCGGCTCGTACATCACGAGCCTCGAGATGGCCGGCTTCTCGGTCACCCTCCTCAAGCTCGACGACGAGCTCACGCGCCTGTGGGATGCGCCCGTACACACGGCAGCTCTTCGCTGGGCCATCTGATCCCACACGGCGGCCGCCGCGCCCTACGTCGC
>JALZAF010000320.1 GCA_030948505.1 Chloroflexota bacterium
CTGACTCTCCAGCGTCATCAGGACCGACGGCGCGGCCTAACCATCCGAGAGACCGCGGATCGTGCTGGGACGCATGGAAGTCCTGACCGAGCGCCGAGAGTCAGATGCCCTGTCCACGTATAAGGCAGCGCGCCGAACCGCGAACGTATGGGTTGACCGCTAACACGAGGTCCAGCTCGAAAATCACCTCTGAGTTGCAGGGCTCTGCGGCCTCTGCGCCGATCCCGACCGCCTCGGCTCCGCCTCATCTGAGGGGCGCGCTCGACAGTCCGTCGGGCCCAGCTGGCGCGAGTCATCGCGGACAGACATGGCGCGTTGGGAGGGTCGTCCTGGCCAAAATTGCCATGGGGGGTCGCGACATCGCCTACGCCGCGTAGGTGGAATCGCCGTCCGGAGATGGGACCTTCGATCGTCGCTCCGCGCGTGCCCACAACTCGGTCAATGAGGCGGCGTACCGCGCGGGCTGCGTGCGCTGCGGCGGGCCGAAATGGTGGATGCCCGGATACGCCTCGATCCAGACGTCGGGAAGCAGGCCGGCCAGCAGCTGGATCCTGTGCACCATGAACTCGGCGGTCAACAGCCCGTAGGCCAGGTACACCGGAAAGGCACATCGGCGCAGGCTGTCGCGGTCCGTGTCATCGGTCTGGAAGGCCTGCATCATGGCGTTAAGACCCGTCGGTCGCGTCGACATCCAGTCGGGCGGTGGACCGGGTGGCGGTGCGGGCAGCTCGACGCCTGGTCGGACCTGGCGGCGGGTGAACTCGTCCAGCATCTCGTTCGCCGGCAGATCAGCCATGCCCGCGAGGAACGCCCGCCACCAGTCGAGCTCGTATGCGTCCCAGGCACCGGGCACGTTGGCCGGCTCAAAAAGGGCGAGGCTGCGCAGCCGGTCGGGGTATCGGGCCGCAAACGCGAGGGACACCGCTCCTCCTCCCGAAAAGCCGACAAGGTGGAAGCTCTCGAGACCGGCGGCGTCGGCTACCCGTCGAAGGCCGTCGACCTCCATCGCCATCGAGTACCCCGGCGGTGGCTCATCGGCTGCGTATACCTGGAGATCCTTGAGCACGGGATCGATCTCGTCCTTGAGGATGGCGAGCAGCGGGGCGTACGAAGCGGAGACCGGGGTGACCCCGCCCGGAAGGAACACCACGGTGCGTCGATCGGCCATGGGAGGCCACCTCCAAGCTAGCCAAAGACTTGGGATTGCTGCGATGTTCGCCCCGATCGCCAATCATGGGCCCACCAGCCCGCGACAAGTATTGAGAGGCTAATCTGCCCGAGGCAAAATGATGCGATCGTGCCGGTTCGGGTATGGCGCTCGACGCGAGACAAGATGCTGCGGGCCCAGGTAAACAGTCTCTCGGTCGCATACGTGCGCGCCGGAAGCGGTACGGCGTTGGTGCTGCTGCACGGGTTCACCCACGATTCGCGCGTGTGGAGACCGCAACTCGAGAGCCTCTCGAATGAGTTCACCGTGATTGCCTGGGACGCACCCGGGGCCGGCCAGTCGTCAGACCCCTCGGAGACCTACGAGATCGACGACTGGGCAGATTGCCTGGCGGGATTCCTCACCGCCGTTGGCGTCGAATCGGCACACCTTCTGGGCGTTTCGTGGGGAGGGCTCCTGGCCCAGGAGTTCTATCGACGCCACGCCGCCCACGTCGAGTCGCTGGTCCTGGCCGACACCTACGCCGGATGGAAGGGTTCGCTCCCCGAACCGATCCCCCTGCAGCGCCTGGCAGCTTGCCTGCGAGACGCTTCGCTTCCAGCGAGCGAGTTCGTGCCGCGATACCTGCCCGGAATGTTGAGCGAATCGGCCCCGGAGGAGGTCAAAGCAGAGTTGGCTATGATCATGGCTGACTTCCACCCGATCGGCTTCCGACAGATGGCGACCGCGCTGGCTTACGCCGACACGCGGGATCTCCTTTCGACGATCCGCGTTCCCACCCTGCTGATCTGGGGTGACGCCGATGTCCGGTCCCCCATCACCGTTGCGCACCAGCTCCACGATGCAATCCGCGGCTCAACGCTCGCCGTTCTGCCCGGGGCGGGGCACATCAGCAATCTCGAGCAGCCGTCCCGCTTCAATGCGGAGGTACGCCACTTCTTACGAGCACGACTGACGATGAATTAGGCGCTTCTGGCCGGCTCCATAGCTCGACCCGTTCGCCTCTCATTGGCAGGAATGCAGCTCAGCGACCCAATGGAGATAGACGACCCGCGATCGAGAGGCGTCGGTTCCGAGGACACGTAAGTCATGGGCCCGCGATAGCGGACCCGAGTCCACCCAAGCCCGATGCTCGCCTTCCTACGTATCAGGCGACGGATGCGATCCGACCTCATATCCATGCAGACGGCCCGAGTCCTTCGTGATCGGGATCCGCGGCGGGCCTGTTGATTCGTAAGCGGCAGGTCCTCAGTTCAAAATCCGAGTGTCGGCTCCACCTGTTCATGCGTGAACGGTCCGTTCGGCGCCCTTAGCAGCCTGCCACAGCGTGCTTAACCCCTAAACTGACCCCTGGCTCCGGCCCCGTTTCCCGCGCCGGACGGCTCCCGATCGCTGTTGTCGCATGACCTCGCACGCCCCGAGGGAGGCGGTGCCATGGACCCCAGCTCGCTCGCATCGATACCGAGAGGCCGTCGCACAGGCGACCCAACGAGCCTACCGAGACTTGGAGCGGGCTGGCCTCTGGGAGCTCGAGAGATCCCTGTGATAATCCGCAGGTAAGCGCCGTCCGCTAGGGTCACCTAGAG
>JALZAF010000328.1 GCA_030948505.1 Chloroflexota bacterium
GACTGGTCCGGACGGCGCGTGACGGTTCATCACGCGCTGATCCGGCTGGACGGTCGCTGGTGGCTCGGCGAGCCGAAGACACCCAAGAGCCGGCGCGCGATCGACCTCACCGGCCCGACCCTCGATCTGCTCCGGACCCACCGGGCCCGGCAGGCGGAGCGACTGCTGGCGATGGGCCACGCCCTGACCGACGACGGCCTCATCTTCTGCGACGCGGCGGGCGAACCGCTCTGGGGCCGCCACGTCACGACCCTTCAGCTCAAGGCCCTGCTCCGGCGGGCCGGGCTGCCGCCGATCCGGTTCCACGACCTGCGCCACACGTTCGCCACCCTCCAGCTGGCCGCCGGCACCAACCCCAAGATCGTGAGCGAGGTGCTGGGCCACAAGGAGATCGCCATCACCCTCGACCGCTACAGCCACGCCTTGCCGACGATGCAGGCGACGGCGATGGCCCGGCTCGACGCGATTCTCGGCCGGGGCGACGACGCGGCGCCGTCCAGCGACGGCGATAAGGGCTCCAATAAGGGCTACCCCACCCCCGCGGAGGCAAGCGAAAGGCCCGATCCGAGCGTGGATCGGGCCGAAAACGGCGACTTTGGTACCGCATACCGGATTCGAACCGGTGGTCTCCGCCTTGAGAGGGCGGTGTCCTAGGCCTCTAGACGAATGCGGCGAGGTGGCCACCCGGCGGACTCTGTGCGTCGCCGGGACGGGCCGGAATGGTACCAAGCCCTCACGAACCGTGGCAAGAACCCGGGGGCCCCGAGCGGCGCCCGCCCGCCTACAGGCGATGGGTCTCCAGGAAGCCCCGGATCGCCTCGGCGACCTGCTGGTAACCGTGCTCGGCCATCACGAGCCCGTAGTGCGAGTGGGCTCCGAATGGCTCGTACTCGGCGGCCAGCCACTCGGCCACCCGCTCCGACTCCGGCTCGGGCACGTAGCGGTCAAGGCCTGCGCCGATCACCAGCTTGGGGATGTCGGCGAACGCCGCCCGATCGATCGACACCCCCTGCAACACCTGGCGGCGAGCAGCCCCCGCCTCGTGCGCTTTCTGACCGAGCAGATGCTGAATCCTCAGGACATCGTCGATGGTCAGGTCGCGATGGTCCCGCTGCAGCTTCTCGGGCAGGGTCTCCCAGCCGATCGCCGCCTTGCCATACACGTCGGGGATCTCGCGCACCTCGTGCGGTCGGGCGGGCGGGCGAAGGTCCCGTGGCGGTTCCGGTGAAAGCAGGATGAGGGCCGAGATCGGCATGCGTTCGGCCGCCTTCATCGCCAACAGACCGCCCAGGCCATGCCCGATCGCCACCGCGGTGGGCCCCAGACGGTCCATGGCGGCGACGACATCCTCGGTGTAGGTATCGAATGACAGCTCGGTCGGGTCGGCCGTCTGCGACCAGTAGTGGTTGCGCAGGTTGAGCGCATGACCTTCCCAGCCGCGGCCGGCGAAATAGCCCAGGAACCGCTCCCATAGCCACGAGCCGGCCAGCTCTCCGTGGACGAACAGGAGTGGCTTGCGGCGGGAGCGCCGCTCCGGCAGCCACGACTCGATGTAGAGCCCGCGATCCAGGAGCTCGATCTCATCCTTGCGGACCGGCCGGCCGTTGACCGGCGGGAGCTGGGCGCGGGCAAGGATCCTGTCCGGCGTTTCGGTCATCGGCTTCACCACTCGAGAGGGTTGATCACCAGGCCGGTCAGCGGCTTGGGGAAGAAGTAGGTCGACTTCTGGGGCATGACGTCGCCCTCGGCGGCGACGGCAGCGATGGACGCGACGGGAGTTGGTTCGAGCAGGAAGGCGGCGTCCGCCCCGCCGGACCCTGAGTCGACGAGCTCGATGGCCTCGGCCGCCGACTTGGTATAGGCGACCCGATCACCGCCCGTCACCGCCTCGGCGTCGATTCCGCACAGGCGGTCGAGCGCGACCCCCAGCAGGGTCACGTCCAGTGATCGCACGGCTTCGCCGCCCGCCGGCTGGAGACCATCGAAGGCCTCGGGTCGAGCCTCGAGGATGGCGCCGCCCGAACGGGTCCACAGTCCCATCCGTCCCCTACCACCGCTTCCGCTTCCTGCAAAGGCCTCCGTCAGCGCGTCGCGCGTCGCCGGCTCCACGCGGAACATCGTGTTCGCCGCCTGGACGAGGACGGCGGCGTCCTCCGCCAGCCCGCAGACCACGCGATGAGTCGGCAGGACGGTCAGGGCCTGTCTCGTCGACTCCAGGAACAGCATCAGCAGGTAGTCGAACGCCGGGTCTTCCTCGCACGATCGGCTCATCCGCCGCTCGTCGCGGTAGCGGAGGGCCGTCTCGTAGCGGTGGTGGCCGTCGGCGATGGAGATCGGGCCGCGACCGGCCGCCGCCGCGAGAACTGCCGCCGGTCCACCGTCGGTCCCGTCATCGGTCACGGGCCACAGCCGGTGCCCAACCCCGTCGCCGTCGCGGACATCGACCACCGGCTCCTCGGCCGTCACCGCGTCGAGGACCCTCGCTGCGGCGCCTTCGGGGTCCTCGAACAGCCCGACCACGGGGCTGGTGTTCACGCCCGTCGCCCGGAGCAGCCGATAGCGGTCCTCCTTCGGGCCGGCCATCGTCCGCTCGTGCGGCCTGACTCCCGAGCCCGGCCCGAATGGCTCCAGCCGCAGCCGCCCAAAGAAGCCGCGCTGGGTTCGCTCGGTCGAGGTGCCGGGCACCACGTAGGTCTGCTCGTAGGCGTAGAACGAGGGCCGGGGGTCCTTGTGGAGGGTGCCGTCGGAACGCCACGCCGCCAGCGTGCGCGCCGCTCGGCGGTAGCGATCGTCCGGCTCGTCGCCAGGCTCGGCCGGGGGGAGATCGAGCCGGACGACGTTCTTCGGGTGCCGGGCCAGGAGCGCCCGCTGCTCTGGCGGCGTGATGACGTCGTAGGGCGGGCTCATGACCAGCGCCAGGTCGCCGACCGCTTCGGGGCGATAGCGGAGCGCACGGAACGGACGGATGTCGGGCAAGGGCTCCTCGACGGCTCGTCGGCCGGGCAACGGGAACACGGGCGG
>JALZAF010000359.1 GCA_030948505.1 Chloroflexota bacterium
CAGCTGAAAGAGCCCCCGCTCCGGCTGGAGGGCGTCCGCTACCGCTACGCGGGTGCTTCCGCCTGGGTCCTCGGTGGCATCGACCTCGTCGTCCAGCCGGGCCGCGTGGTGGCCGTGGTCGGCGCCAACGACGCTGGCAAGAGCAGCCTCTGCCTCGTCGCATCGGGCCTCGCGCCGGCGGTCATCGGCGGACACCTGGAGGGCTCGGTCCGGCTCGATGGCCGCGAGACGCTGGACCTCAAGCCGCACGAGGCGGCCCAGCGCTGCGGAATCCTGTTCCAGAACCCGCTCACGCAGCTGTCCGGCACGGCCCCCACGGTGTGGGAAGAGATCGCCTTCGGGCCGCGCAACCTCGGTCTGGACCTCGCCGCGATTGTCGAGCGAGTCGAGGCCGCGCTCGCCTCGCTCCGTATCGGCCATCTTGCCGCGCGCGATCCCGCCCGCCTGTCCGGGGGCCAGGCGCAACTCGTGGCGCTGGCGTCCGTGCTCGCCATTCGGCCTCGCTGCCTCGTCTTGGATGAGCCCACCAGCCAGCTCGACCCGGAAGGAACACGCCTCGTCGGCGATGCCATCCGCCGGATCGCGGATGGGGAGGGCAGCGCCGTCCTGGTCGTGGAGCACAAGACCGCGCTGCTGACGGAGATCGCCGACGAGGCCCTCGTGCTCGACGCCGGACGGGTCCACGCCAGGGGTGGCGTCGACGGGGTGCTGGGCGATCCATCGATCGTCGAGCTTGGGATTGACCCTCCGCCGTTGGTCCGGCTGCGACGCGGGCTTGAATCGGCCGGCGCCCCGGCCGACACCATCAGCCGGGTCGTCGCGGCTGCGCTGACCTCGGCGCGGGCGCCGAGGTGACGGGCGCGACATGACGACCGCCATCGCCCTGGAAAACGTCGTGTTCGACTATCCCGATGGCACGCGCGCGCTGGCCGGCGTCGACGTCGCCATCGAGCACGGCGAGTGCCTCGCGATCGTCGGCCAGAACGGCAGCGGCAAGTCGACGCTCGTGCGGCACCTCAACGGCCTGCTCCGCCCGACCGGCGGCCGGGTCAGCGTCGACGGCTCGGACATCGCCGGACGCCACGTCGCGGAGCTCGCCCGGACGGTCGGGCTGGCATTCCAGAACCCGGACCGCCAGATCTTCGCCGGAAGCGCCCGACGAGAGGTCGCCTTCGGGCCGCGCAACCTGGGGCGACGCGACGAGGAGCTGGAGCGCGACGTCGAGGAGGCGCTCGGTGCCGTCGGCCTGGAAGGCCAGTCGGCGGCCAACCCGTACGACCTCGGTTTCTCGCGGCGCAAGCTGCTGGCTCTGGCCTCGATCCTGGCCATGCGCACGCCGATCGTCGTGCTCGACGAGCCGACGACAGGACAGGATGCCCGCGGCGTGGCGCGCGTGCAGGGCATCGTGCGCGACCTCGCGGCGGAGGGCCGGACGGTCATCGCGATCAGCCACGACATGCGGTTCGTCGCCGAATCGTTCCGTCGCGTGGTGGTCATGAGGTCCGGTTCGATCGTCCTGGACGGAACGCCCGGAGAGGTGTTCGACGAGCGCAACCGCGCCACGCTCGCCTCGACCTGGCTCGACCCGCCATTGGCCGCGGGCGTCGGAGCACGCCTCGGCCTGCACGACACGCCGACAGATGCGTCGCTCGTAGAGGCGCTGGTCGGGCGACCGAAATCGCCCTAAGCCGCGACCTCCAGCTCGACTTCGTGAATGGAGCCCTCGACGATCCGCCAGGCGCGCACGCTGGGGGTGCCGGCCGTCGGATCGGCCTCGTCGGTCGAGAGGGACACCAGGATGTACAACGCGTCCGGGTAGAAGGCCAGGGCGAGGTCCGTCGGCGATGGACGGGCCGGCGTGTGGGTATGCGAGTGGACGATCGCCCAGAACACCTCGTCGGCGTCATCGGTCGCGATCGTCAAGCGAAGCAGGTCCTCCGGCGGGATCTCGTAGCGGAAGGGCGACGCCGCCTTGTTGCCGGTAGGCTCCCAGCGCAGGGCCCCTCCACCATCCGCGGCGGGCCGGTCGCCGACGATCACGCCGCACGCCTCGTTGGGGTTTTCGGCTCGGGCGTGATCGATCATCGCCTGGACCATCGCCGCCGGGATCGTGACCGACTCCGGTCCGGGGTGCGCGGTGCTGTCGGTCATGCGCGTCGCGTGCATATCACGCTGGGGTCTGGAGACGCCCGTTCCAAGGCTATGCATGCGACGTGCATACCGGGGAGGGACGTCGATCGGAGACGCCCCACTACCACCAGTTGATGCCACCCTCGAGGTCGGCCTCCATCTCGTCGAGGTTCCGGCTGTACGTCCCGGCCGACAGGTACTTCCAGCCGCCGTCGGGCAGCAGCGCGACGATCGTGCCGGCGCCCATCGTCCGGGCCTCGCGCGCCGCGGCGACCAGCACCGCGCCGGAGGACGGGCCGGCGAAGATGCCCTCGCGGAAGACGAGATCCCGCAGGGCGGCGATCGCGTCGCGGTTGGAAACCAGGTACTTGGCGTCGAGCAGCGAGGTGTCGAGGATCTCCGGCACGAAGCCCTCGTCGAGCGAACGCAGCCCCTGGACCGCTTCTCCCGGCAGCGGCTCCGCGGCCACGATTCGCACCCCTGGCTTGTGCTCGGCCATGTAGCGCGCCACGCCCATCAGCGTGCCCGAGGTACCAAGGCCCGCCACGAATGCATCCACCTCCGGGCAATCGGCGAGGACCTCCGGGCCGGTCGTCTCGTAGTGGGCGGCCACATTGGCTGGGTTGCCGTACTGGTACGGCATGACGAACCGCTCGTCCTTCGCGACCAGGTGCTTGGCCAGCGCGATCGCACCGTTCGACCCGAGATGGCCGGGCGAGTCGATGACCTCGGCGCCGAACAGTGCCGCCATCTGACGCCGCTCCTGGGTGACGTTGTCGGGCATGACGAGGGCGACGCGGTAGCCCTTCCGACGGCCGATCATCGCCAGCGCGATGCCGGTGTTGCCGGAGGTTGGCTCGAGGATGATCGAATCCTCGCGCAGCAGGCCGCGCGTCTCGAGGTCGTCGATCAGGTACTTGGCGACGCGGTCCTTCACCGAGCCGGTCGGGTTGAGCATCTCCAGCTTGGCGAAGATCCGCACCTTGGGATTCGGCGACATGCGCGAGATCTCGACCATCGGCGTGTGCCCGATCGCGTCCAGGATGTCGTCGTAGCGCCCGCCGTGTGGCGCGAGCTGCGCGTGCGCGTGGGCGTGGTCGTGGTCGGCCCGGTCGCGCTCGGCCTGGTCGCGCTCGGCAGCTCGAATGAGCTTCGGCTTTGGCAGCGCCATCCTCAGCCGCCGGCCATTGCCGGGAGCAGCCGCACCTCGTCGCGCTCAGCTACTGGCGTGTCGAGGCCGGCCAGGTAGCGGACGTCCTGGCCGTTGACGTAGACGTTGACGAAGCGGTTGAGATCGCCACCGTCATCGAGCAGCTGCTGCTTGAGCGAGGGGTAGCGCGTGACGAGGGCCCCCACGAGCTCACGGACGGTTCGACCCTCGAGCTCGACCTGCTTCTCGCCGCCGACCGCCGCACGGAGCACCTGCGGGATCCAGACCGCACTCATGCCCGGCCCGCCTGGCCGCCGAAGCCGGCCACCGAACCGAGCACGAACGGCGCGTCCGCTCCCACCGTTGCGACCGGCAGGGGGTGGCCGGCCGCCCGCGCCTCGACGGCCGCGTCCGAGCAGACCGGGCAGTTCGGGTCGCGCTTGAGCTTCAGCTCCGTGAACGACGTGTCGAGCGCATCGAACAGGAGCAGCCGGCCGACGAGCGTGTCGCCGATCCCGAGCAGGAGCTTGATGACCTCGTTCGCCTGGAGCATGCCCATGATCCCCGGCACGACGCCGAGCACTCCGGCAACGGAGCAGCCCGGGGCGAGCTCCGGCGGGGGTGGCGTCGGATAGAGGCAGCGGTAGCACGGCCCTTCGAATGGCTGGAAGACCGTGAGCTGTCCTTCGAAGCGGAACACGCTGGCGTGGACGACGGGGATGTTGGCCGCCACTGCCGCGTCGTTCAGCAGGTAACGGGTCTCGAACGTGTCGGTGCCGTCGAGGATCACGTCGTAGCCGGCGATGATCCGCTCGACGTTGTCCGCCACGAGCATCTCCTCGTGGCCCACGAACTTGACGTCCGGGTTGAGGTTCTGGATGGTCCGCCGGGCCGACTCGACCTTCTTCTCGCCGATCCGATCCGTCCCGTGCAGTACCTGGCGCTGGAGGTTGGACAGGTCGACGACGTCGAAGTCGACGATCCCGATCGTGCCCACACCGGCCGCGGCCAGGTAAAGGGCCGCCGGGCTGCCCAGGCCGCCCGCTCCGATGAGCAGGACCTTCGAGTCGAGCAGCCTGGCCTGGCCCTCGATACCGACTTCGGGAATGAGCAGGTGCCGGCTGTAGCGCTGCCTCTGCTCGGCGCTGAGATTTGCCGGGGCCTGCCATGGCAGGCCGCCCGACTTCCAGCCCTGGAACCCGCCCGACATCGACGACACGTTGGTGTAGCCCATCTCGCGCAAGGTCTGGGCGGCGAAGAGCGAGCGGATCCCACTCGCGCAGTAGGTCACGATGGGGGCGTCGTGATCCGGGACGGCCGCCTCGATTCGCTGCTCGATGTAGCTCTTCGAGATGTGGAGCGCCCCCGGCACGTGGCCCTGCTCCCATTCGCTGGCCTCGCGGACGTCGACGAGCGTCGCCTTGCCGCCCTCCCGCAGCGCGTCGGCTTCAGGCGGGCTGATTTCGGGAACCTGGCTGCGGGCCTCGCGCAGGAGGTCGGTGTAGGACTTGGGCATCGGTTGTGGGACTCCGGTGTTCGACGGGCTATCGCCGGGGGCGGCGACAGGGCGGTTCGGGTGGTGATGGCCGGTTCGCGGTGGGCGCCGCGCGTTCGGCCGGATCTGGGGCGCCGGCGGTCAGGCCGGCTGCTGACACCTGCAGTGCTCGCACACTGGGGAGGTTGCCAGCAGACAAACTCGAGTCACGCTTCGGCCTCCGCCTTCGGGGCTTCCTGCGAGTCGAGCTCGCCCAGGGCCTGCTGGAGGGTCTCGTACGACAGCATCGCGCACTTGAGCCGAGCCGGGCTGATCTCGATGCCGAGGAGCTCCAGCACGTCATCGGCGCGCACGGCCGTCACGTCGCTCAGTGGCTTGCCCTTGATCTCGTCGGTCAGGAGGGAGGCGCTGGCCTGGCTGATCGCGCAGCCGCGGCCGGTGAACCCGACCCGCTCGACGACCCCGTCACGGACGCCCAGCATCATCGTGATCCGGTCGCCGCATAGCGGGTTCGCCCCCTCGTGGGACGCGCTGGGGTTGTCGATGACCCCAAAGTTATGGGGCCGCCGGTAGTGCTCCAGGATGTAGTCGCGGTAGAGGTCGTCCATCAGGTTCCAGGGTTCGTGGCGCGGGGCTAATCCCGAGTTGTTTCGTCGGGATTGATTTTGAGGCCGTCGCCGAAGGACGTCAATCGAGAGACGAGCTGGTCGGCGTGGCCGCCGACTCATGCGCGCGGGGCCGAGAAATGGCCGTTGGCCAAGCAGCCCGCGGCCTATGATCCAGCCGCCCATCCCACACTCAGGGGACTCCATGCCGACCCGTCTCCGCCTGCTGGCGGCCCTAATCGGCGGGGCACTTCTTGCCGTGGCCTGTGGCGCGGGGAGCGCGCCCGCGGCTCCGGGCGGCAACGCCCCGGCGAGCAACCCGCCCGCACCGGCCTCGAGTCCGCCGGGAGGGCCAGGTCCCGGGAGCTCCTCTCCGCCGCCCGCATCGGCTGAGCCATCGGCGCCGGGCGTTGCTCCGGCGTGGAGCGGCACGATGAAGGCGACCCAGGGGTGGAACAAGCTCGAGGGCGGCGTCATGCACACCGGCACCGCCACGTCGACCTTCACCGGCGTCTGGCAACCCGACGCCCCAGGCGGCCCGGCCATCTTCGCCTGCAGCCAGTCGTTCACGGCGGCGCCGCCGTGCGTGGTCCACCGGCCCAGCGGAACGATCAAATGGACGTGGGATTCGGACTGGCCCGCCGACGCGTACCAGCCCGGCTGCCACAACAGCTCGACCGGATCGCTCCCGGCCGGCGTAACGAGCCACCCCGACACGCAATCGCTCGTCCTGCAGCCGAACGACAAGGGCCAGTCTCAGTACTGGGGCCTGGGATCCTTCGTCGTCGACCCGCAGAAGTGCCCCGAGCCGATCAACAACGGTTCGAACCCGCCGGTCTACTTCGACATCCTGGAGCACGCATCGAGCCAGGCGCCCCCAGACGAGTCCGGCAATACCTGCTTCCACACGACCTGGGTGATCGAGCCGAACGCGGACGTGATCGCCGGCAACTGCGACTTGTTCAAGTACAGCTACAACTCGCTCCACTTCGAGTGGAGTCTGACGAGGGTCCCAGCCGGCTGACGCCGCCGACGAATCCGCGGCGCTGGCTTCAGCCCGCGAAGAGCTTCTCGACCTCGCGCAGGCCCGCCACGAGCGCGTCCACGTCGGCGCGCGTGGAGTAGACGTTGAAGCTCGCTCGCGCGGTCGCGGCGAGATCGAGTCGCTCGTGCAACGGCATCGTGCAGTGGTGGCCGGCGCGGACCGCGATACCGAAGCGGTCCAGCACCTGGGCGACGTCGTGAGGATGGACGCCCGGCACGTTGAACGGCACGACGCCGCCTCGCAGGTTCGGGTCGAGCAGCCCATAGAGCTGGAGGTCCGGCAGCTCCTTCGGCAGCACGTCGAGGGTGTACTCGAGCAGGTCTCGCTCGTGCTCGCGGACGCGACCCATGCCCAGCGTCATGAGGTAGTCCGCGGCCGCGCCCATCCCGATCGCCGCGCCGATGTCCGGCGTCCCCGCCTCGAACTTCCAAGGGATGTCGTTCCATTCGCTCCGGCGGAGGTGAACCTCGCGGATCATCTCGCCACCGGCGAGAAACGGCGGCATCGATTCGAGCAGCTCGCGGCGAGCCCACAAGGCGCCTGAACCCGTGGGCGCCAGCATCTTGTGGCCGCTGAAGACGTAGAAGTCCGCCCCCAGCGCCTGGACGTCGACCGGGACATGCGGCACGGCCTGGGCGCCATCGACGAGGACCAGGGCGCCGGCGGCGTGGGCCATCTCGACCATCTGGGCGACCGGATTGATCGTGCCCAGCGTGTTCGAGACATGGGTGAACGCGACGAGCTTGGGCTTGAGCCGGAGGAGGACCTCGAAGACGTCCAGCCGAAGGAGGCCATCGTCGGTGATGGCGATGAACTCGAGGTCGGCGTCCTTCTCCTGGACGAGGAGCTGCCATGGCACGAGGTTGGCGTGATGCTCCATCTCGGTCAGGACGATGGCGTCGCCGCGGGCGATGTTCCGGCGGCCCCACGAGTAGGCGACCAGGTTGATGGCCTCGGTCGCGTTGCGGGTGAAGACGACCTCATGGGCGTCGGGGGCGTTGATGAACCGGGCGACACTGGCACGCGCCTGTTCGTACGCGGCCGTGGCCCGTTCGCCGATGGTGTAGATGCCGCGATGGACGTTGGCGTTGTAGGCCCGGTAGTACTCGTCGACCGCCTCGATCACGACCTCGGGCTTCTGGCTCGTCGAGGCCGAGTCGAGGTAGACGAGCGGGTGGCCGTTGACCTTCGTCTGGAGGATCGGGAACTCGGCCCGGATCGCGTCAGCGTCCAGCTTGCCGCCGCGAATGCGCGGGTCGGCGGTGCTGGCTGTGACGGCCCCGCCGGCCTCCTTCGCTTCGGACGTCAACGTCATCGCCGCTGTCCGCCCTAGCGGGCGACCTCCGCCGCACGCTTCGCCCCGAGGCCGCCCTCTTCACCCGGTGCGAGGGGCACGGCCAGCGCCTCGTCCGGGAGATTGGTCTCCAGGCCGGCCTCGCGAAGGATGGGGCCGTAGCCCTCGTCCTCCAGCCGCAGCGCGAGGTCCTTGCCGCCGCTCTTGACGATCCGGCCCTCGGCCAGCACGTGTACGAAGTCCGGGGTGATGTAGTTGAGCAGGCGCTGATAGTGGGTGATGAGCAACACGCCGAGATTCGGGTTGAGCATCGCGTTGACGCCCTCGGCAACGATCCGCAGCGCGTCGATGTCGAGGCCAGAGTCGGTCTCGTCCAGGATCGCCATCTCCGGCTCGAGGACGGCCATCTGCAGCATCTCCAGCCGTTTCTTCTCGCCGCCGCTGAAGCCCTCGTTGACGTAGCGAGTGGCGAACCCTTCGTCCATCCGCAGGAGGGCCATCTTCTCGCGCATCTTGTTGCGGAAGTCGCGCATGGAGATGCCGCCCTTCATCGGGTCGGTCGGGTCCACGTCGCTGCTCTTGTCGATGCCCTGGAGCTTGGCGTTGAGCGCGCTCCGAATGAAGGACGCCACGCTCAGGCCGGGGATGGCGGTGGGGTACTGGAAGGCGAGGAACAGGCCCAGCCGGGCACGCTTGTCCGGCGAGAGCTTGAGGATGTCGCGGCCCTTCCAGTGGACCTCGCCGCCCCTGACGACGTAGGCCGGATGGCCGAGCAGCGCGTAGGCGAGGGTGGTCTTGCCGGAGCCGTTCGGCCCCATGATCGCGTGGACCTCGCCCTTGCCGACGTCGAGGTCGATGCCCTTGAGAATCTCGTTCTCGGGGTGGGCGATGGGCGCGACCCGAAGGCCCTTGATGACCAGGTGCTGGCCGGCCGGGTTCGTGCCGTTGGTGGCCTTGCCAGCCTTGGCGGCGGTGTTTTCGGTCACGAGTTGGTCAGTGCTCCGTGCAGGGCTGCGGGTTCGACGGGAGGATCGAGCGTCACGACCCGCTGGGGAACGAGGTCGGCCAGGGTCATGCCATCCAGCGCGCCCACGATCGCATCACGGACGCGGACCCACAGCAGGTTGACAGTGCAGTGGGCGCTGCGGTCGCAGGTGGTGGCGTGCTCGGGATCGTCGGTCGCGCAAATCATCGGGGCGATCGGGCCTTCGAGCGCGCGCAGGATCTCGCTCATCCGGATGTCACCCGGCGGACGGCCCAGCTCGTAGCCGCCGTGAGCGCCGCGCGTCGAGACCACCAGGCCGGCGTCGCGCAGGCTCATCACCAGCTGCTCGAGGTAAGCGCGCGGGAGATCCTCCTCCGCGGCCACGTCGGCCAGGCTGGCCGGGCCGGTTCCGTAGTGGCGTCCGAGCTGGACCATCAGCCGCACGCCGTACTCGCCCTTGGTCGAAAAGGCGACGGCACCGGATCCGTGGAAGGTTGGGCGTTGGGTGGTTTGTGCCAGTTGAGTCAGCGGAGTGGACCTCAATCCCGAGTGATTTCCTCGGGATTGAGTCTAGGGCGAGGGACGGGAGGCCGTCAACGACGCGGCAGCGCCGCCGCGGGCCGGAAATTCATCCGATGCGTCCCCTGGTCCGAGTCTCGGCCGGGCAAAGACCACACTGCGTCAGTTGGGTGACCCACGTACAGCCGATCACCCGGGAAAGCTCATCCACGCTCATCTCGATGGCGCGTGGTCCAGGCCCCAGATTTGAGGCGTGCCCCGAACCCCCTCCCCCTGGCTCATTCGCATCGTCGGGTGCGTGACCTTGCCGGCCCTCCTGGTCTTCTCCGCGGCGTCGATCGCGGACGCCGGCGAGTCCGCCGTCCCCAACCACGCGCGACCCGAGCTCACCCTGTCAGCGGGTTCGAGCCTGGCCTTCAGCCAGCCGGCCGCGGGGATGACGCCCGGCGGGTCGATCACGACGCCGATTGTGGTCAGGAACACCGGCGCGGGCCAGCTCCGCTACTCGCTGTCCGTGACTGCCAACGACCTCGACGGCAAGGGCCTCGGTGCCATCCTGCTGCTGTCGATCGAGTCCGGAGGTCCGGCCGCCCAAGCGGCCTCGTGCGACATGGGCGAAGGCTCTCCGATCTTCGACGGGCGCCTCGCGGCTGGCGGGTTCGGCGGCGCGGCGATGGGCGCAAACCCCGGAGACCGCGTCCTCGATCCTGGTGCCCAGGAGCTCCTTTGCATCCGAACGACGTTGCCGCTCTCGGCGGGCAATGCCTACCAGGACGCCACCACCACGATGATCTTCTCCCTCAGTTCTCAGTAGACGGCGACCGGCCCCGGAGGGGTCTGCGGCGCACCGGCCCTCCGACTAATTGCCAGGTCCTTCGGGACCATCGGGGCTGGCGCTTGACACCCTGGGGTGGGACCCTGACCGGACAGGAGTCGCGACCATTCGCGGGGCTAGAG
>JALZAF010000004.1 GCA_030948505.1 Chloroflexota bacterium
GAGTAGCGACGGGCGGTGCCGAGCAGCGAGGCGGCGTGCTCGTGCAGGGTGTCGAGCACGAGGTCGGGCGCGGGCCGGTGCGGAAAGGCGGTCGCGGTCATCGCCATCTGCCGCGATGAAGGGGCGCGGAGCCGCCGGCTCGCCCCTGGCCATCAGGCGATTTCGGCGCAGATTGCGAGGAAAACGCAGCTCTGGTCAGTGATTGCCGCATCCGAGGGCCATCCTGCGGCCGCCGCGCAGCGCCGGCCATCGACCGGGCGGCCGAGCCGTCAGGTGGGGAACGCGCTCGTTCGCCGGTATGGGGCGCGGCTCAGGCGGACGGAGGAGGCGCGGGTGCTGGACCGGCGACGGCATGGCCGGTTGTCCGCACGCGCTCGAAGACCAGACGGGCAGCAATCGAGCCTTGGCCGATTGCTGGCGCCACGCGCTTGATCGAACCGCTGCGCACGTCCCCGACGCAGGAGAATCCGGGCCGGCTCGTCTCGAGGTCGCGGCAGCGGCGCTGGCAGAATGTGCTCGATGTCTTCGCGCGAGGGTGGAAAGCCGATGGTGATCGTCGGTGGTGGCATCGCCGGAGGCAACGCCGCGGCAACTCTGCGCGACGAGGGGTTTCTGGGCCGGGTTGTGTTGATCGGGCGCGAGCCAGGGATCCCCTTCGGTCGTCCTCCGCTCTCGAAGACGTATCTGCGGTCCGAGGAGGATCTCGACGGTTGGTATGTCAGGCCCGCCGATTGGTATCAGGAGCACGATGTCGAGAGGCGCGTCGAGTCGAGCGTGGTCTCAGTGGATGCCGCCGCGCATAACGTGGTCTTGGACTCGGGTGAGGAACTCGAGTACCAGAAGGTCCTGATCGCCACGGGAGGGCGGAACCGGCGGCTTGACGTCCCCGGGGGGGAGTTGCCCGGCATCCATCAGCTTCGTACGATGGCCGAGTGCGATGCGATCAAGCGCGAGGCCGTGGCGGGCCGGCACGCGATCGTCGTGGGCATGGGTTTCATCGGTTGCGAGGTCGCGGCGTCCCTGACGCAGCTGGGGGTCCGGGTGACCGCGATCTTTCCCGATCGCGTGCCCCTCGAGCGGGTTCTCGGCAAGGAGGTCGGCGGGGCGGTCGCCGCGTTTCACCGCGCGAACGGGGTGGAGCTGCTCGCCCAAAGTCAGGTCACCGCCTTCGAGGGGACCGAGCGGGTGGAGGCGGCCGTGACCGCCGCCGGCGATCGCGTCCCCTGCGACTTCGCCGTCATCGGCATCGGGATCCAGCCCGAGGTACCGACCTTCGCATCAACGGTCGCGCAGGAGAACGGGGTCCTCGTGGACGAGTTGTGTCGCGCCAGCGCCGCCGACGTCTACGCGGCCGGCGACGTCGCGAACCACCTCCACCCGGTTTTCGGACGAGTTCGCGTCGAGCACTACAACAACGGCGAAAAAATGGGGCGAGCGGCGGCGAGGTCGATGCTCGGCTCCACGACGCCGTACGACTACATCCACACCTTCTGGTCCGACCAGTACGACCACAAGCTCGAATACGTCGGCGATGCCGCGAAGTGGGACGACTTCGTGGTCCGTGGGAGCCTGGAGGAGGGAAAGCTGATCGGCTTCTATCTGCAGGAGGGACGGCTCCAGGCGGCCGTCGGCCTCGACCGCGGCGGTGACCCCGAGTTGGACACCGACCAGGAGATGGCGGCATGCGCCCGCCTCGTTGCCATGCAGGCCCGACCCGCCGGTGGCCAGCTCGCCGACGAGCGTGTGGACCTGTGGTCGCTCGCGGAGTGAGCGCGGGCGACGCCCGAGCTAGGCGTTTGAGAACAGCGGGATGTTCGCCCCACTCGCCGCTGCGAGTGGGCTGTCGAGCAGCGCGACGATCAGCTCGCCAACGTCGGCGGGTGTGAGGCCGGGGCGCAGCGCGGGATTGGCCTGACGCAGCATCTCGGTGTCGACGGCGCCCGGGCTCAGGCAGATTGCCGTGATCCCATGCTCCTTGCCCTCGACGGCGATCGCCTCCGTGAGACCGACGACTCCGTATTTGGAGACGTTGTAGGCGGTCAGTCCCGGGAACTTCTCGGTGGCGTAGACGCCGGAGAGCGAAGCGATGTTGACGATGCGCCCTTCGCCGGAGCGCCGCATCCCAACGAACGCCGCGCGGCAACACAGAAACGCGCCGGTCAGGTTGACGTCGAGCGTTTCGCCCCACGTCTCCGGCGTTATTTTCACGAACGGCTCGGACCTCAGCACGCCGGCCGCACAGACGAGGGCCGCCACACCACCCACCTCTTCGACGGTCGCAAACAGGCGGTCGACGTCGTCGACCCTGCGCACGTCAGTCGGCGCCGGGGTGGCCACGCCACCGTTGTCGCGGATGCGTGCGGCGACAGCGTCCAGGGCCTCGCGGTCACGGGCGGCAAGCACGACGTGGGCGCCGGCGGCCGCGATGGCCTCTGCGGTGGCGGCTCCGATCCCGCGACTGGCCCCGGTGACGAGCGCCGACCGCCCCGCAAGCCAATGC
>JALZAF010000014.1 GCA_030948505.1 Chloroflexota bacterium
GTCTAGACGACTCGCTCCAGGTCACACGGTCCGTGCAGGACTCAGGGCTTGACGGCCGACCAGTTCGTGTAGACGCCCTTCGAATCCCCGGGTGCCTGGTCACCGGAGAAGTGGTACAGCGGCAGTCCGTTGTAGGTGACCTGGAGGGTATGGTTGTCGGCGCGGGTGATCGTGCCGAGCTTGCCGGTTACGCCTGCGCCCGCGGTTGGGGTACCGCCCGCCGGGACCGTCAGCGCGGGCCAGGTGGTGATGCAGCCGCCTGAGCAGGCGCTCGTGCCGCTGTCCTTCACGTCCTTGCTGAACACGTAGACGGTCATGCCGTTCGACCCGTCGACGAGCACGGTTCCGATCGCGCCGACCGCCTTGGCCTCAACGGTCGCGCCGCCAGCCGCGGACCGAGCGGTCGACGCCGCCGGGGTGGCCGCGGGCTGCGAGGCGGCGGGGGGCGCCGTGGATGTTCCGGTACTGGTGCATGCGACCAACGCGGCCGCCGCGAGGAGGCAGATAGCGACTGCCCTGGTAGTGGAGCGCATGTACGTCACCTCTGTCATGTTGGGCATCTGGGTCTCACTCTGCCCTACGTCTCCCGGCCGGTGCCTGGTTTTGCGCCACCAAGCGGGGCGGGGCCTTGCGCCTTCGGTCGGTGGCTGGCAGAATGCAGCCACGCATGACACCTACCACCTTCGCCTGCTGCCCTTGTTGTTGCTGTGCCCAGCAGGGAAGGTGCTGCGTCTGAGATCCCGGTCGCCGATTCCAATTCGGACACGCACACCGGCCCTGCTGCGGCAGGGTTTTTTGTTGCCCGCAACCCCCCGTCACTCGAAAGGGACGCACAAGCCATGACCGAAAGCGACAGCACTCCCCCCGCCGACGGCGAGCCGATCTCGACCGCCGGGCTCCGCCGGCGGCTGGCGGAGTCCGACCTGGTGATCGTCGATGTCCGGCCCATGCCGGCCTACAACGGCTGGCGCTTGCGAGGCGAGTCGCGCGGCGGCCACATTCCCGGTGCCGTGGCCTTCCCGATCTCGTGGCTGGCTACGGTCGACGAGGCCGAGGTCGAGCTCCAGCTGAAGGCCAAGGGCGTGACCGCGGATCGTTCGGTCGTCCTTTACGGTGACGGGCCGAACGAGGCCGCACCGCTGCAGGCGAGGCTGGAGCGGCTCGGGCACCCGGCCGTGCGCACGTACGAGGCGGGCTGGCAGGCGTGGGCGTCGGACGAGACGCTGCCGGTCGAGCGCCTCGCGAGGTACGAGCGGCTCGTCCATCCGGCCTGGGTACGAGAGCTGATCGACGGTGGCCAGCCAGACACCTACCCGGGAAATGGCTACCTGCTGTTCCACGTCAACTTCGGCGTGCCGGAGGAGTACGCGGAGAGCCACCTTCCGGGCGCCCTCTACCTCGACACTAACCGGCTCGAGAATCCCGTCGACTGGAACCGACGATCGGCCGCCGAGCTCGAGGCGACGCTGCGCGAACTGGGAATCGCCCACGACACGACCGTTGTCCTCTACGGCCGCGACACGATCGGCCATGCCAATGAGAAGTGGCCCGGACGGCGAGCCGGGCAGATCGCCGCGACGCGGGCGGCCGCGATCCTCATGTACGCAGGGGTGAGCGACGTGCGGCTGCTCGACGGCGGCTACGACCGTTGGGTGACCGCAGGCCATCCCCTCGAGACCGTGCTGCGCGAGCCCTCGCCTGTGCCGAGCTTCGGCCTGACGATCCCCCAGCGTCCGGACTACATCGTCGACATCGATGAGGCGAAGTCGATCCTGGCCGACCGGGACGGCGCGGCCCTGGTCAGCGTTCGTACCTGGAAGGAGCACATCGGCAAGGTCAGCGGCTACAACTACATCGAACCGGCCGGTCGGATTGCCGCCGACGTGTGGGGCAATTGCGGCTCCGACGCGTACCACATGCAGCACTACCGGACCGTGGACAACACGATGCGGGCCTACCCGGAGATCGCCGCCAACTGGGCCGAGGCCGGCATCACGCCTGACAAGCGAGTCGCCTTCTACTGCGGCACGGGCTGGCGGGCCAGCGAGACCTGGTTCTATGCCTGGCTGATGGACTGGCCGCGGATCGCCGTGTACGACGGCGGCTGGTTCGAGTGGAGCAAGGATCCGGTCAACAATCCGAGCGAGGTCGGCGAGCCGGCCGTGGCGGGCGCCTCAGCGGCCGAGGCTGCCGCCTAGCGCGCCGCCTGGATCACCGTTCGCCGGCCCAGATCCCCACCGGCGTGAAGCGCATCGGGACGTCCACGAGGATCAGTTCGCTGGGCTGCGTGGCCCGGATGCGAAGCGAGGGCTGGTCCGTGACCTTGGCCGCATCGCCGGTCGACAGCGACTTGTCGTCCAGGGAGACGTCGCCTTCGATCAGGTAGACGTAGGCGCCGCGACCCTGCCCGATCGGGTGCGTGACCTCCGTCGCTGCGTCAAGCGAGGCGACGTACACGGCGGCGTCCTGGTGGACCTTGACGACGTCACCGCCTTCGGGGCCGATCACCTTGAGCAGGCGATTGGTCCGCTCCTCGCGCCTGAAGACGCGCTGCTCGACCGCCGGGGGGAGGCTCGGCGTATCGGGCAGGATCCAGATCTGGATGAAGCGCATCGGCTCCGTCTTCGAGGCGTTCAGCTCCGAGTGCAGGGCGCCCGATCCGAGTGTCATCCGCTGGACGGAACCCGCCGGCAGCGGGCCGAACGAGCCTCCGACGTTGTCTTCGTGACCGAATGTCCCCTCGACGACGTAGGTCAGCCCCTCGACATCCCGGTGCGGGTGGAGCGGCCAGACCGCGCCGGGGATGAGGCGATCGTCGTTGAACACGCGCATCGCGCCGAAGCTGTCGTTCTTCGGGTCGCGATAGCGGTCGAACGAGAAGTGCCAGCGCGCGCGGAACCAGCCGCCCTGCACGTCGTGGATCTCGGGGTCTCGTCGGATCTCGATCATTTCGTCCCGCCAGTCAACGCGGGGTCCGCCTAGCCGCTCGCCCTGGGCGCGTCCGTGCTCTCGTGCGGCTCCGCGCCCTTGTGAGCCTCGGCGCTCTTGCGGGGTTCGGCGCCCTTGTCCGCGCTCTTGTGAGCGTCTGACTTGCCGACCATCGTCTTGTCGCGGACCTTGCCGTCCTTCGCCTTGACGACCAGCTCGCCGCCTCCCTTGGCCAGCAGCTCCGAGCGGGCCGCCCCCTCGGCCTCCGCCTGGGTCCGGTACTCCTTTGACCGGCTCCCGCCACCCACCGTCCAGCCGCCACCGGCCTTTGGGGTCACCGTCCGCCGGGGCGCCCTTCGGGGCCCCACGCCTGATCTTCGGGGGCCGGCGGCGGCAGGTGCCGCGCCCGCCACGCTGCTCGGTGCCGGTCGGAGTCTGGTCCGAACGACCCTCGCTGCAAGGCCCGTGGCGAGGACCGCGACGCCCAGCAGCGAGCCTCCCTTGGCGAGGCCCACGGAGCCCAGGCGGCGGCGAAATCGGGCGGTCATGAGCGTCCGGCGCGACGAATCGTCGTGGCTGCGGGAGTTGTCATAGCCCTAGCATGCACGCCGCTGGTCCGATCCGTCACCCCCCGGATGGCTTACGGACACTCCCATCGACGCTCGCGAGGCGCATCCGAGGCTCCTCGGGGGCCCTGTTGCGGACTTGGAATGTTCGGTTGGGTGCCTTCAATGACACTGGAAGGTTCGACCGCAGACAGGCGGGACACAATCCTGAGAATCGTTCTGTGGCCGGAAGGCCAAGCCGCCACCGACCCAGCCGGAGGCATGACCTTTGTGACCGCGCGGCCACCGGAGCGCCAAGGGGCGCTCGACGAACAGGCCCTTCTGCACGCCCTGAGGTCCGTCCGCCGGGGCGACTTCGGGGTTCGGCTGCCGTCGGGCCAAACGGGCATCGCCGGCGAGATCGCCGAGGCCTTCAACGACATCGTCGAGCTGAACCAACGCACCGCGGCCGAGCTTCGCCAGATCGGTCGCGTGGTGGGCCGCGAGGGTCGGTTCGGTTATCGCGCCTCGATGGGCGGGGCGGCCGGGTCGTGGGAACGAAACCTTGAGGCGGTCAACCAGCTGGTCACGGACCTGACCGGCCCATCCGTCGAGGTCAGCCGTGTCCTGGGAGCGGTGGCACGAGGCGACCTGTCGCAGCGGATCGGCCTCGAGATGGACGGTCGTCCCCTGCGGGGTGAGTTCCGCCAGTCGGGCCGCACCGTCAACACGATGGTCGACCAGCTCAACGCCTTCGCCTCCGAAGTGACCAGGGTGGCTCGCGAGGTGGGCACGGAGGGTAAGCTCGGCGGGCAGGCCGACGTCAAGGGCGTCGCGGGCACCTGGAAGGACCTGACGGACTCGGTCAACTCCATGGCTCGCAACCTGACCAGCCAGGTCCGCAACATCGCCGATGTGACCACAGCCGTCGCCCGAGGCGACCTGTCCAGGAAGGTCACCGTTGACGTTCGGGGCGAGATCCTGGAGCTGAAGAACACCGTCAACACGATGGTCGACCAGCTCAACGCGTTCGCATCGGAGGTCACCCGCGTCGCCCGCGAGGTGGGCACCGAAGGCAAGCTCGGCGGCCAGGCCGACGTTGGCGGCGTCGCGGGCACCTGGAAAGACCTGACCGAAAGCGTCAACTTCATGGCCGGCAACCTGACCAGCCAGGTGCGCAACATCGCCGAGGTCACGACCGCGGTCGCGCGGGGTGACCTGTCAAAGAAGATCACGGTCGACGTGCGAGGCGAGATCCTCGAGCTGAAGAACACGATCAACACGATGGTCGACCAGCTCAACTCCCTGGCCGGCGAGGTCACCCGCGTCGCCCATGAGGTCGGCGCCGAAGGCAAGCTCGGTGGTCAGGCCGACGTGCGCGGCGTCGCCGGCACCTGGAAGGACCTGACCGACAACATCAACACCATGTCGCGCAACCTCACGGATCGGGCCCGCAACATCGCCGAGGTGACGACCGCCGTCGCTCGGGGCGACCTGTCCAAGAAGATCACGGTCCACGTGCGGGGCGAGTTCCTCGAACAGAAGAACACGATCAACACGATGGTCGACCAGCTCAATGCCTTTGCCTCCGAGGTCACCCGGGTGGCCCGCGAGGTCGGCACCGAAGGCAAGCTCGGAGGTCAGGCCGATGTCCGCGGCGTGGCCGGGACGTGGAAGGACCTGACCGACAACGTCAACTTCATGGCCAGCAACCTGACCAGCCAGGTTCGCAATATTGCCGAAGTCACGACGGCCGTCGCGAAGGGCGACCTGTCCAAGAAGATCACGGTCGACGTTCGGGGCGAAATCCTGGAGCTGAAGAACACCGTCAACACGATGGTCGACCAGCTCAACGCCTTCGCCTCCGAAGTGACCAGGGTGGCCCGCGAGGTGGGCACCGAAGGCAAGCTCGGTGGACAAGCGGACGTCAGGGATGTCGCCGGCACGTGGAAGGACCTCACGGACTCGGTCAACTCGATGGCCGGCAACCTGACCAGCCAGGTGCGCAACATCGCCGAGGTCACCACCGCCGTCGCCAAGGGCGATCTGTCGAAGAAGATCACGGTTGACGTTCGGGGAGAAATCCTGGAGCTGAAGAACACCGTCAACACCATGGTCGACCAGCTCAACGCGTTCGCCTCGGAGGTCACGCGCGTGGCGCGCGAGGTCGGCAGCGAAGGCAAGCTCGGTGGGCAAGCGGACGTCAGGGATGTCGCCGGCACGTGGAAGGACCTCACGGACTCGGTCAACTCGATGGCCGGCAACCTGACCAGCCAGGTGCGGAGCATCGCCGCCGTGGTCACGGCGGTCGCCAACGGCGACCTCACGCCGAAACTGACCCTCGAAGCCAAGGGCGAGATCGCCGAGCTTGCCGGCACGATCAACAGCATGACTGACACCCTGGCCGTGTTCGCCGACCAGGTGACCAGCGTGGCCCGCGAAGTCGGGATCGAAGGCAAGTTGGGCGGCCAGGCGAAGGTTCCGGGCGCGTCCGGGACCTGGCGCCACCTGACCGACAACGTCAACCAGCTGGCCGCCAACCTCACGACGCAGGTCCGCGCGATCGGCGCGGTCGCGACGGCCGTCACCCGCGGCGACCTGTCCGGCACGATCGAGGTCGAGGCCAGCGGCGAGGTGGAGATCCTCCGCGATGACGTCAACAAGATGGTCCGCAACCTGCGGGACACGACGCAGAAGAACGTCGAGCAGTACTGGCTCAAGACGAACCTCGCCCGGTTCAGCCGGCTGCTCCAGGGGCAGCGCGACCTGCGCGCCGCCGGCCGCCTGATCCTTTCCGAGCTGGCGCCGCTCGTCGGGGCGCAACACGGTGTGTTCTACCTGCTCGAGGCGGACGAACCAGAGCGTTCCATGACCCTGCTGGCGAGCTACGCGCCGAACGCTCACTCGGAGCCAGCGGCGAGGGTCCGGCTGGGCGAGGGCCTCATCGGCCAGGTCGCGCGAGACCGTCGTCGGATCCTGCTGACCGACGTGCCGCCCGACTACATCGCCATCGGCTCCGGGCTGGGAAAGGCCTCGCCGAGCTCGATCGTGGTGCTCCCGGTCGTTTTCGAGGAGGAGACGCGGGCGGTCATCGAGCTGGCCTCATTCGGCGAGTTCAGCGACATCCACCTGTCCCTGCTCGACCAGCTGACCGAGAGCATCGGCGTCGTGCTCAACACGATCATGGCGACCATCAGTGGCGAGCAGCTGCTGCGCGAGCAGGCCGGTCGGGCCGAAGCCGAGGCCGGTTTGGCCCGCCTGCGCCAGGTCGTCGACGTCACGCCGGAAGGAATCCTCATCGCCGACGCGGCGGGCGAGGTGTACCTCAGCAACGCCGCGGCTCTCGAGATCATGGGCGGCGTCCCCGCCAGTGCGATGTCCGCAACGGATGCGCCACCCAGCGTCCGCCGCATCGACGGGACCCTCTGCCGCCCGGAGGACACGCCCCTCGCCCGCGCCGTGTTCGGCCGCCAGGTCGTCCTCGGCGAGCAGCTCCTGGTGACAAATGCCATGAGCGGTCGCGACGTCCCGATCCTGGTCAACAGCGCGCCGCTCAGCGATGGCATCGGCGATTCGGTCGGCGGCGTGGCCGTCTTCCAGGACATCAGCCCGCTGCGCGACCTCGAGCGCCAGAAGGATGAGTTCCTGGCGGCTGTTTCTCACGACCTCAAGACCCCGGCCACGATCATCATGGGCCGGGCCAACCTGCTGGAGCGTGCCCTGGCCCGATTGGACCCCGCAGGCCTGGGCGATTTCGCCGATGGGCTCCGCGCGATCGACGGGAGCACCATCCAGCTGGTGCGCCTGATCGACGAGCTGCTCGACGTCACCCGCATGCGAATGGGCCAGCCGGTCGAGCTGGACCTGGGTCCGGCGGACCTCATCAGGATCGCCGGCCGGCTGGCGGCCGAGTACCGCAACATGAGTCCGAAGCACACGATTCGCGTCGAATCCGCCCTTCCCCGCCTGGTTGGCGATTGGGATGGCGCCCGGATCGAACGGGTGGTGGCAAATCTCCTCTCCAACGCGGTTCGCTACAGCCCAAGAGGTGGCGAAGTGCTCGTGACGGCCTCGCGCGAGGAACGCGACGGCGAGGAGTGGGCCGTACTGACGGTCGAGGACCAGGGGATCGGGATCCCGCCGGCCGAAATGGACCGCGTCTTCGAGCCCTATTTCCGCGCCACCAACGTGTCCGAGTCGATCAGCGGCACGGGCGTAGGTCTGGCCGGCACCCGCCACATCGTCGAACAGCACGGCGGCGAGATCGAGGTCGAGAGCGAGCTGGGCAAGTCCACCACGTTCACCGTCCGCCTGCCGGTCATCCGCGAGGTTGCCGCGCTGCTCGAGGCGTGAACGGGCGGCAGCCCGCGAAACGAGCTGCCGCCGGTCGGTCAGGCGCCCGAACTCGAAGGTGCGCCCGAGCTGTTGGGGTTTGGCGTGCTGCCGTTCGGGCTGCTGCCGCTGGAACCACCCATGTTCGGACAGTTGCCCTTGTGGTGAGGTGCGGCTGTTCCGGACGGACTGCCGCCGTTGGTCGACGGCCGGGTCGTCGCATTCGGCGCAGCCGATGGATCGGGGCTGGCGGCCATGACGGCCGCTGCCCCGCCGACGCCGAGGAGGACGGCCGCCAGGATCGCGGTCACGACGCCCCGTCGGATGCCCGTCACCGCGCGTGGCGCGGGCGGAGCCTGAGCTGGCTGGTCGTACCAGTCCATTGGATCTCCTGTCTGCTACGGAGTTGTGATCACGTCGAAAGGCTCATCCCATAGGCGGGACTCCGGGCGGTGCGATGGATCGACCGCGGGCAGGTCCCGCGGCGGAGGCATGTGGACCGAACCGCTGGAGGTCCGACGACGGCCGCTGGAGGGGCTCACGGGAACCGGTTGAACCAATGGGCGGCGAGTCCGGCTCCGGCCAGCACCAGGACGAGACCGGCGGCCGCGAACAGCTGCGTCACCTCGCGTTCTTCGTTCGTGAAACCCACCCTCGATCCAAGGCTCTGGTAGATCTGGGCCAGGTCGGCCGAGGTTGGCGCCGTGAAGGAGCGCCCCCCGGTCATCTCGGCGATCGCGGCCAGCGTCTCCGGATCCGGCGGCACGGACAACTGGCGCAGCTGGCCCTGCTGGTTGGGGACATCCACCACGCCATCGGCCGTGCCGAGGGCGATCGTGTAGATCGGCACCCCGAGCGCGGCCGCCTGGCGGGCCGCATCGAGTGGTTGCAGGGCGCCAGTGGAGTTCGCCCCATCCGACAGGAGGACGGTCGCCACGAGGGGCGGCTGGCTCGGGGCTGCTGACGCGGACGGCGCGCCCGAGGCCGACGGCAATGGCGAAGCCGACGACGGGGGGGACGGTGTGGCCGACGGGAGTGGCGGCACATTCGGGCCGCTCGAAACGGTCAGGCCCGCCGCCTTCAGCGAGCTGACGATCGCGTCGCCCAGCGCGGTGCCGCCGTCTGCCACGAGGGCGTCGATGGCGTCGTGGATGGCGGTTCGGTCAATCGTAGGGGTGAGGACGATGCGCGACTCGGTGGAGGAGACGACCAGGCCAACCTTGAACGACGACGGCAGCTGGTTGACGAAGTCGGAGGCCGCCTTCTGGGCCGCCGCGAGGCGGGTCGGATCGACGTCGGTGGCCCGCATCGAGCGGGACACGTCCATGGTCAGGATGATCGTCGCCTGCTCACGCGGCACGGCGAGCACCATCGACGGCCTGGCCAGCGCGATCACCAGGGCACTGATCGCCACCAGGTACAGGGCGGCCGGGACGTGGCGGCGCCAGGAGGGCGCGCGCGGAACGAGGTTGGAGAGCAGGTCGACGTTGGTGAAACGGACGGCGTAGCGCGAGCGCCGGCGCTGGACGTACAGGTACGCGGCGACGGCCAGCGGCACGAGGAGCAGCGCGATGAGCAACTGCGGATCGGCGAATTTCATGACGCGATGCCCAGCGCGCGCAGCTGGCCGGCCAGCGAGCGCAGCCAGCTGCCGGACGTGGATAGGGCGATGTGGTGGACGCCGAGCCGGCGAAGCTCGGACCGGAGCGATGCCCGATCCGCGGCCGCTGCCGTTGCGAACTGCTCGCGGAGCGCGCGCGAGGACGTGTCGACCCGGACCTCGCGTCCGGTCTCCGCGTCGATGAGGGTCAGCTCGCCGACGTCGGGCAGGTCGTCCTCACGGGGATCGCCGATTTCGATCGCGAGGACCTCGTGGCGCGCTGCCGCGGCGGCCAGCACGCGATGCCAGTCACGTGGCCCGCGAAAGTCGGACACGACCGCGACGAGGCCGCCCCGGGCCGCGGCGCCGGCGACGAAACGCAGCGCGGCGGCAGGCGATCTGGCGCCCACTGGATCGCGGCCTTGTGCGCCTTCGACCGCCGCGGCGTCGCCGTCGTTGCGAGCAGAGAGCAGCAGCGCCAGCAGGCCCTGCCGGCCACCAGTCGGGCGCATGCGGCGGTCGTCCGATCCGCCGAAGGTCAGGATGCCCAGGCGGTTGCCCCGTTGGGTGCCCACGTGTCCGAGGGCCACGGCGACGCCTTCGGCCACGTCAGCCTTGCGCCGATCCGCTGTCCCGAAGCTCATCGAAGGCGAAACGTCGAGGACCAGCCAGGTCGTGAGGGCTCGCTCCGGGACGTGAACGCGGACGTGCGGCACCGTCGTGCGGGCGGTGACGTTCCAGTCGATGCGGCGGACGTCGTCGCCGGGCTCGTACGGGCGAACCTGGGCCAGCTCCGTCCCGCCACCCAGGTCGTGAGCCCGGAACTCGCCCGGGACCAGCCCGTGGATGCGGCGGCCGACCGTGACGTCGAGGGCCCGCAACAGCGCCTGGGGCGTTGGCCCGGGCCCCGGCTGCGCCTTCGACCGGGGCCTGCCCAGCAGGGTCATGGTCATGCGGAGAGCTCGTCGCTGGTCAGGTGCGGCACGGGGACCGCGGGGATCAGGCGATCCAGGATCATGTCCGCGTTGACCTCCTCGGCCAGGGCGCTGAAGCTGGGCACGATGCGGTGGCGCAGCACGTCCGGGGCTAGCTCGGTCACGTCGGATGGCAGGACGTAGCGGCGGCCGCGGACGACCGCCAGCGCCCGGGCGGCGTGGATCAGGTTGATCGATCCGCGCGGGCTGGCCCCGAAGGCGATGAACGGTTTGACGTTGGGCAGCCCGACCTGCTCCGGGAATCGGGTGGCGGCGGTCAGCGCCACGGCGTAGTCGACGACGGATCGGTCGACGTAGATCCGGGCGGTCAGCGCCTGCAGCTCGGCGAGCTGATCTGCCGACAGGATGCGCACGACCTCTGCGGCCGGCCGCAACGAGCGCTCGACGACGACGGCTTCTTCGCCCGGCGTCGGGTAGCCGATGACCACCTTCATCATGAAGCGGTCGACCTGCGCCTCTGGCAGCGGGTAGGTCCCCTCGGATTCGATCGGGTTCTGGGTCGCCATCACGAGGAATGGCCGCGGCACCGCGAAGCTTTCCGGTCCGATCGTCACCTGTCGCTCCTGCATCACCTCGAGCAGCGCGGACTGGACCTTGGCCGGGGCGCGGTTGATCTCGTCGGCCAGCACGAAGTTGCAGAAGACCGGGCCCAGTTCGGTGTCGAACGTGCCGCGATCGGGCCGGTAGATGCGCGTCCCCACGAGGTCCGCCGGCACGAGGTCCGGGGTGAACTGGATGCGGCGGAAGGACGCGTCGAGCACGTCCGCCAGGGTCTTGACGGTCAGCGTCTTGGCCAGGCCCGGGACGCCCTCGAGGAGCAGATGGCCGCCGGCGAGCAGAGCCACGAGGACTCGCTCGAGCATGGCGTCCTGGCCAACGATGACCCGCCGGATCTCGAACAGCACAGCCTCGCTCGTGGTACGGCCGTCGAGGGCCTCGGTCACGGCCTCCGGAACGGCCTTGAGCTCACGGGTGGCGTCGTTCACGAAAGAACCTCCACTGCCCGTGGGCGCGGGCGATGCGTATGGGAGTCAGCCGGGTCGTTGTCGGCGATTGCGGCCGCCAGTGTCGGCCGGCCAACCTTTCGACTCGGTTACGCCGCGCGTGGGTTGCGCGGGGGCGTTGGTTACCCCGCGGCGCTGGTTACGCCGCGGCGCGACTGAAGAAGAGCTGGAACTCCATCGTTCCCTGGTCGGCGATCGTCAGGACCTTGAAGGAATTCGGCTTCTGGATGCCGTAGTCGGCGAAGACGATCGGGATGGAGCCGGACAACGTGATAACGCCACTCGACAGACGCGCCCGCATCGGCACCTGGACGTCCTTCGTCTGGCCGTGCAGCTTGAGCTGTCCGTTGGCCGTGACCTGGATCTCCTGGCCCTCCGCCGGGACGGAGCCAAGATCGATCGGCGCCGTGAGGGTGAACGTCGCGGTCGGGTAGGTGCCGGTCTCGATGCCCTGCCTTCGGAGCTGGCCGTCGCGCTGGTTGTCATCGCTCTTGAGCGTCGTCAGGTCGGCGGTGATCGTGGCCGCGGTCACTTTCGTGCCCGCGATCGTCAGCGAGCCGGTCACGTTTGGCGTCCGGCCCACGGCCGTGTTCGCACCCACGCCAGCCAGCTCCTCCTGCACGCGGTAGCCGACGAACGTGCTGGTGTTGTCCGTGAACGAGCCGATCGCGGTGTCGACATTCCAGGTGCCCGACACGTCGGCCGCGGCGACTGGTCCACTCGACGAGGCAGATTCTTTGGCGGATGCCGCCGAGGACGCCGCGCTCGTGGGAACGGGCGGCAGGCT
>JALZAF010000021.1 GCA_030948505.1 Chloroflexota bacterium
GGCGCGGGGGGTTGACCTCGACCATCTCGATCCAGGCGCCGGGCGCGGAGAGCATCCTGGTGCGGGCCGTGCCCCGAGGCTACGGCTTCTTCGTGGGCCCCGGCGGAGGGGTGATGATGATCGGACCCGGCCCCTGGGTCGGCGCCGCACCGGGCGGGGAGGCACCGGGAGACGCGCTGGGCCTCGCCGGGGCATAGCCGCAGATGTTCCAGTTGAATCGGCCGTAGTTGTACGCGCCGCCGTTGGCCGCCGTCGCCCACCGGGCGATGTCGGGAGCCCAATCAGCGAACGGGATCGCGATCTTGTAGCAGCCGCCCACGTAGACGTCGCGGTCATCGGTCGTCGGCTCGGTGCCCTGCACGTACTGCTCGGTCCACCGGAAGTTGGACGGGCAGCTCGGACCGGGCAGCTTGCCGGACCCGTTCCCACCGGTGAGCGCGGGGTTCACGCAGACGACCTTGTCGACGATGCCGGCAGGCCGCTTGAAATCGTCGGGCGGCAGAGCGCCGACGACCGTCTTCATGTAGTCACGCCACAGGATGCCAGGCCCGAGGGCCGAGCTGATGCCACTCATCTCGCTGTTGTCCGAGTTCCCCATCCAGATCGCCGTAAGGCGCGTGGGCGTGTAGCCGATCGCGAGCACGTCCTGGAGGTTGTCGGTCGTTCCGGTCTTGAGGGCCGCGGGCCGGCCGATGGACGTGAACGGCCCGAACACGAAGGAGCCGTGCACCGGATCGGTGTTGTCCTTGAGGATGTTCGTCATGACCCAGGCGTAGCGCTCGTCGATCACCTGCTTGGTCTCCACCTTCGTGAAGTCCCGGGTGACGTTGCCACTGCTGTCCACGATCTTCAGGATGAACGTGGGCTCGATGCGACGCCCGTAGTTGGCGATCACCTGGTAGGCGCTGGCCATATCGATGAGCCGCATCTCGGCCGCACCGATGCCAAAGCTCAGCCCGAGCCGCGAGCGGTCGAACTCGCGGTTGATGCCGAGCTGGTGGACCGTGTCGATGATGGCGTCGACGCCGACCATGCGCGTGACGTTCAGCGCAGGGAGGTTCAGCGATTCGCGGAGCGCCTGCCGGATCGTCGTCGGGCCGTGCTGTTCCTTGGTCGCGTCCTTCGGCTCGTACGTCTTGCCACTGCCGTCGGGTGACTTGAATTCGATGTCGTTCAGCACCGTCGAGGCGGTCATCCCGCCCTTCAGCATGCCCGTGAGGTAGGTGAACATCTTGAATGTCGATCCGGGCTGCCGGAGCGCGATGCCCGCGACGTCGTAGTCACCTTGGACCTTGACCGAGTGGTCGTAGTAGTCCTTGCTGCCGACGTAGGCAAGGATCTCGCCCGTCGTCGGATCCATCGTGATGAGCGCGGCGTTGTTGACGTTCGCGAACTTCAGCCCGTCGACGTGGTCCTTGACCTCTTTTTCGGCGAGCTGCTGCATGTTGTAGTCGAGCGTCGTGTACACGCGGTACCCGCCGCGGTACGCGGCCTTCTCACCGAGCATCGTGATGAGCTGCTCCCGAGCACGGAACGTGAAGTGCGGCGCATACAGGGACGTCTGGGCGGGCGTGACCTTGATCGGCTCGACCTTGGCGGCATCCGCCTGGGCCTGGGTCACATAGCCGTACTCCACCATCGCGTCGAGGACGAGCGCCCGTCGGGCGTTCGCGGCGGCCGGGTTCTGCACCGGGTCGTACTCGGACGGGGCCTGGGGGAGGCCGGCCAGCAGGGCCATCTGTCCGAGCGTGAGGGCGTTCAGGTCCGCCACGCCGAAGTAGGTCTTCGCCGCGGCCTTGAGGCCATAGGACTGGTTGCCGTAGAAGATCTGGGAGAGGTACATCTCCATGATCTCCTGCTTGGTGAAGGTCCGGGTCGCCTCGATCGCGAGGATCGCTTCCTTGATCTTGCGCGTCACGGTCGGCTCGTCGCCGAGCAGTCGCGTCTTGATCAGCTGCTGCGTGATCGTGGAGCCACCCTGCGCGATGCCGCCGCTCGCGACGTTCGCCTGGAAGGCTCGGATGATGCCGCTCGGGTCGATGCCCGGGTTCGTCCAGAAGCTGTGGTCCTCGATCGCGATCGTCGCGTCCTGCATGAGCAGCGGGACCTCGCTCAGCTTCACCAGCTCGCGGCGCTGGTCCTCGAGCGTGTAAAGCAGGTGCTCGCCGGTCCGGTCGTAGATGTAGGTGGAGAGCGGCACCGGTACCGTCGCGAGCTCGTGGGCCGCCGGCAGATCCGCGGCGAAGTAGCCGAAGAATGCCGCAGCCGCGGTACCGGCGAACACGGCGAACGTGATGAGCATCGCGGTGAGGATCCCCGCGGTCGCGCCGAGCTTCCCGCCCACCGACGGTCGGCGGGACATGCGGTTCCGCCGATGGGGCATGCGGTAGGCGCGATACGCACGGCCGAACGTCGGCCCGGTCCCATTCCTCTGGGTCATGGTCGCTCGCCGATGCACGGAGC
>JALZAF010000028.1 GCA_030948505.1 Chloroflexota bacterium
GTCCTCGGCGCCGGCGGCCGGCTCGCCCGCCGACAGGCCTTCGGGTGACGGCGCTTCGGCGGCTGGCGGCTCGGTGGCGGCGGGCGGCTCGGTGGCTTGCCCCGGCTCCGGCTCGTCCAACGTCGCCAATCCCGGCGTATGGCGACCGGCGCGGCCGGTCGGGTCGCGCTGGGCCACCGCTTCGAACAGCAGGATCGACCCGGCGACCGCGGCGTTGAGCGAGTCGATCGCCCCTCGCATCGGGATCCGCATGACCAGGTCGCAACGGCGGCGGACCGCCGCGCCCAGCCCCTGGCCCTCGCTGCCCACCACGATCGCGAGGGGGCCGCGCAGATCCGATTGGCGAGCGGTCAGGGGTGCGTCCGCCTCGGCACCCGCGACTCGCAGGCCCCGCGCGTGGAGGTCGGCCAGGGCCGCGGCAAGGTCGTCGACCGGGCTGAGCAGGAGATGCTCCACGGCGCCGGCCGAGGCCTTGACGGCGGCCGGGCTGAGGGGCGCCTGGCGGCGGGTCGGGAAGATCACGCCGTGGACCCCGGCACCCTCCGCACTGCGCAGGAGGGTGCCCAGGTTCTGCGGGTCCTCGAGCGAATCGAGCGCCAGCACGAACGGCGGCTCGCCTCGTTCGATCGCCCTGGCGAGGATGTCGTCGAGTGTCGCGTAGCGCCGTGGGGGGACGACGATGGCGACCCCCTGGTGGCCGTCGAAGTTGGCCAGCGCGGTCAGCGTCCCGCCCTCGACCTCGATCACCGGGATGCGCAGGCTCGTGGCGTGGAGGACGAGTCGCTCCAGGGCCTCCCGACGCTGGGGTACTACGAGCATCCGCCTGGCCTCTCGCCGGGCCGCGAACGCCTCCTCGACCGGTCGACGGCCGGCGACCAGCTCTTCATCTGGACCGACCAGCTCGGGGCCGGGCGCGGGCGCGGGCATGACCGGCCGGCCGGGCGCCGCTCCCCAGTTGCGGCTGCCTCGCCGATCCGGAGCCGGGCGGCCGGCCTCGAACGGACGCCTGAAATCCGGCGGCCGCGGCCTGAACTCCGGCGGCCGCGGCCTGTCCGGCGGCCGCGGCGTGTCCGATGGACGCCCCGGATCGAATGGCCGCCGATCCTGGCCCGAGGCCCCGGCATCAAACGATCGTCGGATGCCGGGTGGACGGCCTGGCTCGAACCGGCGCCGCGGATCGAAAGGAGGCGCGGGCGGTCGGCCGCGCGTCGGACGATCGCCGGGCGAGCGATCGCGATTTGCTCCCGGCGGGTGCGGGCGCGGGCGGGGACGCGGACCTCCCGGCGACGCGTCCCACGGTCGCCGTTCGGGGCCACCCTCGTCCCGTCGTTCCCACGGGCGATCCGGCGCCGGCCGAGGCCCGCGGAAGCGGGGACCTTGATCATCCGCTCGGAACCGTCCGTCCTCTTCGCGGGGACCGGATCGCGGACGGAACCCGCCACGATCGTCGCGCTGCGGCCGGAACCGATCCGTCGATGGGCCGCGGCGCGGGCGGTCGGCATGGCTCCCCGCTCCCCGCTCGTCCGGACGCGCGAACCCCTCGCGTCCTCGAGCCGGTCCCGCGTCGGCATCCCGGAACCCAAAGCCTCGTTCCTGATCGTCGCGCTTGGCGGACCGGCGATCGCCACCCTGTTTCGGTTCGTGCGGCTTGCGACGCGCCTTGGGACCGGCTGGCGAACCCTCGGCGGAGCCGCGCGGGCGCCCCCCGCCGCCCCCCGGCTTCGGCCGCTTTGCCGAGGCCGGTCCCCCCACCTTGTCCGTGCGGCGCGGCTTTCGAGCCCCTTTCTCAGCCATGCCCGGCCTCTACGGCCCGCCGCCAGCGCTGGCCGTCACGGGTGTCCTCGACCGCGATCCCGGCAGCAGCGAGCTGGTCGCGCAGCCGATCCGAGCCCTCCCAGTCCCGTGCCGCGCGCGCGGCGGCCCGCTGCGCCAGGAGCGCCGCTAACTCCGGCTCGAGGCCCGCGTCGGGCTCGGGCAGGATCCCGAGCACGGCATCGAGCCCACGGAGAAACTCCTCGATCCGGCCAGCATCGGCAGTCGACAACTCGCGGCCGTCGATGCGACGGTTGACGTCGCGGACGAAGTCGAAAAGTGCGGCCAGCGCGGCCGACACGTTCAGGTCGTCGTCGAGCGCCGCTTCGAATGCGGCCCGCGCGCCCGCTATCGCCGCCGCGAGGTCGGGATCGTCCCCTCGATCCTCGCGGTAGGCGGACAGCGCCGCCAGCAGTGCCTCGAGCCGCGCGACGGCCGCCGCGGCCGCGGCCAGGGAGTC
The DNA here is from genome assembly GCA_030948505.1 of Chloroflexota bacterium. GTDB lineage: Bacteria > Chloroflexota > Limnocylindria > Limnocylindrales > CSP1-4 > JACDAV01. Next base: position 2,273 of record JALZAF010000028.1, read on the forward strand.
CTCGCTGAAGTTCAACGCCTGGCGGTAATGGACGGAGATGAGGGCGTAGCGCAGGGCGCGGGCGGAGATGCCCGCATCGAGCAGCTCGCCGACGCGCGCGATATTGCCCGTTGACTTGGCCATCTTGGCGCCGCCCATCTGGAGGTGGGCACAGTGCAGCCACGTCTGGACGAACGGCTGTCCGGTGGCCGCCTCGCTCTGGGCGATCTCATCCTCGTGGTGCGGGAAGATGAGATCGATACCGCCGGTGTGGATGTCGAACGACGGCCCCAGGTAGGCCATGCTCATGGCCGAGCACTCGACGTGCCAGCCGGGCCGGCCGCGACCGATCGCCGTGTCCCAGGCCGGCTCGTTGGGCTTGGGCCCCTTCCACAGGGCGAAGTCCCGCACATCGTCCTTGCCGTACTCGTCCGCTTCGACGCGTTCGCCCACCCGGAGCTGTTCCGCGTCGAGCCGCGCCAGCCGGCCGTACGCCGGCCATGACCCGATGCGGAAGAAAATCGAACCGTCCTCCGTGCGGTAGGCGTGCTCCTTCTCGATGAGCGTGGCGATGAGGGCCACCATCTCGTCGATGTGCTGCGTCGCCCGCGGCAGCACATCCGGCGTCGTCATTCGTACGGCGGCCGCGTCCGTCATGAAGCGCTCCAGCCAGCGCTCCGCCAGGGCCTCGATGCCGATCCCGGCAGCGGCCGCGCCGCGGATGATCTTGTCGTCGATGTCGGTCACGTTCATGACCCAGGTGACGCGGAGGCCGATGTAGCGGAGATAGCGGACCAGCAGGTCGGCGAACAGGAACGACCGGAAGTTCCCGATGTGGGCCGGGCCGTAAACCGTCGGCCCACAGCTGTAGATCCGGACGTGCCCTTCCTCGAGCGGGGCCAGTGCGCGCTTCTCGCCGCTCAGGGTGTCGGTCAGACGGATCACGGGATTGGCTCGACGGCCGCAATCGCCTGCGCGGAGATGCCCCGTCCGGCGCCCTCGCTGCCGTCCAGGTTCCCGGTCGACGCCTTCACCCCGACTGATGCCGGTGGCAGGCGGAGAATCTCAGCCAGGCGATCGCGCATCTGGTCGAGCCGGTCGCCCAGGCGCGGCCGGCCCGCGGCGATCGAGAGATCCACCGTCAGCGGCCGAAGCCCGGCAGTCGCCAGCCGGCGCAGGACCTCAGCGAGGAGTTCGTGGCTGGCGATCCCGCGGCGGGTCCGTTCGTCGGCCGGGAACAGGCGCCCGAGGTCCCCAAGGCCGGCGGCACCCAGCAGGGCGTCCGCAACGGCGTGCAGGGCGACGTCGCCGTCGGAGTGCCCGAGCAGCCGCGGGGCGCCGGGGATGACCACGCCGGCCAGCACGAGCGGTTCGCCTGGACCGAAGGGGTGGCGATCCTGGCCGAAACCGATTCGGGGCCGGCCAGCGCCGCGCAGGGCCGTCTCGACACGGCCCATGTCGTCGGGCAGCGTCACCTTCAGGTTGCTCGGCTCGCCGGGGATGGCATGAACGGCGATGTTACAGGCCTCCAGTAGCGCGGCCTCATCCGTCCACGTCTCGGGCCCGTCGGCGGGTCGTTCGGCCAGGGCCTTGCGGAGGAGGCTCCGGCGGGCAGCCTGAGGGGTCTGCGCTGTCGCGAGGCCCTCGCGGTCGACGGTCCCCAGGACGAGATCGCCGCCGACGCGCTTCAGCGTTTCCGCCACGGGGAGCACGGGGATGGCCGCACCGTGCATGGCCGCCGCCGCCACGATCCGTCCAACCAGGGTCGGGCTTACCAGCGGCCGCGCCCCGTCGTGGACCAGCACAACACGGTCCGCTTGTGCTGTCTGCCCCGCGCCGTCCAGCTCGTCGAGGGCGGCAAGTCCCGCCGCGACGGACTCCTGGCGGCGAGCCCCGCCGGCCACGGCCCGGACGACTTTGGCCGGCAACCACGCGGCGGCGGCGACTTCCTGCAGCCGGTGGGGAGCGACGACCACCACGA
>JALZAF010000240.1 GCA_030948505.1 Chloroflexota bacterium
ATCGGCGAGCACACCGACTACAACGGGGGGCTCGTGCTGCCGGCGGCCATCGACCTCGAGATCCGCCTGGCGGTGATGCCGACCGACGATCGGCGGGTCGAGATCACGCTCCTGTCGACCGGCGAGCGCGGCGGCTTCGATCTCGATGCGCTCCCGCCGGCCTCCGGCGGGTGGCTCGACTACGTGGCCGGCACCGCCTGGTCGCTTGCCGGTGCCGGACTCAAGCTGCGCGGCTTCCGCGCGGTTCTCGCCAGCAGCCTGCCCGTCTCGGCCGGTCTCTCGTCATCGGCCGCACTGGAGATGGCCGCCGCGTGGGCGCTGCTCGATCCGCCCGACCTCGCCGCACAAGGCATCGACGGCATGGACCTGGCCCGCCTGGCGCAGCACGCCGAGAACGACTACGTCGGCGTGATGTGCGGCCTGATGGACCAGTTCGCCTCGTCGCTGGGGCGTCGCGGCGCGGCGATGCTACTGGACTGTCGTTCGCTGGACTACCGCCCCGTCCGCCTGCCGCTGGCCGAGCACGTCGTGGTGGTCTGCGATTCGGCCTCGCCGCGGCGGCTGGGCACGTCCGAATACAACGCCCGCCGAGCGCAATGCGAACGGGCTGTGGCCGTCATCGCCGAGACCGACCCGGATGTCCACTCGTTGCGGGAGGTGAGCCTGGAACGTCTCGCCGCTGCCGGGGATCGCCTGGACGAGGAGACCGTCCGCCGCTGCGAGCACGTCATCCGCGAGAACGAGCGGGTCCGCAAGGCCGTCCTCGCCTTCGAGTCCGGCGACCTCGCCTGGGTGGGGCGACTGTTCGCCGAGAGCCACGCGTCATTGCGCGACCTGTTCGAGGTCAGCTCCGCGGAGCTCGATGCCCTGGTGGAGATCGCCTCCGGCGTGCCGGGCGTCGTGGCCGCCCGGATGACCGGCGCCGGCTTCGGTGGCTGCACGGTCAACATCGTCGCCCGCGCCGCGGTCGAGTCGCTGACCGCGGCGGTGGCGGCCAGGTACCCGCCGCAAACCGGGTTGCGGGCGCGCGTGTTCGTGGTCGAGCCCGCGGATGGTGCCGGACTGCTGGTCTAGCCCTCGGTCGCCCTGCCGGCCAGGTCCGCGGCTCAGTCGGTGACCAGGCAGACCTTGCCGGCGGTGCCCGAGTCGGCGATCCGGTAGGCCTCTTCTGCCTGGTCGAGCGGCAACCGGTCGCTGACGATCCACTCGGGATGGAGGCTCCAGCGGACGAGCCGGTCGAGCAGCTCCGCCATGCGGCGGAGCGACGTACCCCACGATCCGTGGATCGAGAGTTGCTTGTGGATCACCAGCGGCGACACGGGGAAGGCGACGTCGCCGCTCTCGCCGACGAACCCCAGGCGGCCCCAGTCCCGCAGCGATTCCAGCGCAAGCAGCCGCCCGGCAGCCGCGCCCGAACAGTCGATGGCGGCCTCGACGCCGCCCTCCGAAGCATCCCTGATCGCGTCGAGAGATTTGTCGCCGCCGTCGAAGGCGACGTCGACCAGGCCGTTCTCCAGCGCGATCTCGCGCCGCTCGGGGACGATTTCGACGCCGATCACGGTCGGCACGCCGAGCCCCCGGGCCAGCATGGCGACCCCCAGCCCGACCGGCCCGAGACCGACGATCGCGAGCCGATCGCGGGCGCTGACGTGCAGTCGGAGTAGCGCTTCGTAGGCGGCCCCGAAACTGCACGCGGCGGACGCGCCGTCGATGAACGACAGCTGCTCCGGCAGCGGCAGGCAGGTCACCTCCTCGGCCAGGAGATACGGGGCGTGGCCGCCGTCGCGTTGCCAGCCATAGGCCGCTCGCCAGTCCGACCGGCAACCGATCATGTAGCCGGCCTGGCACTGGTCGCACATCCCGCAGCCGGCGATGGGATAGACGGCCACCCGGTCGCCGACCCGGATGCGCCGGCAGCCCGGCCCCACCTCCACCACCTCGCCGGCCGGCTCGTGCCCGGCGATCACGTCGTGGTAGGCCTCGGGACCCTGCCCGGCGTGCTCGCGGTAGATCGCCCGCAGGTCACTGCCACAGATGGACGAGGCACGAACCCGGACGAGGACCTGCCGGTCGCCGGGCTCCGGCACCGGGGTCTCGCGCCATTCGACGCGGCGATCCCCGGGCAGGAGCGCACCGCGCATCATCCCCCTCCCGCCGCCCTCTTCCGTCATCGCGCTCGTACCTGCTGACTGGCCTGGGTGGGCGGCCGAAGCGTAGCGCGGCATTGCAAGCCGCCGCGCAACAGGGTCGCGGGCCGGCCCGCCGACGCTAGAATGCCGCCCGAGCGACGCGGCACCACGGCAACTCCGGCACGAGGTGGATGAGCGATGGCCGAACGGCGAATCGCGATCGGGGTCGACGTCGGCGGGAGCGCCATCAAGGCGGGCGCAGTCGATGTCGAGGCCGGCCGCCTGCTGGGCGAGCGGATCAAGGTTCCGACCCCCAATCCATCGACGCCCGGGGCCGTCGTCGAAACGATCCACGGGTTGGTCAAGCAGCTGGCGAAGGCCGCCGGGACCGCCGCGCGCGTGGGCGTCGGGATTCCGTGCGTCGTCATCGACGGCGTGTCGTGGACGGCGGCCAATATTGACAAGGGCTGGATCGGATTCGACGCCCAGGCGGCACTGCGCAAGTCCATCGGCCGGAGCGTCACCGTGCTCAACGACGCCGACGCGGCCGGCATCGCCGAGATGCGGTTCGGGGCGGGCCGCGGTCGGTCCGGCGTGGTGCTGATCCTGACCCTGGGAACGGGGGTCGGTTCGGCGCTCTTCGTGGACGGCCGGCTGGTCCCGAACACAGAGCTGGGACACATGGAGATCCGCGGCCGCGACGCCGAGAAGCGCTCGGCCGCCGTCGCGCGGGTCCGTGACGGCGAGTCGTGGAAGGCGTGGGCGCGCGACCTGGACGAGCACCTGATGGCCATCGACCGGATCCTCTGGCCCAGCCTGGTCATCCTGGGCGGAGGGGTGAGTCGGAAATCCAGCCAATTCGTGCCCTTGCTCACCCTCCGACCACCGGTCGTTCCGGCCGACCTCCTCAACGACGCCGGCATGGTGGGCGCCGCGATGGCCGCGGTCGAGCGCAAGACGCCGGGCGGCGCGGCCGCCTGATCTGCGGCGGGGTCGGCTGAGGCGTCGGGACCCGAAGCGCGCCACG
>JALZAF010000085.1 GCA_030948505.1 Chloroflexota bacterium
GCGACGGCAACGAAGGCGACCGCAAGGAAGACGTCGCGGACGGCGAAGGGCAGCACGCGAAAGGCGTCGGCCGCATCGAGCAGTCGAAAGGCCGCTGTGTCGAGGACCTCGACAAGCAAGGCGAAGCCAGCCAGGAAGGCCGTGTCGACGCGCAAGCGCGCATCCGCCGCGAAGCCGGCGTCAACCAGGGCGGCTTCAACACGCAAGGCATCGTCGACGAGGAGGAAGTCGGCGACGCGGAAGAAGGCGTCCACGCCCAAGCGGACAACGTCAGCCGCGAAGCCGGCTTCGGTGGCTGGCGCATCGAGCGCGAAGCCCGCCTCGGTCGCCAAGCGCCCGACTCGCAAGCGGAGCACAAAGCGACGCACGACGAGGCGACCGGCAACGAGTCGCCGGCGACCTTCGGGCGCGGCGACCAAGAGCTCGCCGCCGGCCTCGTCCTGAGGCGCGACCTCAGAGTCGGGCGAGGGCCCGACCGAGAGCCCGCCGAAAGGCGACGCCTTCAACCTGCCGCCATGGCCCGTTCGTCGAGCGCTTGAGGCGGGTGACTTCCTGCTCGCAATGGACCAGGTAGCGGCCGATCTCGGCCCGCTGTGCGGGCACCACATCGGTCGACCTGGTCAGCAGGAACTTGCGCGTCAGGTCGGCTGCAACGTCGGCGTCGTGAAGTAATCCCAGGTGATCCTGGAGGGCGACGATCCGGGCAATCAGATCATTGCCTTCCGGGCCCAGCGTCTCGCGGAAGAACTCGACGCTGTAGCGGAGACGCTTGGCATCGATGCGCAGCGCGTGAAGCGTCTCGATGTCGGCCCACCACAGGACCGACTCGTACGCCCGCACGGTGTGATAAGCGGACCAGATCTGCGCCGGCGCGGTGTCCCGAACCAGGTGGGGCTTGTCCGCGGCGACGCGCGCGACGGCGGCCTCGTCGTCCATGACGAATGCGCCGAAGTCAGCGACGAATTGTCGATAGTCATCCGAGTCGAGTTCGGCGACCAATGCCTCGCGCCCTGCGTCGCGGTCCCTGCGCCACGAATCAAACAGGGGCTGCACTGCGGCACGACCCGGTTTCACCAACGTCGCGGCATACCGCTCGCCCGCTTCGATGAGCACGTCGAGGTCGCGAACGACCCCCAGCAGACGAGCGACGTCGCGCAGCGAGCGCTGCAACTTGCGCGTGCGGCGTGGCCGGTATGCATCGCCGAACACCCGCCACGCGGCGCGCAGCCGGCGAGTGGCGACGCGCATCGCGTGTAATTCTTCCGGGTCCTCGCCGCTGCGCGTGCCGGGCTCGCGCGCGATCATCCGGGCCAGGTGGAAGCGAAACACCTTGCGGCCCGCCTCGGCGAGGCTGTCCTGCGCGGTCACGCCGGGACTCTTGCCGGGCTTGGGAAGTTCGACGGTTGGTGCCCCCGGCTGCCGTGTCGCTGCCAGTGCCGCTTGGGCCGATGCGAGCTTTGACGCCGACGACGGCGTCAGGCCGGCCGTGGCGTCCAGGACCTCGGCCACCCGGGAGAGCTGTGATTCCTCGCCACCGGTCAGCTCGACCTCGAGCTCGACGAAGCGATCGATCTCGGTCTCACCGCGCAGCACACGCACGTCATCGAGGCTGACCTCGACCGTGAACCGGTCATCCCCGAAGATCCGACGGCGGCGGGTCTGATCGAGGCGGACGGTCTCGACCAGGGCGGCGTCGCCGCCCAGCTCGAGGACCAGGGAGCGAGCGTCGGAGGGCGGCCAGTCGACGGGTTGCAGTCCGGGGCCCGCCGGAGCCTCGAGCTCCTGTCGGCGATGGAGGGACGACCCCGACGCCGCCAGCGACTTCAAGCTGAGCAGTGCCCCGTCCGGCGCCTGGCGGATCCTGGCCGCCCAACCTGCGGCGGCGAGAGCGCCGGCCGGCGTGTCGAAATAGTGGTCATCGTGGTGCGTCTGCTCGATCTCACCCCGAGCATGGAGTGGGCCCAGGCTTTCGCCCGCCAGGAGCCGCTCGCCGATTTCCGGGTCGCTCAGGCGGTACTTGAGCTCGACCTCGGTCGGCCGATCGACGCTCACGACGCCGGCTGGATTTGCGATACGGAGGAGCGCACGGGCACGATCTTCGAATTCCTTGGCTGGGCGGGGTGGCGGATGATAGCACGGGTCGCGGGAGGCTCCGGGGGGCATGGAGACCGCATTCCCCACGCCCAGAAGCCCGGGTTTTGAGCACGGAGGAGGAGGATTACCGTGGCCAGCAGACGCGGTGCCAGGGGCGGTTTGCGGGAGCGGCTCCGGGTTGCCCCGGGCAGACGGGTCCGGCTGTCGGGCATCGACCCGTCCGACACGCACGGCCGGACGAAGGCCGGTTCGGCCGCTGCCCTCGAGGCCGGGCTCCAGCGCCTGGGCAAGCTGCAGGACCGGCTGTGGGCGGAGGCAAAGCACTCCCTGCTCATCGTCCTGCAGGGCATGGACGCTTCCGGCAAGGACGGCACGATCCGCCACGTCATGAGCGCCTTCAACCCGATGGGCTGCCCGGTCGCGTCGTTCAAGGTGCCGACGGCCGAGGAGCTGGCCCACGACTTCCTGTGGCGCATCCATCCGCATGCCCCCGCCAAGGGCGAGATCGCCGTGTTCAATCGATCGCACTACGAGGAAGTGCTCGTCGTCCGGGTCCACGAGCTGGTCCCCAGGGCCGTGTGGCAGGGGCGCTACGACCAGATCAACGCCTTCGAGGAGACGGTCGCGTCCGGCGGTGCAACGGTCGTGAAGTTCTTCCTGCACATCGATCGCGACGAGCAGCGCCGGCGCCTCCAGGCGCGACTGGACGATCCCACCAAGCGCTGGAAGTTCAGGACCGGCGATCTCATCGAGCGCAAGCTGTGGGATGGCTACATGGCTGCGTACGAGGATGCCCTGTCGCGCTGCTCCACGGGGCTCGCGCCGTGGTACATCGTGCCCGCCAGCAACAAGTGGTTCCGCAACCTGGCCGTGGCCGAGATCGTCGGCGACGTGATCGAGGATCTCGACCCGCAGTATCCCCAGCCGACGGAGGATCTCAGCGCGATTCGGATCGAGTAACGACTCGCGGTCGGGGTGCGCGGGCCCGCTTCGCTCCCCGTCCGCCGACCCGCCCATCGACACGCAGAGCCTCGCCCGCCGTCTCGCGGCGGGCGGTGCTGCTGGTCAGAGCGGCCGCCTTGAGAACCTCGAACACGTCGTTTGTCCCGGGCCGGCCGTTGAGATCCTCCGTCCGTCGCCAGGTTGAATCGGGTCCCAGCTGCCAGGAGTGGCGGTCGTCCGCCAGCATCGCCGCAATCACGGCCTCGATTCGCGCCGCGGCTTCTGGATCCTCGATCGGCACGACCGCCTCGACCCGACGATCCAGGTTGCGTTCCATGAGGTCGGCCGACCCGATGTACCACTCGGTTTTGCCGCCGTTGGCAAAGCCGAAGATCCGCGAGTGCTCGAGGAACTGTCCCACGATCGAGCGCACGCGAATACGTTCGGAGCGCCCTGCCAGGCCGGGCCGCAGCGAGCAGATGCCACGGGCCAGGATGTCCACCTCCACGCCGGCCTGGCTGGCCTGATACAGGGCCTCGATGAAGGCCGGATCGACGAGCGCATTGACCTTGAGTACGATGCGCCCACGGCCGCCGGCGAGGGCGTGCGCCGTCTCCCGATCGATGAGCTCGAGGAGCCGGCTGCGAAGGGTCAGCGGTGCGATCAGCAGCCGGCGGAACGAGTGCTGGCGGGAGTGGCCGGTCAGGATGTTGAACAGGTCCGTGGCGTCGGCCCCCAGCTCCGGGCGGCACGACAGGAGGCCCATGTCCACGTAGTGGCGCGCGGTGCGCGGGTTGTAATTGCCGGTTCCGATGTGGACGTAGCGGCGCAGGCCCTTGGGCTCGCGACGGATGACCAGCGCGACCTTGGAGTGGGTCTTGAGACCAACGAGTCCATACACGACGTGGGCGCCGGCGCGCTCGAGCTTGCGCGCCCAGACGATATTGGCCTCCTCGTCGAAGCGGGCCTTGATCTCCACCAGCACCACGACCTGCTTGCCCTGTTCGGCGGCGCGGATGAGCTCGTGGACAATCGGCGAATCGCCGCCCGTGCGGTATAGCGTCTGCTTGATGGCCAGCACGTCCGGGTCGTCCACCGCCTGGGTGATGAACTCCTCGATCGAGGCATCGAAGCTCTCGTACGGGTGGTGGACGAGGATATCGCCCTCGCGGATCGCGGCAAAGATGTCGACCGGCTCGTCGTCGCGCGGCGTCAGGCGCGGCGGCACGACGGGGGTCCAGGCCGGGAAATGGAGATCCGCGCGGTCCAGGGCCGCGAGTTGAGCGAGGGCCGCCAGATCGAGCAGCCCCTCTGTCTCGTAACTATCCTCCGGCCGCAGCCCGATGCCCGACAGGAGCAGGGCACGCGTCCTGGCCGGCATGCTCCGCTCGACCTCGAGCCGCACCGCCGCCCCGAATCGCCGCCGCCGGAGCTCCTCCTCGATTGCCAGCAGGAGGTCGTCCGCCTCGTCCTCCTCGAGGGCCAGGTCCGTATTGCGGGTGACTCTGAACAGGTGGGCCTCGAGAACCTCCATGCCGGAGAACAGTGCATCCAGGTTGGCGGCGATGACCTGCTCGATCGGCACGAAGGTCGAGTCCTCGACCTCGAGGAAGCGGGGCAATACGGCCGGCACCTTGACCCGGGCGAAGCGCTGGTCGCCGCTGGGATCCCGCAAGCCAACGGCCAGCGACAGGCTGAGCGTGGAGATGTAGGGGAACGGATGGCCGGGGTCGACGGCCAACGGGGTGAGGACCGGAAAGATGTCGCGCAGGAAGCGGTCACGCAACCTCGCGTGGTGCTCCGCGACCTCGGCGTAATTGGCGATCCGGATGCCGGCAGCGGCGAGGTCTCGACCCAGCGTCGCGAAGACTGCGTCCTGCTCCACCAGGAGTCCGATGACGCGCGCCCGGATGCCCGCCAGCTGCTCTGCCGGCGTCAGCCCGTCCGGCGAAACGCCGGCGCTGCCCACCTGTCGCTGCTGGTGGAGACCCGCCACCCGGACGGCGAAGAACTCGTCCAGGCTCTCGGCGAAGATGCCCAGGAAACGCGCCCGCTCGAGCAGCGGGTTTCGCTCATCCCGGGCCTCGAACAGGACCCGTTCGTTGAAGTCGAGCGACGACAGCTCGCGGTTCAGGAACCGCGGCTCCGCCGGGGCGGCCGGTTCGGTCGGGGCGGCAGCCGGATCCGCCGGCGCGGCAGCCGGTGCCGCCGGGGCAGCCGGTGCCGCGGCCGTCTCGAGGCTGGCGGCCGGCCTCACCGCACGCCCGTCGACCATTGCCGAAGTCGGGATCGGAGCCGTTCCATTTGTTTGGGCCGCGATGCGCGCGCGGCGGATGGGAATGGCCATGCTCGCCTGCCTAGGGGTTGAGATCCTCGATGTCGCCGGTGGCCAGGAAGACGACGTCTTCGGCAATGTTGGTCACGCGGTCGCCGATCCGCTCCAGGTAATGGGCAGCGAACAGGATCCGGGTGCCGCGCTCCACGTTGTCCGGATCCGCCCGCATCAGGTCGAGCACCTCGTCGTAGGTTCGGTGGAAGAGGAAGTCGATGTCGTCGTCGCGGCTGGCCACCTCTCGCGCCAGGCGCACGTCGACGTCGACCAGTGCGCGGAGGACGCCCTGCACCTGGCTGGCCCCCAACTCACCCATTTCGGGCAGGTCGACGTAGCGCTTGAGGGGCGGATGGGGCGCCAGGAAGCGACCCTGCTTGGCCACTGACGAGGCGTGATCGCCGATCCGCTCGAGCTCGTAGGTCACGTGGTCCAGCGCCAGCAGGAAGCGCAGGTCACGGGCCACCGGCGCCTGGGTGGCGATGGTCGTCGCAATCAGGGCGGTGATGTGGCGCTGCACCTCGTTGACCCGGCGGTCGCCGACGATCACCGCCAGGGCGGCTTCGATGTCGTGCGACACGAGCGCCGCCAACGCTGCCCGGATCTGGTCGGCCACGATGCTGCCCATGCGCAGCACGTTGTCCTTGATCTCGCGCATCTCGCGATCGAGCGTCGCCCGGGAGCTGACGAGCAAGACCGGAGTGGCAGCGCCGACCACCGCCCGCGCGGCGGCGTCCCCTTCGGGGGTTCCCGAGCCGTTGCTCGTGGCGGAGTCCGGCTCGAGGGCTCCTTCTTCCGGTTGCGGTTTCTGCTCGTGCATCACGCGCCCCTCAGCCGAACCGACCGGACACGTAGTCCTCGGTCAGGCGCTCGCGGGGGTTGGTGAAGATCCGTGGTGTGTCACCGACCTCGACGAGGTAGCCAGCGCGGTCCTCACCCATGGTGAAGAACGCCGTCCGGTCGCTCACCCGGGCCGCCTGCTGCATGTTGTGGGTCACGATGACGATCGTGTACATCTGCTTGAGCTCGGCGATGAGCTCCTCGATCCGCAGCGTTGCGATCGGGTCCAGCGCCGAGGCCGGCTCGTCCATCAGCAGGACCTCGGGACCGACGGCCAGGGCACGGGCGATGCACAGGCGTTGCTGCTGCCCGCCCGACAGCGACATCCCGTTCTGGCGCAACTTGTCCTTGACCTCATCCCACAAGGCGGCCCGCCTGAGGGATCGCTCTACGGCCTCGTCGAGCCTGGCTCGGGACGGGCGACCGGTCAGGCGCAGTCCGGCGGCCACGTTGTCGTAGATGGACATCGTGGGAAAGGGGTTGGGCCGCTGGAAGACCATGCCGATCACCCGCCGCAGGCGCACGGGATCCACCGCCGGGCCGTAGACGTCGACGCCATCGAGCTCGATCGAGCCCTTGACCGTCGCTCCGGGCACCAGTTCATGCATCCGGTTGAGGGTCCGCAGGAAGGTGCTCTTGCCGCAGCCGGACGGGCCGATGAGCGCCGTCACCGCGTGCGGGCGGATGCTCAGATCGACCCCGCGCAGTGCCCGGAACGAGCCGTAGGACGCATCCAGCCCGGTGACCTCCAGGCGACCGCTGGCGGACGCATCGGGCACCCCCAGCTGGCTGCTGACGGTCACCGCGGGCCTGACATCGAGCCGCCCCGGGCCGTCGGCAGCCGTCGCCGGCGAGGCGGGCGCCGGTTGCGGTGCGGTCTCGATGGCCATCGGCGGGTCCTCCGTCACCTCGCCCGCCGGCCCATCGACCGGCCCCGGACGAGGACGTTGATCACGAGCACAAACAGTAGCAGCAGGAGTGCCGCACCCCAGGCCTGGGCGTTTTGGGCCGGATAAGGCTGGCGGGCGTTGACGAAGATGAAGAGCGGCAGGGCGTCCATTGGCTGGCCCAGGTCCCCGACGTTGATCAGCTGGTTGCCGAGCGAGGTGAGGATGAGCGGCGCGGTCTCCCCGGCTGCGCGCGCGACGGCCAGCATGACCCCACCCAGCACCCCGCTGAGGCCCGTCCGCAGGACGACCGACAGAGCCGTCCGCCAGACCGGGACGCCCAGGGCTAGGGAAGCCTCACGCAGGCTGCCGGGAACGAGCCGCAGGCTTTCCTCGGTGGTGCGCATGACCACCGGGATCATGATAATCGCCAGGGCGAGGCTGCCGGCAACGGCGTTGAACTGGTGGAACGGCAGGACGAAGACCGTGAAGGCGAAGATGCCGATCAGGATCGAGGGGATGCCGACCATGACATCGGCCGAGAAGCGGATCAGCGATGCCGTCCGGCCCCCGCTGAACTCGACCGTGTAGAGCGCGGCGAGGACGCCGATGGGGGCGCCGATGGCCGCCGCGAGGGGCACCATCTGAAGCGAGCCCAGGATGGCTGCGGCGGCCCCTCCACCGATGCCGAGCGCGCGGGTCGGCTTGGTCAGCAGGTCGAGGTTGAGAGCGGCGGCGCCATTGATCACGACGAATGCCACGATCGCCGCCAGGGGCACGACGCAGGCGATGGCAGCGGCCAGGGCCAACAGCCTGAAGAGCCGGTCGAACCACGCTCGCCGCCGCTCGCTCGCCGACCTTGTCAGCAGCGAGGCCATGCCCGGCCGTAGCGGCTGCGCTCCGCTCATGACCGTCATCTCAGTTTGCTGGCCCGAGGCCCTGAGCCAGGCCCTGCGTCCGTCGGACCAGCAGCCGGGCCACGACGTTCAGCGCAATGCTGATCGCCAGCAACAGCATCCCGAGGGCGATTAGGCTGTCGATCTGGATCCCGATTTGTGCCTCGTTGAAGGACGTGGCGATCTTTGAGGCGATCGTCTGGGCCTGGTCGAAGAGGCGGCTGGGAATCGCGTCCTTGTTGCCGATGACCATCGTCACCGCCATCGTCTCGCCCAGCGCCCTGCCCAGGCCGAGGATGACCGCGCCCACGATGCCCGAGCGAGCCATCGGCAGCACCGCCCGGGTGATGGCCTCGAACGGCGTCGCCCCCAGGGCCAGCATTGCCTCGCGCTGGGACAGCGGGACGGCCACGATCACCTCGCGCGAGATCGAGACGATTGTCGGCAGGATCATGATCGCCAGCACCACGCCGGCGCTGAACAACCCGATGCCGAAGGCCGGACCCGCCAGGAAGGGTGCGAAGCCAAACCGCTCGACAAGCCACGCCTCGACGGTGTCGCGCAGGAACGGGCTCAGGACGAACACGCCCCACAAGCCCACTACCACGCTGGGGATGGCCGCCAGCATTTCCACCAGGAAGGTCATCGGGACGGCCAGCCAGCGTGGCGCCAGCTCGGCCAGGAAGATGGCCGTCAGCAGGCTGATCGGGACGGCGATGAGCAGCGCCAGCAGCGACGACGCCAGGGTGCCGACCACGAAGGGCAGGGCGCCATAGACGCCGTTGACGACGTCCCAGGTCGTGCCGGTCAGAAAGCCCGGGCCGAAGCGGGCGAACGCCGGGGCAGAGCCCACGGCAAGCCGCGCCGCGATCGCCAGGAGGAGGAGCACGATCGCCGCGGCGGCCGCCCTCGCGACCAGCCGAAAGAGGCGCTCGGTGGGCGGGCCGCCACCTCTTCCGAGCGCGAGGGATCGCCTGTCTGGCGGTCGCTCGACCGCGGCACGAGTGTCGATACGCCCGAGCTTGGGTTCGGGAGGTTCGGCCGTGGTTCAGGGGATGTTACGGTTCGGTTAACTCACGCACGGTGGCGCCCCGTCGGGAACGGGCCGGACCGCCCCGAAGTGGTACTGGCGGCTAGCCCAAAGTACGGCTTGGCGACCCGTCCGGGGTACCCCTACGCTCCCCCCAGCAGCAGGCCTCTCTCCACCCTTGACCACCCCAAGGGCTCGGAGCGGCCGAAAGGTGCGCAGAGCGAGGCAACCAAACCAATGGCTTCGATGGCCGTCAACGAACTTGGACCGATGCTCACGGCGACCGAAGTGGCCGAGATGCTCCACCTCCATGTGAACACGGTGAAGCGCCTCGGCGACCGTGGCGAGCTGCCGTTCTACCGCGTCTGCAAGCGGGGCGACCGTCGCTTCCGGCTCGAGGACGTGATGAAGTTCCTGAGCCAGAACCGCTGATCGCCGGGGGCCCCGACCGAGAGGTCGAACCGCCCCGTCTCCGCCTTTACGATCTCTTGAGCGCTCGCCAACGGCGGGCGCTCGTTGCTATGCGCCCGCCGGGCGCTGGGTGGTCCGGAGCGCCTCGCCGAAGATCTCCAGCCCCTCCGAGATCTCGGCCGCGCTGACGTTCAGCGGCGGGATCCAGCGGATCACCTGGTGGCTGGGGCCGCAGGTCAGCACGAGCAGGCCCAGGTCGGCCGCCCGCTCGTAGACCGCGTGGGCGGCGGCGCCGTCCGGCTCACGGCTGGCGCGGTCGGCCACGAACTCAACCCCCACCATCAGCCCCGGCCCGCGGACGTCGCCGATCCGGTCGTCCTCGGCCATCAGCGACCGGAGCCCCGCGGTGAGCTCGGCGCCCCGGACGCCGGCGTTCCGGATGAGGTCCTCGTCCCGAATGGTCTCCAGCACCGCGATGGCGGCCGCACAGGCGACCGGGTTGCCGCCGTAGGTGGACCCATGGGCGCCCTTGCCCCATCGCTCGTGCAGCTCGCGCCGGGCGGCGATCGCTGCCAGCGGCAGCCCGTTGGCGATGGCCTTGGCGACACAGACCACGTCCGGCACGATCCCGGCGTGCTCGAAGGACCACATCCGGCCCGTCCGGCCGTAGCCGGTCTGGACCTCGTCGGCGATGAGCAGGATGCCGTGCTGGTCGCACAGCGCCCGCAACGCGCGCAGGAACGCCGGCGAAGCGGGCGTGTAGCCGCCCTCACCCTGGATGGGCTCGATCAGGATGGCCGCGATGCTCGTCGCCGGGATCGCCGTCTCGGTCAGTTGGCGGAGCTCGGCGAGTGCGGCCTCGGTCGCCGCCTTCTCGTCACCCGCGAAGTCGCGATAGGCGGCCGGGAACCGGGTCAGGTAGACGGAAGGCAGGAATGGCTCATAGCCGAGCCGGTAGTTGAGGCTCGAGCTGGTCACCGAGGCGGCGCCGTAGGTTCGGCCATGGAAGGCGTTGCGGAACGCCACGATGCCGGGCCGGCCCGTGACCCGGCGAGCCAGCTTGAGGGCCGCCTCGATCGCCTCCGAGCCGGAGTTGAGGAGCATCACCGTGTCGATCGGGTCAGGGAACGTGTCGGCCAGCATCCCCGCGAAGCGGACCACGGGCTCCGCGTAGCCGATCGCCCCGGTCGGCCCGATCAGCCGATCGACCTGGGCGTGAATGGCGGCCGTGACCCGAGGATGGCGATGGCCGAGCGCCGTGACGGCGATGCTGGTGGCGAAGTCGAGGTAGGCCCGGCCGTCCGTGTCGTACAGCCGGTGACCCTCACCGTGGCTCCAACTCCGCTCGAAGTAGCGGCCAAGGACAGGGGTCAGGCCGGTGGCCCGTGCGGCAAGGTCGACCGGCGGCGCTGCCACGGGGTCCATCGCGGCCGAGTATAGGTGGGGCGGCCGGGGCCCGGTCGGGCAGCCTAGAATGCCGTTCGTGGTCGATTTCGCCCTCAGCGACGAGAACCGCCTCGTCCAGCAAAGCGCCCGCGCCTTCGCCGAGGCCGAGATCCTGCCCCACATCCGCGAGTGGGACGAGAAGGGTGAGATCCATCGCGAGATCTTCGGCCGGATGGCGGAGCTGGGATTCCTGGGTGCCCCGATCCCGGAGGCGTACGGCGGCGGCGGCATGGACTACATCAGCTTCGCCCTGCTGTGCGAGGAGCTCGAGCGGGCGGACACCGCGTTCCGCGTCGTGCAGAGCGTCCATGTCGGACTGAACTCACTGGCCCTGCTGCAGTGGGCGACGGAGGAGCAGCGCCAGCGTTGGCTCGTTCCGCAGGCCCGGGGGGAGAAGCTGGCCACCTTCGGGCTGACCGAGCCAGGGGTCGGGACCGACGCGGCCAACCTCGCCACCACCGCCCGCCGTGATGGTGGCGCATACCGGCTCAACGGCCAGAAGATGTGGATCAGCCTGGCCGACCTGGCCGACCACTTCCTGGTCTTCGCCACTGTCGATCGCTCGATGAAGCATCGCGGCGTGACGGCCTTCCTGGTCGAACGCGGAACGAAGGGGCTCTCGACGGGCACGCTCCACGGGAAGCTCGGCATCCGCGCCGGCAACACCGGGATGATCAACCTCGATGACGTCGCCGTGCCGGAGGAGAACCGCATCGGCCAGGAAGGCGAGGGGTTCCTCGTCGCAATGAGCGCCATCGACCAGGGCCGATACACCGTTGCGGCCGGCGCCGTCGGTCTCGCCCAGGCCTGCCTCGATGCGTCGCTCAAATACGCCCACGAGCGGCAGACGTTTGGCGAGGAGATCGGCCGGCACCAGCTCGTCAAGCAGATGCTCGCCAAAATGGCTGCCGGAACGGAGATCGGACGGCTGCTCGTGTGGAAGGCCGGCTGGCTCAAGAACCAGGGCCTCCGCAACACCCGCGAGACGTCGCTGGCCAAGTGGCATGCCACGGA
This sequence comes from Chloroflexota bacterium, assembly GCA_030948505.1. Classification (GTDB taxonomy): domain Bacteria; phylum Chloroflexota; class Limnocylindria; order Limnocylindrales; family CSP1-4; genus JACDAV01. Next base: position 11,890 of record JALZAF010000085.1, read on the forward strand.
ACACGCGGTGTCGAGCGCCCTCGACGCGATCCAGATCCACGGCGCCAACGGCTACTCGAATGAATTCCCGGTGGAGCGCTACCTGCGCAACTCCAAGGCGGCCGTCATCTACGAGGGCACGAGCCAGCTTCATACGCTCATCCAGGCCGACTACGCCCTGGGTTACCGCGAGGATCGCGCTCTTCGGTGTGAGCCATGGCCGGCGGATGGCTTCCGTCGAGCCGCGGCGCCGGCACGGGGTTGACGGAAAAGGGCCCCGCGCGCCGGCGACGGAGCGCGCGGGCCGGTGGCCCCCGGTCAGGCCCTGGGGGCCAGCCCCGCTCGGGCGCAGCGCCGCCCGAGGCGATCGCCAAGCCGCCAGCCTCGGTCGCCAGGGCTCTCGGCTCCGTGCCGCCGGCGGGATGGTCGGCCCGGGAGCTGGCAACCCTGGCTGCCCTGGCCGAGACGTTCGTCCGGGGCGCGGCGACGCGGCGGGCCAACCTCGCGGCAAACGCGTTCGAGCGGGCGGCGGATCCGGCGCAGGTGCGGCAGGTTCGACTGGTCCTGCGGCTGGTCGAGTCACGCGCCGCCAACCTCATGGTCGCCCGCCGCGCGACCCCCTTCCGCGACATGGCTCCCGCCACCCGCGAGCGCTATCTCCTGGGCTGGGCGTCGTCAAGGATCGGTCGGCGCCGGTCCGCCTTCCAGGCCTTCCGCAAGGTGCTGACGTTCCTCGCCTACGCGGATCCGGGCGACGAGTCCGTCAACCCGCGTTGGGCTGCGATCGGCTATCGGAATGAGCGACCTCCCGTGACCCAGGACCCGACCGCCGTTCGGCCGTTCATTCCTCCGGCTGGGGGCGCGGGCCCCGGCGGGGCCATTCGGCTCGAGGCCGACGTGGTGGTTGTTGGCTCCGGCGCCGGGGGCGGCGTCGTGGCCGCAGATCTCGCCGCGGCCGGACGATCCGTGGTCATCCTCGACGCCGGTCCGTTCGTCGACGAGCGAACGATGCCGGCCACCGAGCTGGACGGCTTCGACCACCTGTACCTGAACCATGGCCTGACGACCACGTGGGATGGCTCGGTCACGATGCTGGCCGGAACGGGCGTCGGCGGCGGCACGCTGATCAACTGGCTGAGTTGCCTGCCGGCGCCCGAAGCTGTGCGCGCCGAATGGACCCGGGATCACGGTATCGACGGGCTCGAGGGGGCCGCCTTCGCGACGGACCTGGCGGCGCTCGAGAGCGAGCTGTCGGTCACTCCGGCGACCACCTTCCCGCCCAAGGACCGGTTGATCCTGCGAGCTGCCGAAGGGTTGGGCTGGCGGGCCGGACCGGTTCGGCGCAACTCACCTGGCTGCAGCGACTGCGGCAGTTGCGGGTTCGGCTGCCCGAGGGGCGCCAAGCAGTCCGGGATCAGGGTCCACCTCGCCGCCGCCCAGCGGGCCGGCGCACGCATCGTCGCCGACGCCAGGGTGGACCGTGTCGTGCTGGAGGGTGGCCGCGTCGCCGGTGTCGAGGCAACCCTGACACGACCCGACGGGACCGATCCCTCGCGGCTCGTCGTGAGGGCCCGCCAGGTCGTCGTGGCGGCCGGTGCCTTGCGCACGCCCGGCATCGTCGCCAGCGCTGGGGATCCCCACCCGGCCCTGGGCCGACATCTACGCATTCACCCCGTGCCGGTCGTCGCCGGCCGCTTCCTCGAGCCGGTCGAGATGTGGCGGAGGGCGACGCAGGCTGCCCACATGGACGAGTTCTCGCGCTCCGGAACGGGCCGCCTCGGGTACGTCATTGAATCAGCGCCCGCGCACCCGGGTCTGATCGCCCTGGCCATGCCGTGGGAGGGCACCGAGGCCCACGCCGCGATCATGGAGCAATCAGCCAACCTTTCGCCGCTGGTCGCGGTCACGCGCGACGGTGGAGAGGGTCGCGTGAGTTCACGGGCTTCCGGTGGCGTGCGGATCGACTACCACCTCGACCGGGTCGGAGTCGCGACGCTGCGCCATGCGATCGTCTCCATGGCCCGGCTGGCTCGGGCCGCCGGCGCCACTGAGATCATCGCCACCGGCACCCCGCCCGCGATCTTCGGGCGTGAAGGCTTTCCGAGTGGCGGAGAGGGTCGGGCTTTCGCCGCGTTCGAGGAGCGGCTGGGGAGATTCGACTTCGGGCCGAACCGGGGCGCTCTGTACTCCGCCCACCAGATGGGGACCGCGCGCATGGGAGCCGACCCGCGCGTTCACGTGTGCGATCCGTCCGGCCGCGTCCGATCCGCCTCAAGCGGCCGGGCCGGCGGTCAGGTGGTCGGCGGCCTGTATGTCGCCGACGGATCTCTCTTTCCCACAGCCATCGGTGTCAATCCGATGATCACGATCATGACCCTCGCCCGGCAGGTCGGACGGACCGTGCTCGCCGAGGCCTGATCCGTCAGCGTTCGGACGCGCCGGCTGGATCGATGGCCGCCCGTCGACCGACCGTCGAGGCGGCCGGAATCGCCGTGACCGCTCCCGCGCCGGCGGGGACGGGAAGCTCCGACGCCGGCTGCCGCATCCGCCCGCGGGCGGTGATGATCAAGGCCACGGCGAAGACGATGACCGCGCCGGCCACGATCGTGCGCGGGGTGAGCGGCTCGCTCAGCACGACCCAGCCGAGGAAGACAGCGACGATCGGGTTGACGTAGGCGTAGGTCGCGATGAGCGGCAGCGGGGCAGCCCGCAGCATGAGCACGTAGGTCGTGAACGCGACGAGGCTGCCGACGACCGTCAGGTAAGCGAAGGCGCCGATCGACGCGGCGCTGATGGCCTCCACGTGGACGCGGGCCGGCTCGCCCGTCACGACCGCCGCGACCAGCAGGACCGCGGCCCCGGACAGCATCTGGCCGCCGGTGGCGACCAGCGGCCGCGCCGGGAGCTTCGCCCGGTGGGCCGAGAACAGCGAGCCACTGGACCAGCAGATGGGCGACAGAACGAGGGCCGCCATGCCCGCCAGGTCGAGCCGCTCCGACGGGTTCGCGCTGGGGCTGACGAGGATCGCCACCCCGAGCAGACCAATGGCGACGCCGAAAATCGCTGCTCGCGGGAGGCGCTCGGCGAAGAAGACGCGGCCCAGGACGGCGATCCAGACCGGCATGACCGCGATCATCAGGGCGGCGATCCCGGAGGGCACGCTCTGCTCGCCCCAGGCCACCATGCCCATCCCGGCTCCCAGCAGCAGGGCGCCCACGATGAACGTGTCACGCCACTCGCGGCGCGTGGGCCAGGCGAAGGCGCGGCCTTCTCGCAAAGCGGACCAGCCGAGCAGGACCGCCCCGGCCAGGAGGAACCGCAGGCCTGCCATCAGGAAGGGTGGGATCGTCTGGACGGCGATCCGGATGCCCAGGTATGTCGAGCCCCAGACCAGGTACAGGACGAGCAGCCCGCCGGCCACCAGAATCGGCCGTGGCGGAAGCCGGTTGGTGGCCGTTGGCATAGCTGGCTGGTCCAAGATGATCGGGAGTGTAGCCGAATCGCCCCTGCGGGGTCGAGGGCCCCCGGGCCGTCAGGCGGCGCGGAGTGCCGAGTCCGGGCGGCACACCCGGCAGGCCCGATAGCCGGCTGCTGTGGCTGCAGCGCCGGAGCGGAGCGGCACGCGGTGGGCGGGCGTGACCCGCTGCGCGTGGTGGCAGCTCGGCAGGCAGAAGATCCGGGTCGTGTCGGACCCGATGTAGCGGATGCCGGCCCGGGCGATGCGTTCGAGCTCGTCCGGATCGAGCCCCTCGGCGGCCAGCATCGTCCGCTTGTTGCCCGGCCCGCCCAGCGAGTACTGGCCGATCAGGCCATCGCTGCGCACGACGCGGTGGCAGGGGATGACGAGCGGAATGGGGTTGTGCCCGAGGGCGCTGCCCACGGCCCGCACCGCCTTCGGACGGCCGATCTCGGCGGCGATCCAGCCGTACGGCCGAACCTCACCGCGCGGGATCTCGAGGGCCTTGGACCAGACGGCGCGCTCGAACTCGGTCCGCTCGCGGAGGTCGAGTGCGATCGGGGCGCGCCGATCGCCCCCCAGGCGGCGGGCCAGCGCGCGCGCCAGCCGCGGCGGAATGGAGGCGGCCGGGTAGATCGGTCGCCCGGAGGCGGCCCGCACGCGGGCCTCGAAAGCAGCGGCGCTGTCGGCTTCGCCGACGGCCGAAACGCCGCGACCATTCCAGGCCACGAAGACAGGCCCGATCGGCGACGCCATCGGCGCGTACCGGTCGGCCAGCCCGACCGCCACCAGCGTCGCTGGCGCCAGCGTGGACGGAGCGGGAACGGCGAGACCCGCGAGGGCAGCCTCGAGGTCGCCGAAGTCGGCGGGTGTGGTCGTTCGGACGGTCATGCGGTCATCTCCTGGCGCTCGACGAGATCGGTCCGCTCCGCGGCGCCGCGGAGCATGGCCAGGCCGCGGTGTACCTGAGCCTTGAGGGTGCCCTCGGGCCTGCCGAGAGCGATGGACATCTCCGCGTAGGACAGGCCGTCGACGTGGCGGAGGATCACCGCCGCGCGATAACGCGGCGGCAGAGCGAGGAGCAGGCCCGCCCACCGGCCAGCCGACTCGCGGCGAACGATCGCCTCGTGCGGACTGCCGTGCGGATCCGTCGCCGCGATCCCCGCGGCCGGAGAGGCGGACGCATCGGCGCCCATCGTTCCTTCGAGCGGGACCTGCGGGAGGGCGTGCCGGCGGACGCGATTGCGACAAAGGTTGAGGACGATCGTCGCCAGCCAGGCTCGGAGTTGCAGGTCGCGGATCCGGTCGGCCTCATAACCAGCCAGCGCGCGGTATGCGCGAACGAATGCGTCCTGCGCGACCTCCTCGGCGTCCCTCGGGTCGCCCAGCATCCGCAGGGCGATCGAATACAGCCGATCCTGCTGCGTCAGCACCACCCGCTCGAAGGTGCGATCGAGGTCGCGGGCGAGTGCTGCGGTCAGCTCGGCCTGGGCATCCATCGATTCATGAAACACCAGCCGCGGCCATCTGGTTGCGACTTGACGCAGCGGGCGCGGGCGGGCCGATGGACTCGATCTCGCCCGTCGGCTGCACCAGGAAGATCCACACGTCCCAGGTCACGTGGCTGACGACGAGCGCGCCGAGGGGGACGCCGGCCGCGTACAGGGCGCACCAGTGGGCGCCGGCCACACCGGCCGCCCCGAGCAGGGTGAAGTTGCCGGTCACGACGTGGACGCCGGCGTAGGCCATCGAAGCGGCCGCTGCCCCACGCCACCGGCCGAGGCGTCGCATGAGCGCCTCCTGCACGAGACCGCGCCAGAACAGCTCCTCGGCCGGTCCGACGATCGTCGCCAGCCGGGCCGCGATCTCCTGCCGCGGTCGGAGTTGTCGCAGCGCGTAGATGTCGCGGATCTGTGCGTCGCCGCCTGGCACGAAACGGCGAGCGAAGCGGTCGCCCAGCTTGAATGTCACATACAGCGCACCTGCCGACCACAGGCCCAGCAGGATCTCGCGCGGCCCGATGCGGGTCCGGCGCGCGGGCGCCGAAGTGAGCAGCGCAAAGCCGCCCAGGCCCAGGCCGGTCATCGTCATGCGCTGCCAGAAACGCTCGCGCGGTCCGCGGAACACCGCCGCGAAGGCGGCTTGCGCGCCCGCCAGACCCACGATCAGTGGCAACGTCCCCGGACTGCCTCTGCGGCCCCGACCATCAGCCACGTACCGCCCCGGACAGCAGGATCCCAAGCACCAACAGCGCACCGAACGCGAGATGCAAGCGCGCCGTCTGAAGGTCGATCATTGCGATTGCGCGCGCCTGTCCTGTGGCGCCCAACTCGGCCGAGCGGACCACCTGGGCGAGCAACGGCAGCGACAGGATTGCGACCAGGGTCGCCGGCGGCAGGAATCGGAACGCCACGGCCAGCCCGAGGGTGATGTAGGCGCCCAGGACGAGCGCCACATAGCCGTAGTGCGCCCACTCCTTGCCCAGTCGCGAGCTGAGAGTGACGATCCCGGCCCGCGTGTCCTCGCCGATGTCGCGCCACTCGTTGCCGTGCAGGATCGCAGCGACGAGCAGCCCCACCGGCACCGACAGGACGAGGGCCTGCAGGCTCCACTGGCCTGTGACCGCGAAGTACGTTCCGGCGACCATCAGGGGGCCCATGAGCAGGAAGACAAGCGGCACGCCCAGGGCGTGGTACTTGTACTGGAGCGGCGGCGCCGTATAGCCGTACCCGCCGACCAGGCCAAGCAGCCCGAGCACGAGGATCGCCGGCCCGCGTAGCAGTACGAGGTAGACGCCGACGAGGATGGCCAGGGCGAAGCTGACGATGGCGGCGACGAACGCGCTGCGCTCTGTGAGCCGGCCTTTGACGAGTGCATGGCTGGCCCGCGGCGAGGCGATCGTGTCGATGCCCTGGCGCACGTCGTAGATCTCGTTGACGATGTTCGTGCCGGAGTGGAGCAGCACGCCGCCGAGAAGCGCGGCCAGGAATGGCAGCCACGCAAAGCGGCCGTCGACCGCTGCGAGCGCGCCTCCGGCGAGGACCGGAATGACCGAGGCCGTATAGGCGAATGGCCTGAGGATCTCCCACACGGCTCCCGCCCGGCGGCGGACCCGCTCCACGGGCCCCAGCCGACGATCGTCAGCCAAAGCGCCGCGCGGGTCCGGCCCCTCGACCGAGGCGGCGACACCGGCCCTCGCCGAAGCATCCGCCGAAGCATCCGCCGAAGCAGCCGCCGGCAGCCGCGCGTAGATCGCGGCAGCGGCGATCAGCTCATCGACCTGGCTCTCCTCCTGGAGGACGGGCTGAAGCAGCGGCAGGCCCAGGCCGGCTTCGGTGTGGAAGGCCATCGCCTTGGCCGCGACATCCTCGCGGGTGCCGCACGCCATGAACGCGTCCAGCAGCTCGTCGGGAATCAGGTTGCCGGCGGTCGTGTAGTCCTCCGCCCGCCAGGCCGCGGCGACGCGGTCGCGCAGGTCGCCCTCGAAACCTGCGCGTCGCAGCGAGACGTCGGACAGGACGGACATCATGTAGATCACGAACGGCTCGCGCTTGGCGCGATTCAGCGCCTCACGGCGGGTCTTGTCGACGAGGCTCAGCAGATAGCCCGCCGTCTCGAGGGAATCGGGCTCGCGGCCGGCGGCCGCGGCGC
>JALZAF010000120.1 GCA_030948505.1 Chloroflexota bacterium
GCGGCCCAGGGCGCAAAGCTGTTCGTGTACCTGGGACACGGCAGCGGCTGGCCGAGCCAGTACTCGCCGGACCCATTGAGGGCCAACGGCATGGGGCTGAATCCCTCCGCTGGCAGTGGCACGACGAGCCCGGTCAGGTACTACGGCGAGGCGCTCATCGCCTCCACGATCCGGTTCGCGCCGGGCGCCGTGGTCCTGCTCAACCATCTCTGCTACGCGTCCGGGAGCAGTGAGCCCGGGTTGGCGGAGCTCGGCTGGGAAATCGCGCGCACGCGCGTCGACAACTATGCGGCGGGCTTCATCGGAGCCGGCGCCGGGGCCGTGATCGCCGACGCCTACACCGACGTGACCGACGAGGTCCAGGCGATCCTGGCGGGTCGCAACATGCTTTACGTGTGGCGCACCAATCCCTTCTTCAAGGGACACGAGCGGGCGTACCCGTCCATCCGGCGGCCGGGCTTCGTGAACTATCTCGATCCGGACCGGGCATCGTCGAACTTCTACCGCGCGATCACCACGACGCCGGACTTCACGACCGCTTTGCCGGCTCCCCTGGTCGCGACGGCGGCAGTCGCCGCGAACCTGCGGAAGACGCCGCTGGAAACGTCCGGCGCCGTGATGGCGATTCCGAAGGGCATGAAGCTGCTGGTGACCGGCCGGCTCGTCGCTGACTCGAGGGGACGCACATGGGCGGCTGTCAGGACGTCGAGCGGCAAGACCGGCTACGTCGCCGCCTGGCTGCTGCACTTCACGGGGTCTGCCGTTCCGGCGACAGAGGTGCTCCTTCGGTCGGCGCCGTCGTTGACCGCGAGGAAGGTCGACATCGTGGGCTCCCGCAGTCGGGTCACCGTGACCGGGGCCGCGAACGACGGCGGCCTTCGTGCGTGGCTAGCCGTCAAGACGCCTTCGGGTCGGGTTGGCTGGATGGCCGCCTGGCTGATGCAGCCCTGAAGGTGCGGCTCAGGCCTTGGGGCCGTGAGCCTTCGCCACGTCGCCGATGATCGCGGCGAGCTCCTTTGGCCGCGACCACATCGGCCAGTGGCTCGTCGGCAGGTCGACCCAGGTCGCGTTCCGGAGCTCGGGGATGCCGGCGAGAAATGCCCACTCGGGATGGTCCCTGGCGTAGGCCTGGTACTGCTCGGCGGTGAAGCCCGTGCAGATCAGGGTGCTCGGGATGTCGCGTCGGGCGTCGTTGGTCAGCTCCGCGCCCTCGCGGAGAAGCGCACCCGGCTCCGGCACGGCCCGCTGCCGGAAGGTCTCCATCTGCTCCTCCGTCAGCCCGTCGAGGTTCTCCTCTTCCGCAATGTCCTTCCAGACCATCGGCTTCTCGACCGCGCTGAAGTCGGGGTCAAGGGCGCCCTTCCCGGGGGCGGTGTCGACGTAGACCATGGCCGCAATCCGCTCGGGAATGCGGTCGCTCGCGGCGTAGCCAGAGAACCCGGTGGCGCTGTGGAGCGCGAGGACTACCCGCGCGTCGGCTGCCCGGAGGGCGTCGCAGATCGCGTCGATATGGTCGGACAGGGTGACCTTGCTTCGGTCGGCGTCGGCCGACTCGAGACCTGGCAGGGTCAGCGCGGTGACGTCGTGGCCATGGCCCGCAGCGTGGCGGCGACCTCGTCCCACGCCCATGCGCCGAGCCAGAACCCGGGGACAAGAACAATCGGTGCACTCGTCATTGCTCGACTCTACGGGCGGGCCCCGACTTCGCGCAAGCGTCGTACCCTGAGGCGGACCAGCAACGGCGCAATCGAACGGAGACAGACATGAACTTCAACAGCATCCTCATCGGGTCCGAGAATCCCGAGCGGTTGGTCGAGTACTACACCCGCGTCCTCGGCAAGCCCGGCTTCTCCGACGGCGGGTACACCGGCTGGCAGATCGGCTCCGGGTGGGTCACGGTCGGCCCGCACAGCGAGGTCAAGGGCAAGAACACGGCTCCGGGGCGGATCATCTGGAACATCGAGTCCAGGGACGTGTCCGGCGACTTCGACCGGATGAAGGCTGCCGGTGCGACCGTGATCGCGGAGCCGTACGGCATGGAAGGTGAGCCCGGCCCACAGATCGCGACGTTCGCCGACCCCGACGACAACTACTTCCAGGTCATGACCCCGATGGAGGCCCCGGTCGCCAGCGCTTCCTGATGCCGGGGTCGCGCGGCCTCACACCGTGATGACGACCTTGCCCCTGGCGTGGCCCTCGTCGACCCACTTGAGCGCGTCCACGATCTGGCTCATCGGGTAGCGCCGATCGATCGCCGGCTTGACCTTGCCGGCCGCGATGAGCTCCTCCAGGGTCTCGACGTCCTCGCGCTTGAATGGCTTCCAGCCGAGGAGCAGGCCCATCCGTTTGCCCGTGGCCAGCGCGGTGATCGGCCCCACGAGAAGCGCCTGCAGGATCCAGGAACCGGGCCCGCCCATGGCGACGTAGACCCCCTTCGGTTTGAGCGCGTCGCGCCAGCGGAGGATCCCGTGGTACGCATCCACGTCCACGATCCAGTCATATGGCTCGCCCGTCCTCGTGTAGTCGACCTTCGTGTAGTCGATGACGCGATCGGCGCCGAGCGAGCGAACGAAATCCATCTTCCCCGTGCGGCAGACACCGGTGACATCGGCGCCCCTCGATTTCGCGATCTGGACGACAAACGGGCCCACGTTGCCCGACGCGCCGACGACGAGGAGCTTGTCGCCCGAGCCCACCGTTCGGTCTCCGTGCCGAAGTCCCTGGATCGCGAGCACCGCCGAGTGCGGGAGCGTTGCCGCATCCTCGAATGACATGCTGGTGGGGATTGGCAGGAATGCCTTTTCGCGGGCACACGCGTACTCAGCGAACGCGCCCATGCCGAAGGCGAACAGGTCGGCGAAGACGCGATCGCCCGATTTGAACCGCGTTACCGCCGGTCCAACGGACTCGACGACGCCGGCGACATCGAGACCGAGGCGCGGTGTCCTGGGCTTGCGCAGGCCGAAGAACAGGCGCGTGAGCTGCCAGCGGGGATAGAGGCCGTCGAGGTCGGCTCGGTTGACTGATGCCGCATGGACACGAACGAGGACCTGGTCCTGGGTGGGCGTCGGTCGGTCAACGTCCCTGACCTCGACCACGTCCGGCGGGCCGTACCGATCGCGGACGGCGGCCTTCATCGTGCCGATGTTCGCGGCTCCAGCAGCTCATCCCGGGCGCGCAACCAGTCCATGGCAACGGGGACGGCGTTATGGACCGAGATGTGGCCGTCGTTCGGGCGGAGCCACAGCTCCGACGACCGAACCTCCCGCAGCAGCCAATCGGCATGCGCGGCCGGCACGACTCGATCCTGGCCTCCCTGCACGAGCAGGACGGGGGCATTGATCTGCGCGAGGTCGAAGCCCCACGGAGAGGCGAAGGCCACGTCGTCGTCGATCAACCCGTCCGGACCGGCAGCGCCCGCGCGCTCCGCGTCAGCGCCCAAGGATGCCCACGGGCCCTTGAGCGCTGCCCAGTCCGCGGCGGTGAAGCTGTTCGGATCGAATTCCTCCGCTTCCGCGAGGCGAGCCCGTGCCTCTCGTCCGTTGGCTGCGGCCCGCAACCCCGCGTCAGACACCATGCCGGTGGACCAGTCGAAGCGGTCCGCGAACGGCGCCAGACTTGCGACACAGACCGCAGCGGTTACCCGATCCGGCATGAGCGCCGCACACGCGAGAGCGTGCGGACCGCCGCCCGATGCGCCCATCACGGCGAACCGTGCGATGCCAAGCGCATCCATGAGCGCGGCCACGTCTGCCGCCGCCGAGGCAACGTTCCGGCCCGGATGCGGGCTGGAACCGCCGTAGCTCGGTCGGGCATAGGAAATGAGCCGAATGCCGCGCTTTGCCGCGGCCGACAGGAGGGGCTCGAGAGGAGCGCCGGTCTGCGGTGAGCCGTGGTGCCAGAGGAGGGCTATCGGCTCTGGGGCAGATTGTTCGCCGCTGTCGTAGGTCCGGAGAACCCGCCCATCGCTGAGCTTCACGTCGCAACTGGAGGTCATCAGGACGTCGGCGGGTTTTCCGTCACGCGACCGTTCTGAACGCCGTAATCCCACACATCGATGGGCGGCGGCTCCAGGCCTAGCGTCGTCAGGGCGGTGCAGATCTGGCTCCGATGGTCGGTACCGTGATGCAGGGCCTGTGCGAGCCGGATGCTCACCGGGGCGCGGGTCTCGAAGCCGTCGCTACCGCGAGGAACGTAGAGAGTCTCGGGATGAGGGTCTTCGGCCAGGACTTGCTTCCAGGTCGTTCCGTTGCGCTCCATGGCGACCCGCAGGTCCGGGAGATCCATCTGATCCTCGTCGATGCCCGGCACGCGGTTTTGAGTCAGGGTTTCCAGATACCAGGCGTCGCCCCCGACGAGGTGCCGCACCGTCGCCAGGATCGAGCCGTACGTGCCGGGGACTGTCGTCTCCAGCTGCCCTGGGCTGAGTGCGATGCATGCATCGATCACGCGTAGCGTCGCCCACACGTGATGGCCGAAGGCGTCGCCCAGCATGGAATCGCTCATAGGACGACCATAGCAGGCGAATGAGCAAGCTGATCTATTTGATGAATGTGTCGCTCGACGGCTACATCGAGACGCCTGACCGCGGTCTCGACTGGACCAGTGTCGACGACGAGCTGCATACCTGGTTCAACGATCAGGCGCGCGAGGCGGCTGCGTTCCTCTACGGCCGGCGGCTGTACGAGACGATGGCCGCGTACTGGCCCACGGCGGCGGCCGACCCGGCGGCGACCAAGCCGATGCTCGAGTTCGGCCGGATCTGGAACGAGAAGCCGAAGATCGTCTTTTCATCGAGCCTCGCCTCCGTAAGCTGGAACAGCCGGCTCGCGAGAGGCGATATCGGCGAGGAGCTCGCGCGGCTCAAGACGGAGTTCGCCGGCGACCTCGAGGTTGGTGGCGCGACGCTCGCCTCGGCGTTCATTCGGCGTGGCCTCGTCGACGAGTATCGCCTTGTCATCCACCCGGTCATCCTCGGCGCCGGCACGCCGTTCTTCCCCCGGCTCGAGACGTCGATTCGCCTCCGGGCGACGGAAACCAGGAAGTTCCAATCCGGAGCGATCTACCTCGGCTACGCGCGGGCGTAGCCCAAGTGGATGCCCATAGATACGACCTCGACCGGTTCATCGCCGCGCAGGCGGGCGTTTACGCGGGCGCGCTCGACGAGCTCAGGCGCGAGCGCAAGGCGAGCCACTGGATGTGGTTCATCTTCCCGCAGATCGCCGGGCTGGGGCGGAGTGCAGTGTCCCGGCGCTTCGCGATCACCTCGCTCGACGGGGCGCGCGCCTACCTCGCTGACCCTGTTCTGGGCGCGCGTCTGCGGGAGTGCGCATCCGCCGTGCTCACCGCGAACGCTCGAGCAGCCGAGGACATCTTCGGTCCGATCGATGCCGTGAAGCTCCGGTCGTCAATGACGCTGTTCCAGCGAGCCGCGCCCGAGGAGCCGGTCTTCGTGCAGGTCCTCGATCGCTACTTCGGCGGCATCGCGGACGCAGCCACCGAGGCGTTGATCGGCAACGACCTAATTCCAGGAGATCGTCGCCACGCTTAGCGGCACAGTCACGCCCTTGACAGGCGCCGACCTTGGCTCCGACGCTGAAACGTCCCCGGCCTCGGCCAGCGTCGCGGCCGTAGCCAGGATCTCCCCGCCTCCGGCGAGGGCGGCGACCCGGGCCGCGACGTGGACGCCCTTGCCGCTGTAATCGGTCCCCCGTCGGTTGGCTTCGGCCGTGTGCAGGCCGATTCGGACGGGCAGAGCGAAGCCAGTGCTGGTGCGGTGTTCGAGCAGAGCGCGCTGGATCGAGATCGCACAGGCGACTCCAGATCGGGCCGATTCGAAGGCCGCGAAGAAGCCATCGCCGGTGGAGTTGACGATCTCCCCTCCCCCACCGGCGACGAGCTTGCGGAGCGCGTCGTCGTGCCAGCGCAGGAGTCGCTCCCAGGCCTGGTCGCCGAGCGCCTCGGCCAGGTTCGTGGAGCCGACGATGTCGGTGAACATGAAGGTCTTCTTCGTGCTGACTGGGCCAGTCCTGCGATCCTCGGCCGCCCGAATTTCGCGTTCAGCTGCCTCGGCGTCAACCCTGGCGCCCAGCCGCTGGAACTCGTCGAGGGCCGCATGGAGCTCGAGATCGGCGTCATCCTCGTCCTCGGTCGCGCGCAGCGCACGCGACAGGACGGCCCTCGCCCGTGCAATCTCGTACGGCGCACCGACCTCCCGCCAGCTCTTGATGCCGGCGCGGAGCTCCGGAGCCGCCCCCGCCGCGTCCCCCTCCGCCAGGAGCACCCGACCCAGGGCCACACGCCGGCCGGCCTCGAGCGCCGGCGACGGATACCCGACGACGATCCCGGCGAGCTCTTCGGCTGCGGTCCTGGCCCGCCCCAGGTCGCCGGCTGCGATGGCGATCTCCACCTGGGCAGGGAGGAGCCGCGCCCGCGCCCAGCGATCCCAGGTTTGGTCGGCGACGGCCGCGTTGATCGCGCTGGCGGCGGCCTTGATCTTGCCTTCGCCCAGCCGAACGAGGGCCAGCGCCGGTTGCGGTGATTTGCCCCGGGCGTGGGCCTCGCGGAGCGCCGCCTCGGCGCCTTCGAAGTCGCCCCTGAGCCGGCGGATGTCGCCCATCGCGTAGAACCCGTCTGCCTGGGGCGGCGTGGCGTTGTAGGCGCCGAGCTCGATCGTCGCCCGCTCGAGATCCTGCTCCGCCTTGTCCCAGGCGCCTCCAACTGCCGTTACCTCGGCGCGGTGGACCCGGCACACTCCGGGGAACCCAGAGAGCGACTGTCGGTCGCAATACCGCTCTGTCGCCTCGATCCACTCGGTCGCTCGGCGGTAGTCGGTGAGGTCGCGGCAGGCGCCGATGAGGCGGCAAGCCGTCATGCCGCTGATGAACGGTGACAGCTCGTCGTTGACGGCGGCAAACGAGGCCTCCTCCATCAGCGCGAAACCGTCCAGGGGTGCGCCCGAGGCGATCTTCAGCCCACCGAGATTCGTCAAGGCGTAGGCCGTCAAGTCAGCGTCGGCGGCGCCCCTGCCGATCGCCACCGCACGCTCAGCGAGGCTGAAGGCCAGGTCGACGTTGCCCGTGTAGCCGGCGATTTCGCTCTCGATCAGGGCCAGGTGCCCATGGACGTACGTATCGCCCTCGGTGCCGATGAGCTGCTCCGCACGGCGCTGCCAGCCCGACGCGATCGAATACTTCCCCGCATAGGCATAAGCGCGGGCAACCTGGATCGCCACAAAGGCCGCCCGAATGTCGTTCTTCTCCACCTCGTAGGCCTTGAAGGCGCGCTCCTTGGTCGCGAGGTCGACGTCTCCGTGGGCGGCAAAGAAGGCAGCCAGAGAGAGGGATTCGAGGTCGGCTCCAGAAAGCTGGCTTTCGCGGTCCGCCCGTGACAGTTGCTCGAACGCCTCTGGCCAGGCGTGGCGGGCCAGCGCGGCCTGACCCGCCTGGAGGGGATCCT
>JALZAF010000148.1 GCA_030948505.1 Chloroflexota bacterium
GCCCATAGCCGCGCGGCAGGGCAGGTGCACGAGATGTACGAGCAGTATCGGCTCGAATTCCTGCGCGTCCGCCGCGAGACCGCTGCGGCGCTGCTCTTCGAGCCCTGGGATCCGATCGTGGACGACACGACCAGTCCGGCCCCGATCCTCTCGCCTCGACCTATCCCGTCGTAACGGGTTCCGCCACCGCGTCCCTGCGCCAGCCCAGCCGGATGAGTGCCGCGCCGCCGCCGATCGACGTGATGACCAGGATCGTGGCATGGACGAGGAGGGCGATCGCGAACGCGGGCGCGGCTGCGACGCCAAGCGCGCCCCCGATTCGCACGGCCGCCAGCTCGAAGGTGCCAAGCGACGCCGGTCCTGAGGGGATGGCTGCGGCCAGCGCGACCCCCGAGGCCAGCAGCGACGCCTGGCCGATCGTGAGCTGTACTCCGACCGCCTGACCGGCCGCCGCGAACCCGAGCAGGGTCGCGCTCCAGGCCACGATGGTCAGGCCGAGCGCCTCGGCCAGGGTGCGGGGGCGCCCCGCGACGGACAGGCCGGCCCGCAACTTGCCGGCGACCTCGTGCACCCGGGGCCAACGCTCCGCGGCAGCCGCGATGCGCTCCGCGCCGGGCAGCCGGTGAGCGACGACCCCCAGGCCCAGGCCAACCGCCAGCAGCACGCCGATCGCCACGCCCACCAGCACGGCACTGGCGACGATGCCGCGCACGCTCAGGACGACGATCGCGGCCGCGGCGATGGCGACGACGACCATGATGTCGATGACGCGTTCGACGACCACGGTCCCCAGGGCCGTGGCGCGGCTGATCCCTTCGCGGTCGCCCAGGTAGTGACAGCGAACGAGCTCGCCGAGTCTCGCCGGCAGGACGTTGTTGGCCAGATAGCCGATCAGCAGATAGCCGAACGTCGCCCGGAACGGGACGTCCTTGATCGGCGCCAGCAGGCGCTTCCAGCGCAGCGCACGAAGGACGAGGTCGACCGTGAGGAAGATCGCCATGAGGGCCACCCAGCCAGGGGCAGCTTTGCCCAGCACGGCCGCTGTTGCGGACAGGTCCACCGAACCGAACACCAGCACGAGGGCGATGACGGAGACGGCAATTCCGACGACCGCCCGGACGGCCGAGCGAGGGGTGATGAGCACGCGGCCGCCGTCAGGGGCCTGGCCGGCGGGCCACGAGCTTGCGCGAGCGCCGCACGCGCAGGCGGTGGAGCAGGTAGCGACCAACGACGCGGAGAGTGGACAGCCCGTACACGACGCTGCGCTTGAAGCCGACCGAGCTGGCCTCCTCGAAATAGCGCGTCGGCACGCCGATCTCGCCGATGTGGAACCCGCCCGCCGCGACGACCTGGGCGATCAGCTCCTGGTCGAACACGAAGTCGTCACTGTTGAGGTGGTAAGGGATCGTCTCCAGCAACCGCCGGCTGTAGGCGCGCAGGCCGGTGTGGTACTCGGACAGGTGGAGCCCGAAGGCGAAGTTCTCGAGCCCCGTCAGGAAGCGGTTGCTGACGTACTTCCAGCGGGGCATGCCGCCGGCCAGCGGGTCGCCAAGGAAGCGAGAGCCCAGCATGAGGTCCTTCTCGCCGGCCAGGATCGGCGCGATGAGCGCGGGGATGCGGGCGGCGTCGTACTGATAGTCGGGATGGAGCATGACCACGACCTGCGCACCCGCTTCGAGGGCGGCGTCGTAGCAGGTCTTCTGGTTGCCGCCATAGCCGCGGTTCTGGCGATGGACGATGACATCCAGGCCCAGCTGGCGGGCGACGTCCACCGTCTCGTCGCGCGACACGTCGTCGACCAGGATGATCCTGTCGACGAGGTCGTGTGGAATGTCCTCGTAGGTCCGCTCCAGGGTCCGCGCCGCGTTGTAGGCGGGCATGACCACGATGACGCTGGTGGGGGCGGCGGCGGGGGCAAGGGCGTTCGCGACGGCCGGGGTTCGGGGCGCGCTCGTCCGCGACTTCGGGCTGGGTGAATCCACGCGCGGCAGCTTACCGTAAGCATGCGGTCACGCCCACGTCACGTTCCGCCGCTATCGTGGCACGATCGTACCGACGGCAGTCGTCACGGAGTCAACCATGTTCGAGCGCCTCTTCGGCACGGCGGAGAAGGATCCAGCCGTCGCCGCCCGCATCCCGCCGGGGCAGTACAAGACGGACAAGTTCCCGGTCCTCCACTACGGCTCCGTCCCCCACACGGACCTCGCCACCTGGAATTTCCGCGTCTGGGGCGAGGTCGACTCCCCGTTCAGCCTGACCTGGGACCAGTTCAAGGCGCTGCCGCGCAAGACCGTCAACACGGACATCCACTGCGTGACCCGCTGGTCGAAGCTGGACACGGTCTGGGAGGGCGTGCCGATCCAGGAGATCTTGCGCGCCGCGGGGGTCCGACCTTCGGCGACCCACGTGGTCGCCCACTCGGAGCAGGGCTACACGGCCAACCTGCCGTTCACCGTGCTCGACGACGACGATGTCATGCTGGCCGACACGTTTGGCGGGCAGCCCCTCGAGCTGGAGCATGGCTACCCGCTCCGGCTGCTGGTCCCCAAGCGCTACTTCTGGAAGAGCGCCAAGTGGATCCGCGGCCTGGAGTTCCTCGACCACGATCAGCTCGGCTTCTGGGAGCGCTACGGCTACAACAACGACGCCGATCCGTGGAAGGAAGAGCGGTTCAGCGAGTAGCGCGAGACGCGACGCTTCGAGCGCCGATCAGCGATCCGCCGGTCCGCGCGATTGCCTCACCGGGTCGCGGCGATCGTTACATCGCTGCGCGTCCTTCGGGAACCCTGCCCCGATCCGACCGGGACTCTGGGCCGCGCCGCGGCGAGCTTTTCCCGCACCGTCGAAAGCAACTGCGATGGGCTGAATGGCTTGGCCAGGTAGGTGAACTCGAGATCGGTGATCCCCTTGGCCACGACGGCGTCGCGGGGATAGCCGGAGATGAAGACGATCGGAATGTCATAGCCCCGCGACTTCATGGCTTCGGCCAGCTCCCCGCCGCCCGCTCCCGGCATCACGACATCGCTGATGATGAGATCGATCCCGGCCAGCCGGTCCAGAGCGGCGATGGCTTCGTCGCCGTTCGTCGCCTCGACGACGCCATAGCCGTTTGTCTCGAGGATCAATCGGGTCAGCTCGCGGACCATCGGATCGTCCTCGACCAGCAGGATCAGACCCACCGCCGCGACTCTGGGCGGCTCGGTGGCGGCGACCCTGGCCGGCTCGGCCTGAGCCTCGATGCGCGGCAGCAGGATCCGGAATCGGGTGCCTCGCCCGCGCTCGCTGTCGAAGGAGATGTGGCCGCCCGACTGGGTCACGAAACCATGGACCATCGCCAACCCCAGGCCTGTGCCCTTGCCGACGTCCTTGGTCGTGAAGAACGGCTCGAACACGCGGGCCTTCGTCGAGTCGTCCATGCCTTCACCGGTGTCGTCGACGGTCAGGCAGATCCACGGACCCAGGGCGCCGTCCGGACCCTGCGCATCGGGGTCCGCGTTCGATAGTGAGATCCTGAGCCGGCCGCCCTGCGGCATCGCATCGCGCGCATTGACGGCAAGGTTCACGAGGACCTGCTGGAGCTGGCCCGGGTCGGCCCGGACACGACCCGTGTCCGGCTCCGCACTGACCACGAGGTTGACGTCCTCGCCGATCAGCCGCCGGATCATCGGCGCGACCTCCTCGACGAGCCGCGCGATATCGAGCACCTTGGGCTGGAGGATCTGGCGCCGGCTGAAGGCCAGGAGCTGGCGGGTCAACCCGGCGGCGTGCCGCGCGGCACCGTCAATCTGGTCGACCCACTCCGCCTCCGGGCCCTCCGCCATGCTGGCGCGCAGGATCTGGCTGTAACCCAGGATGGCCGTGAGGGCGTTGTTGAAGTCGTGGGCCACCCCACCGGCCAGCTGACCGACAGCCTCCATCTTCTGGGCCTGCAGGAATTCGTTCTCCAGACGCCTCGTGTCGGTCACGTCCTGGGCGGTCCCGAAGATGCGCACGGGCCTGCCGTCCGGGCCGCTGACGATCCGCGCCTGGCAGCTCAGGACACGCTCCGTGCCATCCGCCCGCGGGACGCGGAACTCGTACGCGTGGTCAGCCCCGCGCCCGATCGCGCCCTCGATCGTCGCCGCCACCCGGCTTCGGTCGTCGGGATGAACGATGTCCAGGAAACGCTCGTAGGTCAGCTCGCGGTCATTCGGCTCCAGCTGTGCCATCCGCTGCAGCTGCCTGGACCAGCGCACGATGCCCGTCCCCAGCTCGACTTCGTAGCTGCCCAGGTTGGCAATCGTTTCGGCCGCTGCCAGCAGGGCCTGGCTGCGTGCCAGCGACTCCTCGCCTGTTCGCTGGACGGTGACGTCTCGGGCCACGCCGAAGACGCCAACGACCTGGCCGGCCTCGTTGCGGTACGGACCAAGGGTCGTCTGCCACACCTTTCGCGCGGCGCCGAGCGTGATCTCCTGCTCACGGGTGACGGGAACGCCGTCGGCGATGGCCGCTACCACCGCCGCGTCGAACTCGTCCGCGGCGCTCCGTGGCAGCAGCTGCTGCGCGGTCCGTCCCAGAATCTCACTGACCGGGTGACCCAGGAATTGGGCTGTCGCCTCGTTTGCGACGACGAACGTCCGGTTGAGGTCCTTCAGGAAGATCGCGTCCGTCGTGCCGTTGACGACGGCCTGCAGCTGGTGCGTTTCACGCAGTGCATGCTCCAGGCGATGCGCCCCACGCTCGGCGACCGCAGCCCGCAACCGCGTGCCGTGGCGCCAGAGCAGGAACAGGACCGCGCCCAGGGCGGCGGCGATGCCCAGGCTGACCGCAGGCGCCAATAGCTCGACGGGGAGGTGCACGGTCGAACGATGGACTGCGGAAGGGGCCCCGACTACCACCCCACCGTCATCCCTAGAACGAAGTAGTCCGCACTTCCCCGCGGCAGGCGGCTCCGTGCCGGACCGCACCCGCAGCCCGGAACAAGTTCCGCTAGCCGCCGCCTAGCCGACGATCTGGCGCAGGGCGAAGACGATGTTCGCCGGCCGTTCTGCCAGGCGCCGCATGTACCACGGATACCAGTGCTCGCCGTAGGCGATCAGGTCGCGGACCGCATAGCCCTCGGCTGCGAGCCGGCGTTGCTGATCCTCCCGGACGCCGTACAGCATCTGGACTTCGAAGGCGGCTCGCCGGTCGAGGCGCAGCGCCGCTGCACGCTCGGCGATCTGCCGGATGAGGCCGACGTCATGGGTTCCCAGGCCGATGCTCACCGTTGACCCACGAGCCTTTGCCTCGAGCATCGCGACCGCCAGGGCCACGTAATTCGCGTCGACTTCGGGCTTCGATCGATGGGCGATCGCCGCTGGCTCCGCGTAGGCTCCCTTGACGAGCCGGATGGCCGGCTCGAGGGGCAGCAGCCGGTCGACGTCCGCAGCGGTTCGCCGCAGGTACGCCTGGAGGCACAGGCCCACGTTCGGATGGACGGCCTTGAGCCGCTCATAGAAGGCGACCGTCGCCTCCGTGTAGGCGCTGCCTTCCATGTCGATCCAGAACACCGCGCCATGGGCGGCGGCCGCGGCGGCCAGCCGCGAGGCATGGGTGAACGTCCGCTCGACGTCGAGGTCCAGGCCCAGCTGCGTCAGCTTGACCGACACCTCGCCGTGCATCCCGGACTGTGCGATCCGCTCGATCAGGCCCACGTAGTGGTCCGCGACCTCGTCCGCCTCGGCCAGGTTGGCCAGGTTCTCGCCCAGCCGCGTGTACAGGGTGGCGATGCCCTCGCGCTCGAAGCCCGCTCCCGCGGCCAGCGCGGCGTCGACGTCCTCACCGGGCATGAACCGGCGCACCGCGCGGCGGGCGAACCACAGCCGGGGCAGATGTTCGCGCAGCCATCGGTTGCCGGCCATCCACAGCAGGATCGTGCGCATCTGGCCTCCGTCAGTTGCGGCGAACGGCGTCGACACGACCGTCCGGGCCGAAGAACCGGAGGCGGCGACGGAGCATCCACAGCTCCCGCTCGATCAGCCCGTCCAGGGCCGCCAGGCGCTTCTCCGTGGTGTCCGCCTCCAGCAGGCGCTGCCGGCCCGCCGCGTCCACCTGGATGATTCCGCTGAGCAGGTAGGACAGGATGGTGGGGTCCTCCGGGATGATGAGCCGGCGGGCCGCTTCCTCGAGCTGGGCCTCACGGCCGGGGTCCTCCGCCTCTTCCTCGCCCTCCACGGGCGGAGGAGCGGAGGCCGAGCTTCCCTCTGCTGGTGCGCCGGCAGCCTCGGGCGACGAGCCGGCCTGGGGTGGCGAGCTGGCCTCGCGCGGCGAACCCGAGGCCTCGCCCGGCGCTTCGGCGGTCTCGCCCGGAGCTTCGGTTTCGATCTCGACCCGCACGTCGATCTCCTCGGCCGTCTCGCCTTCCATCGGCTGAAGCAGCTGCAGGTAGGCCACGAAGC
>JALZAF010000196.1 GCA_030948505.1 Chloroflexota bacterium
GCGCTGACGAGGGCATCCGCGCCCGCCACGGGCGCTGACGAGGGCATTCGCGCCCGCCACGGCGCTGAGGGCATCCGCGCCCGCCACGGGCGCTGACGAGGGCATCCGCGCCCGCCAGGGGCGCCGACGACGGCATTGGCGCCTGCCGAACGGGCCGACAGCGGCCACCGAGCGCGTCCCAGCGCACGCCTCCGCCGTCCGACCGATACTGTCGCGGCACGATGGAGGAAGCGATGACGGACTTGAAGCTCGGGATCCTGTTGTGGAACCAGGCCACGACCTGGCCGGACTACCTCGCGGCGGCCAAGCGCCTCGACCGGCTGGGCTACGACCACCTGTGGGCGTGGGACCACCTGTACGCCATCTTCGGCGACCCGTACCAGCCGATCTTCGAGGGCTGGACGAGCCTGGCGGGCGTGGCCGGCCAGACGGACAAGATTCGCCTGGGCCTGCTCGTCGGGGCCAACACCTTCCGCAACCCGGGCCTCGTGGCGAAGATTGCCTCAACCCTCGATCACGTCTCCGGCGGGCGGGCGATCCTTGGTCTGGGCGGTGCGTGGTTCGAGCTGGAGCACGCGGCTCACGGCCTCGAGTTCGGGGCCAGCCCGGGCGAGAGGCTCAACTGGCTCGACGAGGCGGTGTCCGCGGCGCGTCGTGTGCTCGACGGCGAGAGCGTCACGTCCGACGGGACGGGTCGCTATCAGTTCAAGGACCTGCGCCACCAGCCCCTGCCGGTCCAGAAGCACCTGCCGATCATGATCGGCGGTGGCGGCGAGAAGAAGACGCTGCGAACCGTCGCCAAATACGCGGACCTGTGGAACGGCATGGGGCCCATCGACACCATGAAGCACAAGGTCGAGGTCCTGCGCCAGCACTGCGCCGACGTGGGTCGCGATCCGGCCGCCATCGAGATGACCCTTGGCATCAAGGCGACCATTCGCGATTCGGAGGCCGAGGCGATCCGCGTCTGGAAGGCCGCGATGGACCACAACCGGACGGCGCCGGCGCGGGTCGAGGGCGACTCGACCTTCTGGAACGGCACCGCCGAACAGCTGGCAGACCGCCTGGCGCCGTACGTTGAGCTTGGCTTCCACACGGTGATCTCAGAGCAGCCCGCGCCATATGACACGGAGACCCTGGAGCGGCTGATCGGCGAGGTCAAGCCGCTGGTCGAACGTGGGGTCGCGGCCCGCGCGGGCTGATCTCTCCCGCGCCGTGACGCGCCAGTTCGTCAAGTACCCGCGCGGGCGGTTGTACGCCGTCCTCGACGAGCCGGGCTCGGCTGCCCGCGCCATGGAGGCGCTCGTCGCGGCCGGCATCGAACCGGCGCGCATCGAGATCCTGCGCGGCGACACCGCCGCCGACGCGTTCGACGGCACGGGTGCTCGGCACGGGCCGCTGGCTCGCGCTCGGCGCGCGCTCGAGTTCACGCTGATGGACCAGATGCCGGATTTCGCGTGGTATGAGGCGGCCATCCGCGGCGGCCATTCGGTCGTGTCTGTTCGGTCCAACGACGAGGCCCAGATTCGAACCGCGGTCGGTGTCCTGCGCGGCATGGGTGCTCACTTCATGAATCACTTCGGTCGCTTCGCCACCGAGGAGTTCGAACGCTGGCGCGGCCCCGAGCCGGAGCTGCCCGACTACCTCCGCCGCTGAGGATGCACAGTCCGGGCTCCTGCAAGCCATGAGAACCCGCTAAGGTCCCATGATTCGGATCGCATCCCCCGGGGCCGGAGGATGCGATCGCGGGATTCCGGGAGCCGGAGAGATTTGCGGCCCCGAGGGATTCAGCAGTTACCGGCCGGAGTCGGTGGGCTCTTTTGGTAGAACAGGAAGGAAGTCAACTCGTCGTTCACGGGCCAATCAGTGGAGTGGACCACATTTGTTTCTGGCCCCCAAATCGCCGGCAGCATCAGGTTGTGGTAGCCAGAGTCAGCGTAGAGCTTTAGGCACCACGTTTGGCCCAATGTCACCTTCACGCTCGAGACGCAGTCGTTCCAGCTTGTTCCGAAGTTGCATGGGCCCGGGACATTAGCCAAGTTCGAAACAGACGAGCAAAATGTGGCGCTGCCTCCGCCGGGTGGGTTGTTAACGTAGATGGTGATAGAGGTACTGGAGCAAGAAGCAGAAGCGGGCATCGCCCAGATTCCCATCAGCGCCCCAACCATTGCCACCGCGGTCACCAAGTTTCCTATTTTCCGCTTCATTCCACTCACCTCGCTGCGCGCGCTCGGTTTTGCGGTGGACGCGGCTCCCACGTCAACAATCATGTTACACACCTAGGCAATACGGCTTTTATTGGGCACGCCCGCCCTCGACGCGATCACTCGATGTCGGTCATCGTTAAGCCATCGGGCGATTTGTTGCACGGCCCCTAGGAGTCCAGCCCTTTGCCTGAGCGGAGTTCACGTGCCGCGACGGTCGAATTCCGGCACGTCACGAAGCGCTACGACCCACGGGCGAAGAACACGCCGGGCGCCGTCAACGACCTCTCGCTGACCGTGCCGGCGGGCAAGATCTGCGTCCTGGTGGGTCCATCGGGCTGCGGCAAGACGACCAGCCTCAAGATGGTCAACCGGCTCATCGAGCCCACCTCCGGCCAGATCCTCATCGACGGCGTGGACGCTGCGACGCGCGACGTGACCGAGCTGCGACGAAGCATCGGCTACGTCATTCAGCAGGTCGGGCTGTTCCCGCACCAGACGATCGGCGAAAACGTGGCCACGGTGCCGCGGCTGTTGGGCTGGCCCCGGCCACGGTTGCGCGCGCGAGCCGACGAGCTCCTGTCGCTGGTCGGCCTCGACCCGGCCGTCTATCGGGATCGCTACCCGGCGCAGCTTTCGGGTGGCGAGCGGCAGCGCGTCGGCGTCGCCCGGGCACTCGCCGCGGACCCCCCGATCATGCTCATGGACGAGCCTTTCGGGGCGGTCGACCCCATCGTTCGGGAGCGGCTGCAGAATGAGTTCCTGCGCCTGCAGGAGGACCTGGCCAAGACGATCCTGTTCGTTACCCATGACATCGATGAGGCCATCAAGATGGGCGACCTCGTCGCGGTCCTGCAGGTGGGCGGGCACCTCGCCCAGTTCGGTCCGCCGGACGAGATCCTGGCCAACCCCGCCTCGGAGTTCGTGGCCCGCTTCGTTGGTGCGGACCGCGGCCTCAAGCGATTGTCCCTGAGCCGCGTAGGGGACATCGAGCTGCTGCCTGTGGTGACCGCCCACCCGGGCGACGATGCCAGCGAAGCACGCCGCCGCGCCCGGGCCGATCCACTCCGCTACCTGCTCCTCGTCGACAAGGAGGACAGGCCTATCGGCTGGATCGACGAGAAGGCGCTTCCGCCGTCAGGAGCCATCGACGAATCCCTGGCGATCTCCATGTCTCCACTGCTCGACCGCCGCACGACACTCAAGGACGCCCTGTCGATGCTCCTCGACGCGGACGTCCAGGCAGGCATCGTCGTCGATCGGCGCGGGGCCGTCCTCGGCCTGCTGACCGTCGACGTCATCGCCGAGCGGATGCGCGAGACGGCCGGCGACGGTCGATTCACGGCCGTGCCCGTGGAGATCGAGGCGTAGTGGACTGGGCCTGGATCGCCGATCATCTCGATGATCTCGCCGCACGCATCTTGCAGCACCTGTACCTGGCTGCGATCGCTGTCGGAGTGGGATTCGCCATCTCGTTCGTGCTCGCGGTGTGGTCCGTCCGCCGCCGAGCGATCTATCCCCCCATCGCGGCGATTGCCGGAATCCTCTACACGATTCCGAGCCTCGCCTTGTTCGGGGCGCTCGTCGCGATCACTGGGCTGTCGATCCTGACCGCCGAGGTCCCGCTCGTGCTGTACACCCTGCTGATCTTCATCCGGAACATCGTTGCCGGCTTCGACTCGGTGCCCGCCGAGGTGCTCGAATCGGCGGACGGAATGGGCTACACGGGCGAACGCCGGCTGTGGCAAGTCGAGCTTCCGCTCGCCATCCCGCTGATCATGGCGGGTGTCCGCGTTGCCAGCGTGTCGACCATCGGCCTGGTGACGATCACGGGCATCCTGGGCGACCGCTTCGGCGGGCTGGGCTTCTTCATCTTCGAGGGGCTTCGGCGAAGCTTTCCGACGGAGATCTTTGCCGGCGCGCTGCCCTCGGTCCTCCTCGCCATCGGCGTCGACCTCGTGCTCGTCCAGGTCCAGCGACGCCTTACGCCCTGGACGTCCCCGGTGCAACGGCCTGTCGAGCCGCGCCCGGCCGCTAACGCGGGGGCCGCCTGATGGACCTCATCACCGCGACGATCGGCTGGCTTGCGGATCCCGCCCACTGGCAGGGACGCGCCGGCATCCCCACCCGGCTCCTCGAGCACGTCGGGCTCTCCGCTGCCTCGCTCGCCATCGCCATTGCCATCGCCCTGCCCCTCGGCCTGTGGATTGGGCACACGGGACGGGGCGCACGGCTCGCCGTGAATCTGGCAAACCTCGGTCGGGCCATTCCGTCACTCGCCGTCATGGGCCTCGTCCTGCCGGTGACCGCCGCCATCGACCCGCAGGCGGGGTTCAAGATCTATCCAACGGTCATCGCGATGGTCGTTCTCGCGGCGCCGCCCATCCTCGTCAACGCCTACTCGGGCATCGCCGGGGTGGACCGCGACCTCGTCGAATCCGCTCGGGGGGTCGGGATGCGCGAGCGGCAGATCCTAACCGACGTCGAGATCCCCGTCGCATTGCCCATTGTGGCCGGCGGGATCCGCTCGGGAGCCGTTCAGATCGTCGCGACCGCGACATTGGGCGCGATCTTCGGCGGACCTGGCCTCGGGCGCTACATCGTCGAGGCAATCGCCCAATCGGACGACGCGATGCTCTTCGCGGGCGTGGTCCTGGTCGCGGGACTATCGATCGTGACGGAGCTGTCGTTCGCCGCCGCGCAGCGGCGAGTGACCTCGCCCGGGC
>JALZAF010000201.1 GCA_030948505.1 Chloroflexota bacterium
CGCGGTGCCGATACCCAGCGTCAGCTCCGTGTACAGGTCGGGTGATGCGTTGAGGAAGACCGAGCGGATGTCGACTACGGACCCGAGCACCACGAGCAGCGCCGGAAGGATGCCGGCGAGTGCTCCCGCGGCGGCGCCCCAGAGAAGCATCGAGGCTCGGGTCGACGACAGGTATGGCCGGGCGGCGGCGAAACCGGTGGCCCCGAATGCCACGAGCAACGACGCCTGTCCCAGGCTGACGATCCCCACGACGAGCGGCCGCGTGTGGAACACCGGGACGAGGCCGACGAGGCAGACGTAGAGGGCCACCAGGCTGCCCAGGCCCCCCACGCGCAGGAGGCGGCGCAAGCCGGGTGACGCGGCTCCCCGGCGCTCCCTCGGGGTCGTGACGTCTGTCGCTGCGGTCATGCCCGAGCACCCTCCGCACGTGCGCCGAGGATGCCGGTGGGTCGGAAGACGAGGACGAGGACGAGCATCGTGAAGGCGACGACATCCTTCAGCTGGTTCGGCGACGGGACCCCGAATCCGCTCAGGAACAGAGTCGGGCCAACCGCCTCGATGATGCCCAGGAAGAGCCCTCCGATCATGGCCCCCGGGACGTTGCCGATACCGCCGAGGACCGCCGCGGTGAACGCCTTGAGCCCGGGGATGAAGCCGCTGAAGAAGTAGATCTGCCGGTAGGTGAGCCCGTAGAGCACCCCCGCGGCACCCGCCATCGCCGCGCCGATCACGAAGGTCATGACGATCGCCCGGTTGGCATCGATGCCCATCAGAGCGGCGGTGTCCTTGTCCTCCGAAACCGCCCGGATGGACTTGCCCAGGCGGGAGCGCATCACCAGCACGTAGAGCGCGCTCATCATCAGCAGCGCCGAGACGATGACGAGGACGTCGACCCAGCGCAGATTGAGCAGTGGGATTGGTGCCGGCCCCTCCAGCACCGGCACGTCCGGGTAGGCATAGATGCCCGGTCCGAAGAACCCGCGGAACGTGTACTGGAGGAAGAACGACGCCCCGATCGCGCTGATCAACGGGACCAGCCGTGGGGCATTGCGCAAAGGCCGGTAGGCGACGCGTTCGACACCGGTCGCGAGCGCGACGGACACGCCCGCGGCGACAACGATCATGATCCCGATGGCCACGAGGCTCGCTATGGGGTTCGTCCCGAGTATCCCGGCCTGGGCCAGGACGACGGCCGTGAAGTAGCCCCCGAAGCCTCCGCCCATGAAGATCTCACCGTGGGCGAAGTTGATCATCCGCAGGATGCCGTAGACCATCGTGTACCCGAGGGCGATCATCGCGTAGATGCTGCCCAGGGTCAGTCCATCGCCGACGAGGCCAAACCAGTTGTCAACGGTGTATTTGCCGCTGATCAGGGTAAGGACGGAGCCGACAACGACCACCACGACAACGACGGCCCGCAGGGCCACAAGGAACCCGTCGATCGCGAGGTCCGTGAGCCGATCAAGCCGCCGTATGTTCACGTGACGGTCTCCGTCGGGCGACGGTAGGCACGAAGAGGACGAGCCCGGCGACGCCGTGCTCGTCCTCCTCGGTGGATCATCTCCTGGCGGAGATGGTGGGTGGTTGGATCAGGAGGCCGGCGGTGCCCAGATCGGAGCGGTCGGCATCTTCTTCGAGTCGACGTTCTCCTTGGTGATCTGATAGACGGCGATGACCGGCGCGCCGCAGTCACCCGTCGGGGTGCAGCTCAGCGTGCCCGTGATGCCCTTGAAGTCCTTGGTCGCGAAGATGGCGGCGCGGAGCGCGCCCTTGGGGACGGTCAGGGAGCCATCGGCGTTCACCACGGTCACCTTGTCGAGCGCGGCGAACAGCATGTTCGTCGCGTCGTAGGCGTGAGCGTGGAACACGCTGAGTGGGTCGCCCCCGAACTTGGCCTTGCGCTTCTCGAGCAAGGTCGCGTAGCCGGAACCGAAGGCAGCGAAGTTCGGGCTCGAGAGGTAGTGCCCGATCGCGGCCGCGCCGGCGCCCTTGAGGTAGTCGGGCGAGAAGTGGCCGTCAGCACCCATGGTCTTGACGTTTTCGAGGCCCGGCACCTGCGGGATCTGGGCGGTGATGAAGCCCGCCTCCGCAATGAAGATCGGGTAGTAGATGAGCTCCGGCTTGGTGGCCGCGATGGTGGTCAGGACCGTCTTCATGTTGGTCTGACCCTTCGTGACCGCCTCCTGCGCAGTGATCGTCCCGCCGAGCTTCTTGAACTCGTCTGAGAAGACCTGCTGCAGGGCCTCGGCGTAGCCGCTGCCATCGTGGATCGTGGCGGCCTTGGTGAGCTTGAGCTGGGTGTAGACGTACTGCGCGGCGACCTTGCCCTGGACGTTGTCGTTGTGCGCCGTTCTGGCGTACCCGGCATACGTGGCGTCACGGTTGGCTGCCGTAAGCGCCGGGCGCGTGTTCGACGGCGAGATCGTGGTCAGGCCGGCATCGGTCAGGGTCTTGATGCCACCCACTGTCTCGTCCGAGCAGGACGAGCC
The DNA here is from genome assembly GCA_030948505.1 of Chloroflexota bacterium. Lineage (GTDB taxonomy): Bacteria > Chloroflexota > Limnocylindria > Limnocylindrales > CSP1-4 > JACDAV01. The sequence continues at coordinate 2,490 of JALZAF010000201.1, forward strand.
GATGAGCCCAACGATGGTGCTGTCCGCCGCCAGCTTCTGGGCCGCGGTGGCGCCACCGTCCGGGGTGCACAATCCGTCCTCTGTCGTGAGGCGGATGTCGTGACCCTTGAACTTGTTGCCGAGGTCGTCGAGGGCGATCACGACGCCCTGCTTGGAGTCTGTTCCGAGGCTCTGGTCGGCCCCGGACAGGACGCCCCAGTAGGCAATATGGATCGGCTCGCCGGCCGGAATGTTCACGACACCTAGCGGATCCGTGACCGCCGTGCTCGCGCTCGGCGCGGTCGACGGGGCGGTTCCCCCACTCGCGCTGGCGCGGGGGGTGCTCGATGCCCCACCACCGCTGTTGCACGCCGCGAACGCCAGGATGCTGACGGCGGCGAGCGCACCAACCTTGTGCAGTTTCATGCAGTCTCCTCCAAACCACCGGTCGAAACCACCTGGCCCGATCCGGGCTGGACCCTGCCCGGTCCCGAGGTGCCTCCGTCCGGTCGCCGCGCCCTCCTCTGGGGCGGTTGGCGGACGGTGTGCACGGACGAGCCGCGGCTGACGGGTCCCGCATCCGGGCGGCGCGCAGGTGGCCGCCGAAGCGATGCCGTATATTACTCAGTGGCGACCTTAATGCAATCCGGTCGGCCGCACCCCTGACGCGCGTCGCGAGCGTTTGATCGCCTGTCGACGACGAGCGGATCGCGGGCCCCCGTATAGCCTCGGTCGAACCTCGATCGAGGGCTCTGGTCGCCAATCCGTCACGAGGTTCGACCCGCAGGCGTGGAATATCAGGTCCGAACGGCGCGCATCACGGATATCGACCGGCTGGTGGCACTCAGTGGCACCGCCTCCCGGGCGGACCGTGTCGAGGGCCCGATGGACGCCGGAGACCTCCTCCGGCAACTGGTCTACCTGCCCCAGGCGAGCATCTTCGTGGCGGAGGCCCGGCGCGAGCTGGTGGGAGGTGCGGTCCTCGCCCTCCGGCCATCGGTCCGCGCCGGGGGTTATGTCGGAACCGTCGATTTCCTCGTCGTCGACGCGGACCACGACGCCGACCAGGTCGCCCTCGTCCTCATCGACGAACTGGTTCGGTCGGCGAGCAACAAGGGCTGCACCCTCGTGGAAGTAGCCCGACCGGAAGGTCCCGCGGAGCGGACCCGCTGGGAGCGGCAGGGTTTTGCCGAATCAGGTCCGCGCATGGAACGGGCCGTCGTGGCGGTCGGAGCGACCGCACGACGCGCCCGATGAGGGCCCCCGCCGAGCTGCGAGATCGCGCCGGCGGCAGGCCAGAGCACTGATCAAGGAGTCAGCGTGAGCAAGAACGTCGCCGTCTTCGTGGACGTGGCGAACATCTTTTATGCGGCCAAGGCCGCCGGCGTGGACATCGACTACGTCACGTTGCTGAAGTCGGCAAGTGCGGGTCGGGACCTGGTTCGGGCGTATGCCTATACGGGTCTCGATCCGGACAACGAGAACCAGCGCAACTTCCATTCCTTCCTTGCCCGGCACGGCTACAAGGTCGTCAGCAAGGACATCCGGAAATACGGCGACGGCAAGGTCAAGGCGAACCTCGACATCGAGCTGGTCGTCGACATGATGAAAACCTCGCGCAACCTGGACATCGCGATCGTGGTGTCCGGCGACGGCGACTTTGCGCCCGCCATCCGGGCCGTCCAGGAGATGGGCGTCCGGGTCGAGGTGATCAGCTTCCGCGGCAACACATCGTCGGACCTGATCGACGTGGCCGACCAGTTCACCGACATCACCCACCTGGCCAAGGTCGAAAAGGCCTCCTCCCGCTCGGGCCGGCGCGTCGCCGGCGACGATGAGGACCTGTCGATGACCGAAGTTCCCGACAAGCAGACCGAGGGCGTCGGCGGACGCGGCCGGGGCCGTGGTCGCAGCCGGGGCCGCGAGCTGGAACCCGCCGTTCGCGCGGGTCGCCGGCCGGCCGAGCCGGCAGCCGCCGCGCTCACCTCCAG
>JALZAF010000211.1 GCA_030948505.1 Chloroflexota bacterium
GGCGCCTTCTGCGCAGAAGGCGGCTCCTTCACAGGGGTCGCCGAGGGACCACCGCCGACCTCATGTCCCTCGGCCTGTGGACCGACCCACTCGCCCATGTCGAGCCAGTGGTCGTAGAAGAACAGCCACGAGTACAGCCATGGCACCGTCGTGAAGGCGATGAACTCGTACTCGCTGGGGCTGCGGTCGTTCACGCACAGGGAGCCGTCCGCGTAGGTATGCGGCGGACGCGTCGTGACCGGCTCAGGCACCAACGCCGGTTCGCGGCACCAGATCTTGACGCCGCCGCCCGACCGGAGGCCGCCGTCGATGTCGATGACGTACACCTGCCCGCCGGGGCTGCCGCGGATGACGCATCGCCAAACCCACGGCTTCCGCCGGATGCGGGTGATGGCCGGGCGATGCGCGAGCATGGCGAACTCCTGCTCGGCCATCGTGATCGGCCGCATCCCCCGCTGGAAGCCCACTACCGATCGCCGTACGCGCGGTGCGTGGGCACCACGATCCCCTTCGCCGCGTCGGTCGCCGGAACGATCACGCCGCCGGTGATCTTGGCGCTGGAGGCGATCGCCCGGGCCTGGGCCGCCCTGGCGGCGACCTCCTCTTCATCGACCTGGAAGACGTCCTCACCGAACACGTTCTGCCAGGCCTTGATCGAGGCCTCGCGATCGGTCGAGTTCTCGATCGCCTCGATCGTGTTGATCGCGTCGGTCAGTATCTTGACCCAGCGGACGTAGTCCTCCTTGGGCCACGCAAATGCGATGTTGTGGCCGAGGCATGGGTCCGCGACGTACGGCGTGTCGAGGCCCTCGGCGGTGTTCTGGCCGTACTTGGCGAGGATCGCGCGGAGCACCTGGAGGATGCGCTCGGGCCGGTTGTACGATCCGCCCAGGTAGCGCGTCTTCGGGACGAGGCCTTCGTCGAAGGCGTGGTAGACCATCACCTCGGACCAGTACGACTTCGGCCGTCCCTTCGGCAAGTTGTGGAACTTGATCCGCTTGAACTCGCGGATCACGGGCACGACCTCCCCGTCCCACTCGGCGTTCAGGGCGCTCAGGCGCTGGCCGTAACCGAGGGGCTGGGTCGGGACCCAACGGGTCCACTCGCGGTCGGGGATGTCGAGGATCGCGGTCGGATCGTCGCCGGGACGGATGACCGGGACGACGTCGATGTGGAAGGACGGATCGTCGCTGCCCGGATGGCGGAACTCGACGTGGCAGGACCGGCGCTGCTTGCGGTTGGTCTTGACGTCGCCCTTCTCGTAGCCCTCGACCTCTAGATCCTTGAGGGCCGCGGTCATGTCGTCGAGCACGTCCTCGACCGGCTTGCGGCGGTAGGACTCGGCGACGAACACCACGATGTCGACGTCGTGGATGTCGCCCGACACGGTCCGCCGGCCGTACGAGCCGGCGAGGCGGGAGACGGGCGACTCCTCGACCGTCTCCAGGAGGTCCGACTTCTCCATGTGATCGCGGACGATGGGCGGCAGTGTCTCGGCCAGGGCCTGCCGGTCCTCGGGCGGGTTCAGGTTCTTCAGCAGGCCATCGAAGTGGTCGTTGAGCGGCAGCACGGCGAAGGTCCTCGTGGCGGTGGCGTGCTGTCGCGGCGCGGCAGATCGTCGAGGTCGAATCTGCGCCGCTGGCCGCGTGGCTGTCAAGTCACGCTGATTGATGTGTGGATGTTGGTGATACACACAAAGTTGTCCACACACCATCCACACTTCATGTCAGTGGCATACTGCGCCCGTGGAACCGTTCTACCCCGAGTTCGGCGACATGTTGCGGGCCGCCCGCAAGGCCAAGGGGGTCAGTCAGGACGAGGTCTCGAAGGGCGTCGGCCTGAGCCGGACCTCGGTGGCCAACATCGAGCGCGGCCGTCAACGGCTCTCCCTTCATCTGCTCATGGATTTTGCTCGTGTCCTGGACGTAGAACCGTGCGATCTCCTGCCGCCGCTCCACCCTGAGCCAGACATCAAGCCGGACCGACGGCTGCGCGACCTATCACCCGAGGATCGTGAACCTTTCCTTCGGATCATGCGGCGAGCCCGAAAGGAGCAGGCTGATGGCGACGCGTAAGGCGGCGGAAGCGGAAGCCGAGCGGGTGCTCCGCGAGTCGGGGCATCAAGGCGACATCCCGATCGACGTCGAGATGGTCGCCCGCAGTCGCGGCGCCCAGGTCATCCGCGAACGACTCGACCGGGATGTATCTGGCCTGCTCTTCCGCCATGGCGACTCGGTGATCATCGGCGTGAACGACCTTCATGCCGCCCGTCGCCAAAGGTTCACGGTTGCCCACGAGGTCGCGCACCTGGTCTTGCACAAGGGCCGGCCGCTCGTTCTTGATCACGTGCGGGTGAACTTTCGCGACAAGACCTCGAGCGCGGCCACCGACTACGAGGAGATCGAAGCCAACCAGTTCGCGGCGGCCATCTTGATGCCCGCCGCCCTGGTCGAGCGTGAGGCCAAGCGCCTGCTCGAGGATCCGTCAGCCACCGACGCCTCTATCGTTCCGCTCCTGGCGCAGGGCTTCGAGGTGAGTGACCAGGCCATGGAGATCCGCCTTACTAACCTCGGCTTTCGACGCCAGGTCTGAGAGAGCCTCCCTCTTCGAGGCCGAGGTGACCGGATTCTCCAAATACGAGCTCGCCAAAGCCTTCGTCCGATGGTCGGCGGCCCACTCTGCCGCGGACTTACGGCGGATGAGCGAGCGGGCTGGGGGTCGAATGTTCACCGCCATGAATTGGACGTTGCCGACGACGTAGCCGGCCCGTCGCCATCAGGGCTGGCGGGTTTCGGCGCGGAGCTGGGATCGATGGCGCTAGCCCTGGTGCGGGCAGCGCCAGGGGTCAATGCACGCGGCCATCATCGAGCGCTTTCGGGCCTGGTGCTAACCCCGGCTTGGACTCCGCCGCCAGGGTCTCCAGGCGAACTGCGATACGGCTCAGTGAATGCCCCGGGTCCCTCGCCCGGTTCTCGAGGGCCAGGTCGCGGAACAGTGCGGCGATGGACGCCTGAGCATCATGGTCGAATGATGGCGCGGCCGCCGCTTCGTCGATGTGATCGGCAAGTTGAACGAGCGTCGCCTGGCGCATCCGCGGCCGCATGCGCATTGCGATCTCGATCGCCTTCCGAACGTCATCGGTATCCATGCGGACGCGCCCATCCTTGTCGAGGAGTAGGCCCTCGATCAAGCCCTCCTGGAACGCGAGCGGGAAGTCCTCGGCGCCTTCGGCGAGTGGGTCGATAACGTCGAGGCGCGGCATGAAGGTGCTGTTCATGGTCCAGCGGCGCGCAACCGCGAGCCCGAGCTTCCTTTGGACCTCATGGGGCGCAGAATCGAGTTGTAGCTCGTCCAGATACCCCTTCAGCGCACCTCGGCGAAACACGCGCTCGCCCCCGATCTCGACCAATGCACTATTGAATCGACTCGTGTCGGCGAGCTTCTCCTCGGCAAGCGCGAGCATCCACGTGCACCACGCGGAGGCGGCGGCCCGGGCAAACTCGGCGTGTCTGGCGTTGATGGCCGATGGGGCGGAGCGGCCATGACCCGTGCCATCACTGTTCCGTAACTCCCCGATGGCTCCGGCGGCGGTAACCATCGACCCCCCGAGGCGCTGAAGCGCAGGCCGCTCGTCGGGTATGCCGAGCGCCTTCATGCTCATCGACGCCAGCTTCTGAACGGGGGTGTCGGATCCGTAGGACTGGCCGAGAACATCTAGTACGACCTTAGCGACCGTCTCGACCAGGTCCTTGGACGCCCCGATGATTCCTTCGAAGTCGGCGGCGACGGCCGCGCGATTTATTCGCGCGCTTGCCGCGGCGATTGCCGCCCGCGCCGACTTCGGAAGGCCCGAATCTCCGCCATCCGGTGGCGAGGGAGCAGCGTCGTCCGAACCTTCGGGGTCAGTCACGCCACCGTCCACAACTCGCTCAGGACTTCGGCCTGCTCGAGAACCAGTTGCGTCGCCCGCTCCTGCTTGTCGGGCGGGTAGCCGTGCTTGCGGAGGATCCGCTTGACCAGGACGCGGAGCTGGGCTCGGACGTTCTCGCGGACGGTCCAGTCGATCGTGACGTTCGCGCGCACCTGGTCGGCGAGCTCGCGTGCGATCGCGAGGAGTTCCGGTTGCCCGAGGATGGCGACCGCGCTGTCGTTGGTCTCGAGAGCGTCGTAGAAGGCGAGTTCATCGTCGCTGAGTCCGAGCTCCTCGCCGCGAGCTGACGCCTTGCGGATGTCCTTCGCGAGGGCGATTAGCTCCTCGATGACGGCTGCCGTTTCAATCGCGCGGTTCTGGTAGCGGCGGAGGGCCTGCTCCAAGAGGTCCGCGAACGACCGTGCCTGGACGACGTTGCGCCGGCTTCTCGCTCGGATCTCGCCGGCGAGCAGCTTGCGCAGCAACTCGACCGCGACGTTGCGCTGCGGCAGGCCGCGGACCTCGGCGAGGAACTCGTCGGACAGGATCGAGATGTCGGGCTTCTTGAGCCCGGCCGCCGCGAACACGTCGATGACCTCGTCGGACACGATCGCCTGGCTGACGATCTGGCGGATCGCATGGTCGAGCTGCTCGTCCGTCCGCGCCTCGCCGGGCGCCCGCTTCGCGAGCACCGCCCGGACCGCCTGGTAGAAGCTCACGTCGTCACGAATCACCAGCGCCTCGTCGGCCGGGACCGAAAGCGCGAATCCAGCTGACAGCTCGGTGACGACCTGTAGGAGCCTGGCCTTGCCGTCCTCGTGCGCGAGGATGTGCTCCTGGGCAAACGGCAGGAGGTCGAGCCGCTCCTCCGCGGTTCCGGTGATCCAGGCGCTGTGGTCGAAGCCGTGGAACAGGTCCTGGCAGATCTCGTACTTCTCGAGCATGAGGGCGACCGCTTCCGCCTGGTCGATTGCACCCCTGCCGGTCCCACCCGCATCGGTGTACGTCGCGAGCGCCTTGCGGAGCTCGTCGGCGAGCCCGAGGTAGTCGACCACGAGGCCGCCGGGCTTGTCGCGGAACACTCGGTTGACCCGGGCGATCGTCTGCATCAGCCCGTGGCCGCGCATCGGCTTGTCGAGGTACATCGTATGAAGCGACGGGGCGTCGAACCCGGTCAACCACATGTCGCGGACGATGACGATCCGGAACCCGTCGGCGGGATCGCGGAACCGAGTGGCGAGGACCTCACGGCGAGCCTTGGTGCGGATGTGGTCCTGCCAGGCGACCGGATCGGAGGCAGACCCGGTCATCACGACCTTGAGAGCGCCCGCCTCGTCGCCGTCGCCGACCCACTCGGGCCGCAGGGCGGCGAGCTCGCGGTACAGGTCGACGGCGATCCGCCGGCTCATCGTCACGACCATGGCCTTGCCGTCCATCGTCGCCAGGCGGTCCTCGAAGTGGGCCACGAGGTCGGCGGCGACGAGCTTCAAGCGGTGGTCCGCGCCGACGAGCGCCTCGAGTTGAGCCCAGCGAGTCTTGAGCTTCTCCTTGCGCTCTACTTCCTCGCCCTCGGTCACCTCCTCGAAGGCCGGGTCGATCTTTGGCCGCTCTCTCTCGACAAGGGCGAGCTTCGCGAGCCGGCTCTCGTAGAAGATCGGAACTGTGGCGCCGTCCTGGACGGCACGCTCGATGTCGTAGACGCTGATGTAGTCCCCGAAGACCGAGCGCGTGTTGGCGTCGGTGAGCTCGATCGGCGTGCCGGTGAAGCCGACGAACGACGCGGCTGGCAGGGCGTCGCGCAGGTGGCGGGCAAAGCCGTCGATGAAGTCGTACTGACTGCGGTGGGCCTCGTCGGCGATCACGACGATGTTCCGTCGGTCCGAGAGCAACGGATGCGTGTCGCCCCTCTCGTCGGGCAGGAACTTCTGGATCGTGGTGAACACGACGCCGCCTGAGCCGACGGCAAGCTTCGCCCGCAGATCGGCGCGGTCGACCGCCTGGACCGGGTCCTGGCGCAGCAGGTCGCGACAGCGGGCGAACGTCCCGAAGAGCTGGTCATCGAGGTCGTTGCGGTCAGTCAAAACGACGATCGTCGGGTTCGCCATCGCCGGCTCGAGGATGATCCGCCCCGCGTAGAAGGCCATCGTCAGACTCTTGCCCGACCCCTGGGTGTGCCAGATGACGCCGACGCGCCGATCGCCGGGCACGCCGCCGGGTTGGCTCGCTATCTCGTAGCGGCCGCCAGCCTCGGCAGCGCGCAGGTGGCCTCCGCTGAGCACGCCTGTCGCCCGGATCGTCTCCTCGACGGCGGCGTTGACGGCGTAGAACTGGTGGTAGCCCGCGACCTTCTTGCTGATCGCGCCATGGCCTGCGTCCTCGAACACGATGAAGTGGCGGAGGAAGTCGAGGAACCGGCGGTGGTCGAACACGCCCTCGATGAGGACCCGGAGCTCGAGCATGCCGGCTGGGGCGTCGCCGCGGCCCTCGATCGTGCGCCACGGCTTGAACCACTCCTCGCCAGCGCCGAGCGCGCCGATCCGGGTGGTCGTGCCGTCGGAGACGACGAGCACGGCGTTCGACTCAAAGAGCGTCGGGATCTGGGCCTGGTACGTGACGAGCTGGCGGTACGCAGTGTGGACGGTCGCCTGCTCGTCGGCCGGGTTCTTGAGCTCGATGACCGCGAGCGGAAGCCCGTTCACGAAGAGCACGATGTCGGGTCGGCGCTCGTGGTTGCCGTCGACGACGGTGAACTGGTTGACCGCGAGCCAGTCGTTCGCCCCGGGATCGTCGTAGTCGATGACGCGCGCCTGGCCCCCGGCGATCGAGCCGTCCGGTCGGCGGTGCTCGACTGTGACCCCGTCGACGAGCATCCGATGGAGCCGCCGATTCCGTTCAATCAGGGAGGGACCGGCGACCCGGGTGAGCTTCGGGAGCGCATCGTCAATCGCGGCAACTGGCAAAGCGGGGTTGAGGCGCGCGAGCGCCGAGTGAAGGCGACCCTCGAGGACTACATCGCGGTAGAGCGGGTCGAGGCGCTCGGAGCCCGGCGCGCCGTATCCGAGCGCAGGCCCATGGAGGACCGACCAGCCGATCGCGCCGAGACGGGAAAGTGCCGCCTCTTCAACGATCGACTCGGTGAACGCTGAGGCGCTCACTTTGTGGCGGATCCGAGACGTGCGTACGCGGCAGCGAGGTCGTCGATGGCTGCGACGACCACGCGAAGACTGATATTGGCCGTGTGCTTATCGGGACGGAACCCCGAGGCAAGCTGCTGGGCTGGGTGGATGTAGTTGCGGAAATCCCGAAGGCCATGCCCGAACTTCTCGATGTTCGGCGAGAGGTCACCCGTGCGGCCGAGAACTTCGATCCACGACCGCAAGGACCACTCGTGAAGCTTGGGTGGCGCCTTACCGAACACCGCTTCGTAACCACGGTTGACGCGCTCGGGGTATTGAGCGCCGAAGTCGAGGCACAACGCCTCTAGGACGCTCCCTGCCAGTACCACTGCTGCCAGATGCGACTCGACGCCGATGCAGCGCTCGGCCTCCTGCATTCGTTCCAGCACAATCGCGGCCATCGCTGGGTTGCGCGTTGCGGCGGCGACCGCAGCCGGTCGAAGTGACCGGCGAAGAAGCTCTTCCTCTGTGAGCTCGGCCTTCGGCTTCGCCCGCGCGTTCTCAACTCCGGGAGGACTGCCACCCAAGCGACTGGCCGTCCCCGCCACTTGCTCCCATACGCCCTGATCGATGTCGCGCCCCGATGCAAGGCTGTACTCGAGCAGGCCTGCCAAGACCTTGCCGGACAGCGGTGGCGGCGTGATGCGTAGGAAGTACCTCAGCCGCTTCGCCTTCGAGGCGCCCTCGGCGCTGTACTTCGGGTGGTCGATCTGGACGCCGTAGTCGCGGAAGAGCTCGGCGAAGGTCCGATCCGTGAAGTCCAGGACGTAGCCGCCTCCCATGTCGAATAAAGCGTCGATGGCGCGCAGCTCGAGGGTCGAGACGAAGGGCGCTGCCGCAGTCACGCCACCCGCACCCGGTCGGCGTCGAACGCTCCGGACAGCAGGGGCCGTAGCAGAAGGTCGCGGAGCATCGCGAGTGTTCTGGTTTGCTCCCTTGCCGCACCAATCCGCTCGTTGATCGCGTTGAGCTGCGTGACGAGGTGTCGACGATGGACCTCGTCTCCTACTGCGATGCGCCAGTTGACCACCACGTCTGTCGGTAGCACGCCGGTGCCGTGCCCTGAGCTCTCCACCCTTGCGAGGAGACCCCTCTGCGCATCGAGCATGCCGAACAGCAGCAGAGTCGGCTCGATGCCGTGAGGGACAAGCGCCTTCACGTCCTGGTTGAACGTCACGTCGCTCCGCGCCTGACTCACGCGCACTCCCTCATGGAGACCCATTCCACGGACCATTAGGAGCGTCGAGCCGGCCGGAGCGAGGCGCGTCCCATTGCCGATTGCGTCTGCGCTAACGAATGACTCGGGCTCGTCGCAGTGCACAGTCGGCATCACCTTGGGACTTATCCAAGGGATCGAGCCAGTCCAGAGTCGTGAATCGGACCTTGACGGAGTCCCGCCGGACAGCACAGTCGCTATCTCGTTGATCGGGCGCCACGCGTCAGGGCGTTGCTCGCTCGACCAAGTCCGATAGAGCAGTCGGCCGATGGCCTCGATCGTTCGGCTCATAAGGCGGTTGAGCTCTCTCTTGTCGTCGATCGCGCCAAGGATGCCGGCGATGCGTTGCTGCTCATGGAGTGGGGGGATCGACACACGAGCTTCGTGCAGGTCGTTCCGGTTGACGCCAGGTACTGCCGCCTTGTCCGAGTACGCAAGGAAGTCGACTGTTCGCAGCAGATAGGAGACAAACAGCGGATCGTTTCCCTTGAAGTCCCTGACGAACAGTGTCGTGTTGAGGGGCCAGAACGGCTGACGGACGTAGAACACCTGTCCCAACGTGCCGTACCGACCGGTCACGACTCCCGGGCCCGGCACTCGCGCCTCACCTGTCGACCCCGACACGCCGCCCGAGGAAACGACCGGTACTTCGCCGCGCGTTCGCTCGCGCGCCGGCAGGTCGTAGCCACGCTGGAACTCCACGACATCGCCCAGGCGGGCCTCGCGCCACTCATTCACCGAAGCCGAGCTCCCGCAGGCTTGCCTCGATGAGCGCGTCGAGCCGGTGGCCCTCGGCCATCTGGTCCCGTAGCGTCGAGGTGAGCCGGCGCATCTTGTCCTCTAAGGGCTCGTCGTCCTCCTCCGCGTCGGCCGCGCCGACGTACCGACCTGGCGTCAGAACGTGGCCGTGGCCGCGGATGTCGTCGAGGGTCGCCGACTTGCAGAACCCGGGCACGTCCGCGTAGTCGCCGGCACCCTCGTCGCCACGCCACGCGTGGTAGATCTCGGCGATCCGGGCGATCTTCTCCTTCGTCAGCTCGCGATGGGTCCGGTCGACCAGGACGCCAAGGGATCGGGCGTCGATAAACAACGTCTCGCCTCGACGATCGCGGAACCGCCCGTTGCGCCTGTCGCGGGCGAGGAACCAGAGGCAGACCGGGATCTGGGTCGAATAGAAGAGCTGGCCGGATAGAGCGACCATGCAGTCGACCAGATCCGCCTCGACGATGTTCTTGCGGATCTCGCCCTCGCCTGACTGGTTCGAGCTCATCGAGCCGTTCGCAAGCACGAACCCGGCAACACCACCCGGTGCTAAGTGGCTGATGAAGTGCTGCACCCAGGCGAAGTTCGCATTGCTGGTCGGCGGGACACCGTAGACCCACCGCTTGTCGCCGCGCAGCAGATCACCGCGCCAATCGGAGTCGTTGAACGGCGGGTTCGCCAGAACGTAGTCCGCCTTGAGGTCAGGATGCCTATCGTTGTGGAACGTGTCGCCGTGGGCGATCTGAGCGTCGATGCCCCGGATTGCGAGGTTCATCTTCGCGAGGCGCCACGTCGTGTAGTTGGACTCTTGGCCGTAGATACTGATGTCGCCGACGCGCCCGGAATGGGCCTCGATGAACCGCTCGCTCTGGACGAACATGCCGCCGCTGCCACAGCATGGGTCGTAGACGCGCCCCTTGTACGGCGCGAGCATCTCGACAAGTACACGCACGATATGGCGCGGTGTGTAGAACTGGCCGCTCTGTTTGCCCTCGGCGCTGGCGAACTGGGCCAAGAAGTACTCGTAGACACGTCCAAGGACGTCCTTGGCGCGGTCGGAGGGGCTGCCAAGGCCGATGTCCGACACGAGGTTGATCAGCTGGCCGAGGCGGGCCTTGTCGAGCCCTGGGCGCGCGTAATCCTTGGGCAGGACGTCCTTCAGGGAGGGATTGTCGCGCTCGATGGCGGTCATGGCGTCGTCGACGAGCGTGCCGATCGCCGGCTGAGGAGCGTTGGCACGGAGGGCCGACCAGCGCGCTTCCTTGGGGACCCAGAAGATGCTCGCCCCTCGATACTCGTCGGAGTCCTCCGGGTCGGCGCCGCTCCCGCGATCCGCCTCGAGCTCGGCGTGTTTCGCCTCGAAGGCATCGCTGATGTACTTGAGAAAGATCAGGCCAAGGACGACGTGCTTGTACTCGGCCGCGTCCATGTTGTTGCGCAGGGCGTCCGCAGCCTGCCAGAGCTTGGCCTCGAAGCCGAGCTTCGCCCCAGTATCCGCCCTCGTTACAGTTGCTCTCGCCACCACCGCTCCCGTCGCTACTTGGTCGAGTCTACCGAGCGGCCAGGTCCCCGAGCACCGTGGCTCCGCTGCCTAGCGTCTCGAATCAGAAGGGGTTGATCCTTGCCCGCCTGGCCGCGGCCCTGGCCGCGGCCAAGACGAACAGACAAGGTTATTGCGGCGCACGACACTAGGTTGTCGTTCGGCGTACGCGATCCGGAAGCTCCTCGTCGAAAGCATCGAGCAGAGCGTTCATGAAGGTCACCACAATCGATGTGGCCGCTTCGACATAAGTAGACAGAGTCCGACCGTCCGAATAGCTTAGATCCCAGTGATGCTTCACTGGTGCTGTGACCCGGTTGGGGATCGGAAGCTCAAGCCGATTGTTCACGACGCGCGCCGAGCTGTTGAAGGCATAAGGGATCGTCGAGTTGTGGAGCGAATAGTTGGCGAGGAGGCCGGCCTCGTCAGCGATCGCGCTGCGAAAGTCCGCAGTTAGGGTCTGCACGCGGTTCTTCAGGCGACCCGGCGCGAGCGCGGGCAGCAGGCCCCGAGCCCCGTAGTACTGGTGCTCCAGGCGGTCGCTGAGGGTCCTGATCCACCACAACATATTGGCGAACTCGGTGTAGGCATCAGAGATAGCCGGGTGACTTGCGTGCCTTCCAAATTCAGGTTCCTGGCCGGAGACAAGCGCGGGTAGATGGGGAACGTAATACGCCTCAGCGACGGCGACGGCGCCGTGGATCTTTTCGCCGGTGTACTCGACCGCAGCGGCAGCCTCGGCGACGTCCGGCAGAAGCCTCGAAGTCAACTCCCACGAGCTCAGGCCATGTGTGAAACGCGGGGACGCTGCCATGAGTTCTTCATAGCCCGGCAGTTCTGCGTCGGCCTTCCACGTCTCGCCCGCGTCGCCGAGACCCATCACCGCATTGCCCGGGAAGGCAATTCGGTGGAACCACTTAGCGCGCTGTGTCCGCTGAATGCCACTTGGCCGACCTCGTCGGCGCGGCATTTCAAGTGCACGACGCATGTCTCGATCCATGATCTGATACGCGCGACCTGTCTTCGTGGCGGGGAGATCACCGTCGCGGATCCATCGACGGACTGTCCCTGCCGTGACTTGGTATCGCGCCGTTGCAGTCTGGACGTTCAACAACCCAACTTCCATGACGTACACAATAGCATCGAAATGTGGACGAGACGGTCCTGACCGACCCTGATGCGCTATATCTGTACACACTTTGCTTGACTTGGGGCGCGGTTAGTGCTAGGGTCCCGGCCATGATCGGCGAATTCGACCGGGCGATCGGGACCCGCGAGGCGCGTCAGCGACTCCGCGGAGTGATCACTGGCGTCCTCGATTCGGGGCAGCCTGTGATCCTCCTCGAGCACGGCGCGCCCCGGGCCGTCCTCATCAGCTACGCGGAGGCCCAGCGCTGGCTGCGGATCGAGCGCGCGAGCGCGGTCCTCCACGGGCTCAACATCGCGCCCGAGGCGATGCGCGACACCGCCCGCATCGGCGAGCACATCCTGCGCGACGACCGGCAGCTGACGACCGCCGCGGTCCTCGGTCTCGCCCAGGCCCACGAGATTCTCGAGCCGATCCGGACAACCGGCATCTCCGACGCCCGCGAGCGGTTCGCTGAGATCCTGGAAGAGGTCTACGCCGGGCAGCCGCTGACAATCGTCCACGGCGGTCAATACGCGGTCGTGCTCATCAGCCCGCGCGAGTACGATCGACTGCGCCGGCTGTCGCGCCCGGTCGGCTGGTTCGCCGGCGCCGGGCTCGACCTCGCGGCCGCATCCGACGGCGAGATCCGCCGCTTCGTCCACGCCTATCGCGCGCGCCACGGGGTCACCTCGTCGCCGCTCGCGCTGGCCGCCGCGCGCAACCTGCCGCCGCCACCGGTCAACGAGCCGCCGCCCGATCTCCCCGACGAGCCCGCCGCCGGCGAGGAACCAGGCGGAGCAGCGGCCGACGAGGCCCGCGCCGGATGACGCCCGCCCGCCGTCCCACTGACACCGCCACCATTCGAATGCTGCTGAGGTACGCGCCCACCGATACCTCGTGACCCGCCGAGGGGCGCCGCTCGGCCGCCGCCGCGTCGGGGCGAGGCCCTAAGCGGAGAGCGGCGATGTACCCGTTCGACTGGGAGACCGCGCTGCTGTGGTACCTGCCCGACGCGAGCTTCGACGGGCTCGGGGTCGGTCGGTCGCGACCGCTCGCGCCGGCGTCGG
>JALZAF010000216.1 GCA_030948505.1 Chloroflexota bacterium
GCGCTGACCGCCGATGAGTGAGAGACGCTAAAGCAGTCGCCGGATCAAGGCTGGGATCCCGCGCCTTCGCGACGCGCTGGACTCGCCTCCGCCCGAAGCTGCGGCCGGGCTGGGCACCGTCTCGGGCGGCCTCGACTCCTTCACATGGACAAGGTAACGCACTCGCGGGCTACATGGGTCGCCCATCACCGCTTCAGACGTCCGAACTGTTTCCTCGATCGGGCCTCAGGACCCCCGAGGCGCGAGCTCGAAGACGCGAGTCGGGCCGGAGATCCCCTTCAGCACCAGTTCGCGACCGTCATCGAACACAAAGTCACGCTCGCTGCCCAACTGCCGGACGAGGTCGGACACGAGGGTGTGCCCGGCAGCCGCTGCATCACAGATCCGGCTGGCGAGGGTCACCGTCGATCCGAACAGGTCGTCGTTGTGGTCGACCGGTTCGCCGGCGGCGATCCCGATCCGCACGCGAAGCTCCTGTGACGGCGCCTCGGCGGCTCGCGCTTCGAACCCGGCCTGGATCGCCATCGAGCATTCGAGGGCACTCGGCACGTCGTCGAACGAGGCCATGATGCCGTCGCCGGTGTGCTTCACCTCGCGTCCATGGGCAGACACGAGGGCGCGTCGGATGATCAAGTCGTGCTCGGTGAGGAGGACCATGAACGCCGATTGTCCGACGGCCTCGAGGATCGATGTCGAACCCTGCAGGGCCGTGAAGAGGATCGTTCGGAAAGGATCGATCCGTTGGGTCTCACCACCTATCTCATTCATCCGCCCGAGGAGTCGCAGGACGTTGTCCTCCGACACGCTGATGACCTCGTTGGGAATGAGGCCGTGCGTCTCCCGGTGCACCGCCGTGAGCGACTGACCCGAAGGCGCTCTCGCCAGACAGAAGGCTTGGCCCCGGTCGGCATCGAACCAGTAGGCGAGGAACTGCACGCTGAACCTGGCCTCCATCTCGAGGTCGGCCAGATGGGCCTGTGCGACCTGTTCGGCCGTAACCCCCGGCACGTCGTGGCGATCCATGAACAGTGGCATTCGGATCCTCTTCCGTCCGGAATGAGCGTAGCCACGTGCGGCGGCGATCGGGACGGGAAGTCGATGATATCGCTGTGTACGTCGTATGTGGATCAATCGGCCCGAGGCGCCCCGGGTAAACGGCTCGTTAGGTAGCTCGACCGCTGACGCATACCAAGCCAAACTGGGTCCCTCGCGAGTCACCTCGCGACCTCCTGTGAGCCTGGACGAGCGGTCCGCCCGACGGGGGTCGGCAAGACAGCCGTCTTCTGTGGTCTGCCCCACCTCGTTCCTACCAGGTGCGTTCTCGTGGTCGTGCCGATCCGGCTGCTTCGCGACCAGCTCCACGTCGACGTCCCCTCGGACCGGATGTCGCCATCGCTCGATCAGGCTCCTTAGACGTGGTCAGGAAGCCGTGGGCTTGGGTAGTGACCGTGCTCACAAACGGGTCGCGCACCTGACCAGGAATCAGGGCGCGAAAAACCGCGAGAGGAGCCAATAGGGGAGGGGCTTCGCTTGATTCCAGGGTCAGCCCCCGCAGAGGGCAGGAGCCTAACCGAGCGGTCGCGCGGGGACCAGCTCCGGGTACTCGTGGATGCGGCTGAGCCATCGCGGGCCGGCCAGTGCCAGCACGACTATTGCGGCAGCGACGTAGAGGGCGGCGGTGATGGGATCGGCGTGGTTGCCGACGCCAGCAAGCGGCACGAAGTTCGCGGCCAGATTGTGTCCGGCGTGCGCCAGCATCACGATCAGCAGGCTGCCACGCGTGCTGTTGTAAAGCCACGCATAGAGGATCGCCGTCGCGATCAGCCGAACAAACGTCAGGACCACGTCGCACAGGGTGGTGTCGCCGAGGCCGCCCGGCGCAACGACCGGCCACAGGTGCCACAGGCTCCACAGAGCGCCAACCACGACCGCGGCGGTCAAAGCGCCGTACGGGACCTGGAGGCGCGCTTGCCCGAGGCCGCGCCATCCGACCTCCTCACCGAACGAGCCGGCGATCAGGGCCCCGACGAGGAACGCAATGGTCGCCGGCCCGGGAAGCGCCAGCCACTGGGCAGGCAGCGGCGCGTTCAGCAAAAGGCGGACGAGGTCGCCGACGAGGAAAAGCACGGTCGGACCGACCAGGGCCAGCAGATACCACTGCGGCCCGAGGCGCCAGCGCAACACCGGCCGCAGCAAGCGCCGGATGCCGCCGGCGCCCGGCATCAGACCGGCGACCAGGAGTGCCGCCAGCGTCGGGGCGTAGGCCGTGAGCTCGATCCCGATGCCGGCCACGACCGGGACCGGCGTCGAGAACGTGAGCGTGCTGAGGTCGAGGCGATACACGAAGAGGGGCAGGATGCCGATGGCCGTGATACCGAAAAGGACCCCGACCCAGACCGTCACGACGGCCTTGCCCGAGGCCACGGTTCTCGTCACGACGTCATCCCAATCCAAGTATGCGCTCGGTCAACATGGCTCCCGGAAGAGGTGACCCCTTAGGGCCATCGCCAGCGGTCCTCCGTGGGGCGGACCAGGTCAACGAGATCCTCCGGACGACACTGGGTCGACGACGAGATCGAGCCCAGGTCTCCGTCCACATGGGACTACGCGACCCTGAAGGAGGCCGTCTCCGTCCTGCTCGTCACCGGGACGGCTCTAGCCGACTCTGCAAACGTGTCGGACCGCCTGGCGAACACCGCGGTCGACGAGGCCGTTCGAACCACCGAGGCAGTGGTCCGCGGATACGTCGATCCGCTCGTCACCGCCAACGGGTTCAGCATCCCTGCGAGCAACCAAGGCGTCGCGATTGACGCCGAACTGAACCGCCTGGTCGCGGCCCGAAAGATCCTGCGGATCAATGTCCGGACTCGGGGCACGATCGTTCCATCATGATGCGGTGTGCGGTAGGAATCCGAGCTCCGGGGCTCGGGTAGCCGTCGGGTATGACGGACGTCCACAATGGGCGCTTCGGAGGTGAGCAAGCCGCTCGATCGTCGCCGAGCGCCTGCCTCACCTCGGTTCTGATGGCGATCGCAGATCCACCTGCTTGCGGGGTGGTCAAGGTGACACCGAAGGTTCCCGGGTGATCCGTCAGCAGT
>JALZAF010000223.1 GCA_030948505.1 Chloroflexota bacterium
CCGCTGACCCACGCGGTCGCGCAGGAACGCGATCTCGGCGGGCGTCGCGAGTCGCAGGCCCGTTGCCAAGAGCACGAAGGTCAACCCTCCCGCTGCGAGTGACGGAACTGAGCCCAGCCCGCGCGTAACGAAGGCCACGCCGCACATCGCAGCGGAAGCGAGCGCCGCGACGCCCCATCGGCGGGCACCGCTGCGGTCGATGACGCCGCGACCGGCCATGGCGAACCCCACGGTGACGATCAGCAGCTCGGTGACGAGGAGGCTGATCGCAGCGCCGATCGCCCCGTTGCCGAACCGGTGCTGAGTCACAGGTATGAGAACCGCGTTGACGGTTGGGTTGACGAGGGTGGCGCCGGCCATCACCCAGGTCCAGGCGATCTGACGCTTCGCGGCGATGAGGACCTGGCTGAGGATGATGTTCAAGTACATCGGCGGGATGCAAAGCCCGAGAATGACCAACACGGGCACGGCTTGGTCATACGCAGGTCCGTAGAAGAGGTGGATCAGCGGCCGAGCCCCGACCGCGACCGCCGCGCCGATCGGGAAGCCGAGAACCAGCACGAGTTCGACCGGCGTCCGGGCGGCTCGGCGTAGCTGCTCAGGGGCTCGCTCAAAAGCGCTGACGAGCTGTGGAAGCCACGCCGTCGACAGGAGCACAGGCACGAACATCAGCGTCTGGAAGAGCTTGGTCGGTACGCCGTACCAGCCGACGACCTGCGGGGACGTCATCAGCGAGAGCATGGCGGCGTCGATCCACAGATAGACCATGAAGAACAACCCGAACGTCCAGTAGGCGACGCTCTCTTTCGCCATGCGAGCGATACGCCGGGCACTGGTGCGGAGGTCGATACGGAGGTAGCGGCGCAGCCAGAACACGTCGAGGGCGATCACCACGCCCGACATCACCATCCAACAGCCCGCGAAGCCGACGGCTCCAAAGCCCATGACCGCCAGCACGATGCCCAACAGGCCTTGGGTCGACTTGTTGATCACGTCGGAGTACGCGAGGTACTCCATGCGCTCGATCGCCTGGAAGGCGGCCTGCAGCGGCTCGGCGAGCAGGGTCAGGATGGTGGCCGTTGCGGCGAGGTGCAGGACCAGCGTCCCGTCGCGCCCATAATCGGCGAACTGCTCATAGAGGACGATCGCCGCCAAGAAGAGGGGTGACAGGAGCAGACGCAGAACGAGCGCCGTTCCGACGAGTCGAGACGCGTCGCCCGGGTCGACGACCATCGTGCGAACGAGGTAGTTCCTCGTGCCGAAGCCGAGGGCGATGGCCAGAATGCCGGTGATCGACCAGGCGGAGACGATGAGGCCCATCCCGGCCGGTCCCAGCAGCCGCGGGACGACGAGCGTCCACGCCAGCGTCATCGTCCACGTGACGAGTTGTCCGCCAGAGAGCGCGGCGAGGTTGCGGCCAATCCGGCTGGCCCCCTCTATGGGCGCGGCCGTGATGGCCCCGTCCCGTGGGTCCTCAGTCCACGCGTGGCTCTCCATGTTGTGCGGCCTCCCCCCAGGTCCCCACTACTCGAACAGGGGGAACGGTGTGTCGAGGACGTACTCGGTCGCCGCGGCCTCGCGGACGCCCACGGGCCGAGCCGGGACGCCGGCGAGAATCGTCAGCGGCGGCGCATCTCGCGTGACCACCGCTCCGGCCGCGACGACACAGCCGTGCCCGAGCGTCACGCCGGGCAGGATCATCGCCCGGGTGCCGATCCACACGTGGTCCTCGATCACGACCGGCCGGATCTCGACACGGAACTCCGGATGGTCCACGCGGTGGGACGCCGTCAAGATCGCGACCTCCGGCGAGACGCTGACGTTGTCGCCGATCTGGAGCTGCCCGCGCACGTCGAGGCAGCAGTCCCTGTTGATTCGCGAGTGCGCGCCGAGACGGAATCCATTGCGCCGGATCTGACCCGGGCCGTAGAACCACACATGACATCCGAGTTGGATGCCGGCGTGGGGGCCGAACGTCGCCCCGAGGACGCGGCGGTACCAGAGTCGCCGCAGGGCGAGGCTCGGGACGCGACTGACGACGTGGTTGGTCACGTAGTTCAGCACCCGGATCGCAAGCAGCCGGTGCAAGCCTCGTCCGTCAGCGCGCTCGAGCTGGGAATCGGCTCTTGTCGGCAGTTGCTCGATCACGCCGCTCACGTCTCGGGCCGGGGGATCGTCAGCCGGTCGAAGCGACGCGCCGCGGCCGTTCGCTCGAGTCGGCGCGCGGCCTCGGCAAGCCCCAGCAACGAGCCGACGACGAAGGCGATTCGGTAGAAGAAGAACCCCTGATCAATCGCCCCTTCCAGCGCGTAGCCAAAGAGCGCGCAGACCAGCAGAGCGCCGACGAGAGCGAGCTCGCGGTCGGCAGACCTGGCCAGCCTGCAGCCGCTGATGATGCCCGCGGCGAGCAGCGCCCACAGCGCGATCCCGCCCAGCAGTCCAAGTCGCATCAGGACGTAGAGCACCCCGTTGTGCGGGACGTACGAGATGAGCGGATCGATGCTCTTGATGTCGGCGATCGGGAGCGCGTAATCGATGGGCACGCCGAACCCTCTGCCGAGGAGCCCGCCTTCCCTGATGTTCAGCCGCAGGTTGGCGTCCTCCTGGCTCCGGTAGAGGTTCGAGGAGGCGTCACGCGGATCGGGAGCGACCAACGAGTGCAACGCTCGCGCCGGTTGCGCCAGGCCGCCGGTCTGGTTCCAGTAGGCCGGGAAGTAGACAGCCGAGACGGTCAGGACCGCGGCCAGGGTTCGCCACAAGAAGCGCCGGCGGGCCGGCAGACAGCGCAGCCCGATGGCGGCCAGGACCAGGAGGCCGCCCGCCAGCAGGATCCATGCGGAGCGGCGGTTATTCGCGAGGTCAGCCGCAATCACGAGCGGCAGAAGCCAGGTTGCGGTCGTGCGCAGCCGTCCCGGAACGTCGAACAGCCAGAGCGATGCGGCGAGGAAGACGAAGAGCCCGAAGAAGAGCGCCTCCTCGTGACCCAGGATGGCCTCGGGGCGGGGGTGCATATTGCGGACGGAGAAGAAGACGACGAGCCCCTGGGCGGCTTTCAAGCCGCTGGCAAGCACCACGCCCCACAGGGCGGCGCGGATCGCCGTCCGACTCGTGATGAGCATCGACGCCAGCAGATAGGTCGTGGCGAGGTACACGAACGGTCGGGCCTCCATCAGCGCGACTCGAACCGAGCCGTGGTGGGCGATGCCGACGACGATGCCCAATGCGACCGCGCCGACGGCTCCGAGAACGGCGGCCGTCACGGCCGACCGCGGCCACCGGCGCGAACGCGGTTGGGTCTTCGCGAGGCAGAGGCCGAGCACGGCTAAGAGGAGTAGATCCGCGGGCGCGAGGTGGAGGGAGCCGAGCCCATGGAAGAGCGGGATCTGTGCCGTGACGGGGATCTGTGCCGTCAGCCGCGCCGTGCCGGGCGCAGCCGCGTCCCCGGTTGCCAGCGCGACCGCCTGCCCGAACTGCTCTATCGAGAGCGCGGCGAGGAGGATCACGACGGGAGCGAGGTGCGGCCGCTTCCACAGAACGACTGGTACGACGACGAGGGCTAGCCCGACAACGCTTTCGGGCTGGCCCGTTGCCACCAGTTGCCCGACTACGAGTCCGAAGACGAGCCCGGCGGACACCAGTGCCACACGGAGCGCCGG
>JALZAF010000254.1 GCA_030948505.1 Chloroflexota bacterium
GGGCGTTCGGCCACCCTCCTGTCATGGCTCGGGATCATCCCGTTCCTCGTGTTCGCGCTCGCCTTCCTCGGCGTGCCCACGATCAAGCTGATCCTCGGCAGCTTCCAGGACTCGAGCGGGGGGTTTACCCTCGCGAACTACGAGGACTTCGGGTCCAAGCTGGTCCTGAACGCCTATCTGACGAGCATCGAGATCAGCCTCGTCACGGCGGTTGGCGCCGCGATCTTCGGGTTCCTGCTCGCGTATGCCGTGATCTCCGGCGGCCTGCCGAAGCCGATCCGCGCAGCCGTCATGACCTTCGCCGGGGTCGCCTCGAACTTCGCCGGAATCCCCCTGGCATTGGCATTCATCTTCACGATCGGTCGTGTTGGCCTGTTGACTGTCTTCCTCCGCGGACTCGGCATCGATCCGTACGCGAAGGGCTTCACCCTCTACTCGAAAGTTGGGTTGGAACTCGTCTACTTCTATTTCCAGCTGCCCTTGATGGTCCTCGTCATTGCCCCTGCGATCGACGGGCTAAAACGGGACTGGCGCGAGGCATCCGAGAACCTGGGGGCGAGCAGCTTCCAGTTCTGGCGCTACATCGCGTTACCGATCCTGATGCCGTCCCTACTGGGCGCGGTGATGCTGCTGTTCGGCAACGCATTTGGAGCCCAGGCGACGGCCTATCAGCTGACGGGGGGCCTGATCAACCTCGTCACCCTGCTGATCGGCGATCAGCTCTCCGGTGATGTCCTCCACTCGCCCGGCAAGGGCTTCGCCCTGGCCGTCGGAATGATCGTGATCATGGCGGTCGCCCTCGCGGGCTACGCGTTGCTCCAGCGCCGGGCCGAACGGTGGCGTCGATGACCGTCAGCGGGATGCGGACGCCGGGAGCGCTGGAGGGCCTCCGGGCACGCGGCGGAACCGGCCGCCGGCGCAGGGGCTTCGGTGTCGTTCGGCTGTTCTGGTGGCTGGTGTTCATCGTCGGGGCTATCTACTTCTTCGTGCCGCTGATCGGCACCCTGGCGTTCTCCCTGCGTGACGTGCCGATCACGGCCGCCTACACAGGAATCCTGGAGGACCAGGAGTTTGCTTCCACGCTCCTGTACTCCTTCGTCGTCGGGCTGGCGACCGTGGTCGTCAGTACCGCACTCGTGGTCCCGACCGCATTCTGGGTGCGCCTGAAGCTTCCCCGCGCCCGACCGTTCGTCGAGTTCATCACGCTGCTGCCCTTCATGATCCCCCCGGTGGTGCTCGTCTTCGGGTTGATCAGCACCTACTCCCAGCCGCCGCTGGCACTGATGGAATCGTCCACCGGCGCCAACGCGCTCCTGGTCGCCGCCTATGTCGTGCTGTCGTTGCCGTACATGTACCGCGCCGCAGACGCCGGCCTTGCCGCCATCGACGTGCGCACTCTGACGGAGGCCGGGCAGATCCTCGGGGCAGGCTGGCCGACCATCCTCATGCGGATCATCCTCCCGAACGTTCGAGTGGCGGTTCTGAGCGGGGCCTTCCTGACACTGGCGATCGTGATCGGCGAGTTCACCATCGCGAGCTTCCTCGGGCGACCAGCATTTGCGCCCTACCTGGGTCTGCTGGGATCTGCCGACCCATTCCGGCAGGCGGCAGTGGCTCTCGTCAGCTTTGGCCTGACGTGGGTCGCCATGATCATCATCTCGATCGTGGGCCGCGGGTCGCAGTCCCGTGTCTCGGTCGGTGGCGCGCACTAGACAGACGAGGATCACATGCCATTTCTCGAGCTCAGTGGCGTCCAAAAGCGATTCGGATCCACCGTCGCCGTGCAGAATTTCGATCTCTCGACGGAGCGCGGCGAGTTCGTCAGCTTCCTGGGCCCTTCGGGCTGCGGCAAGACGACGACCCTGCGGATGATCGCGGGATTCGAGGCGCCGACGAGCGGAACGATCCTGCTCGACGGTCGCGACATCACCCATCGACCACCGAACAAGCGCAATATCGGGATGGTCTTCCAGTCGTATGCCCTGTTCCCCAACATGACCGTGGCCGACAACATCGGCTTCGGGCTGCGTGTCCGGAAGCGGCCAAAGGACCAGATCCGGAAGCGGGTGGGCGACCTTCTCGAGTTGATCAACCTGCCTGACAAGGGCGGCCGATACCCGTACCAGCTGTCGGGCGGACAGCAGCAGCGCATCGCTCTTGCGCGGGCCCTGGCAAGCGAACCTGAGGTCCTTCTGCTGGACGAGCCACTGTCCGCTCTCGACGCCAAGATCCGGGTCGCTCTGCGCAAGGAGATCCGATCGATCCAGCGGCAGCTGGGTATCACGACCGTCTACGTGACTCATGACCAGGAAGAGGCGCTGTCCCTGTCCGACCGCGTCGTGGTGATGAGCGAGGGTCGAATCGAGCAGCTCGGCACGCCGTCGGAGATCTACAACTTCCCGGCCACGCCGTTCGTCGCGTCGTTCGTCGGCACGCTGAACCTGCTCAACGCCAAGGTCGTCGATCAGGCCGGTGGCGGCATCGAAATCGAGGGCCAGCGGGTGAAGGCGAGCAAGACGGTCCCGGCGGCTGCCGGCGCCACGGTGTCCGTCGCGCTCCGCCCGGAGAGCATCGAGCTGGGCGAGAACGGCGGCGCGAATCGCCTTAGCGGCCCGCTCCAGGACATCAGCTTCCTGGGCTCCATCGTCCGGATACGGATGGGCCTCGGCACGAGCGCCACGTCGATTTCGCTCGACACGTTCAACGACCCGAACCTCGCGCTCCCGCCCGTGGGCGAGCAGGTCACGGTGTCGTTTCCGCCCGAAGCCTGCCTCGTCCTCGCCCAGGCCGCACCCGTCCAGGCCGACGCGCTCGCCGAAGTGTGACCGCGCCCGACCGCGCCTTCGACCCGGGGCGCGACGGCCTTCTCGACGGAATCGACCTGGTCATCTTCGACAAGGACGGCACGCTCATCGACTTCGACGCGATGTGGTCGCCGTGGATCGTGGAGCTGACCCGGCGCCTGGGATCGCTGACCGGCGTGGCCGTCGCCCCTCGCCTGTACGCCGAGCTTGGCTTCGATCCGCTGACCGCCCGGACGATCGCGGGCGCCCCGCTGGCCGTTCTGCCGATGGCCGAGCTGCGCGGCGCAACGACCGACGTGCTGGTCCGCGCCGGCGTCCCGGAGCAGGTCGCGGCCAACGCCGTGGCGCAGGCGTGGTTCGTGCCCGACCCGGTGGCGACGGCGCTCCCGATCACGCATCTGCCCCGGTTGTTCGGCGAGCTGCGGCGTCGCGGGCTGCGGGTGGCCGTCGCGACGAGCGACGACCGTCGGCCAACCGAATTGACGATGGCCGGCCTGGGCGTGGAGGCGCTGGTCGACGCCTACGTGTGCGCCGACGACGGGTTGGCCGTCAAACCGGCGCCGGACATGGTCCTCGACGTCTGTGAGCGGCTGGGCGTGGGCCCTGCGCGAGCGGCCGTGGTCGGCGATTCCAGGGCGGACCTCGCCATGGGCCGCGCCGCCGGCGCCGGGCGTGTGATCGGGGTGCTGTCGGGCGTCAGCGGGCGGGCCGATCTCGAACCCCTTGCGGATGCGATCCTGGCCACGGTCGCGGATCTCATCGCCGCCTGAGGCCGGCTAGACCGGCCGGCCGCTAGACCGGCCGGCCGCTAGGCCCAGTCGGGATTGGCCTGCGTGTCCAGCCACGCGGAAGGGTCAACCCTGGGGCGGAGGAGCTGCGCGCGACCGCGTCGCACGGCAACTTCGGCCGGCGTCGGGTGGGACAGGAAGAGCGGCATGGATTCCGTGAATCCGTACGCGCCCACGTCGAGCACGGCGACCAGCTCGCCAACCTCCGGCGCCCTGCCCATGGCGTCCGTTGAAACCACGTCGAGGCCGGAGCAGAGCGGCCCGGCGATCGTCACCGGGGCCGAGGCGCAAGCGGCGGTCCTGTCCGTCGTGACCTGACCGAGCGCCCTGACCCGGTGCTGCTGCCGGACGAGGGCCGGCCGAAGCACATGGTGAATCCCGCCGTCCAGGATGACCACGTCGCGGCCGTCGAGTGATTTGCGATCCACGACTCGCGCGACGTACGCGCCGGCCGGGCCCACCAGGAAGCGGCCGGGTTCGAGCAGGATGCGGGCGTCGCGGGTCACTGGATCGCCCGCCCAGCCGCGAGCGAGCGCGGCCAGCCGACGCCCAAACTCCGCCAGGTCGAGGGCCTCCTGGTCCTCTTCGTACGCGATCCCCAGGCCGCCCCCGGCATCGACGAGGCGAAGCGGAACCCCGGTCCCGATCGCCATCGATCGCGCGGCCCGGACCGTGCCTTCGATATGATCCGCCAGGGCCGCGGCGTCGAGGACGTTGGAGGCACCGAAGGCGTGCAGGCCGAGGAGCTCGAGGTGGGCGGACCCGACCGCCCGTCGGGCACTCGCAGCGAGATCGTCGGGCCCCATGCCGAACTTGCCGGCTCCCTCGTCGCCCACGAGACGGACCCGCTCCAGGCGGCGATCGGCCGTTGCGGCGGCGCGGAGCAGGATCGACACGCGCCGTCCGGCGGCCGAGGCTGCGGCCTCCAGGCGGGCAAGCTCGCCCGGCGATTCGACGGTCACCGCACGGATTCCCGCGTCGACCGCACGGGTGAGCTCAGCGTCGCGCTTGCCGGGCCCCGTGAATACGACCTGCGACGGCTGGATGCCAGCCCGGAGGACCGTCTCCAGCTCGCCCCCGGAGGCGACGTCCGCGCCCAGCCCCAGGCGACCGAGATGCGCGACGACGCCCAGCGACGGGTTGGCCTTCACGGCGTAGGCCAGGTCGAAGCACGACGGCAGCACCGAGTGCAGGGCGGCCACCTGTCGCTCGACGACGTCGAGGTCGTAGGCGTAGAACGGGGTTCCGAAGCGCGCCGCGAGCTCCTCCGGATCGAAGCCGCCGAGGCGACCGTCACGGAGGATCTCTGCGTCACCCCGCCCGGGCCTCACGGGCGCGCGCTCGAGGACGCTCACCGCAGTGCGGACTCGAGCGCGACGCGGGCATCCGTTCCTGAGTCACGACGCTTGACGATCAGCGCCGTCGCGATGCCGAGGCCGTGCTCCTCCCCGAATGAGCCCGGCACTTGCCGCGTGCCCGGCACGACGACGGACCCCGCGGGCACGACCAGCGGCCGCTCCAGCGTTCCGTCGAGGATCCGGCCCTCGACCAGGTCGAACAGCCGGCTCGTGCCGGTCAGCGTCACGCCGGCCGCGATGACCGCCTCGTGCTGAACCAGCACGCCTTCGAGCAGGACCGTGCCCGCGCCGACGAACGCGTCGACCTCGACGATGACTGGCCGCGCCCCGGCCGGCTCGAGCACGCCCCCGATCAGCACGCCTGCGGCGAGGTGGACGCGCGACCCGATCTGGGCGCACGACCCGACCAGGACGTGCGAATCGACCATCGCCTCCTCGCCGATCCAGGCCCCGACGTTGACGAACGACGGCGGCATCACGACGACGCCGCGGCCGAGATGGGCGCCGGCGCGGATGCTCGTTCCGCCGGGGACGATGCGCCAGCCGCCGGCTCCGTGACGGCCCAGGTCCTGCGGCGGCACCGAGGCGCGATCGCGGAAGTGGAACGGTCCCACGTCCCAGGTCTGCTCGGTCCGGTCGCGGAACAGGCCCAGGATCGCCGCCTTGACCTCCGGCCGGACGCGCCAGCCGTCCGCGACCGCCTCGTCCGGCTCCGCGGCACGCAGCCGGCCGGACTCCAGCTCCTCGAGGACGGAGGCCGCCGTCACTTCGGTGGCGGTGGTGGTGGTCGCGGCCGTCATGCGACCGCCTCCGTGGAGCGCTCGGCGATGCGTCCCCCGGTTGCCTCGACGAGGCCCAGCCCGCGCAGGATCTGCGACAGCGCCGACCGCGAGGCATCGTCCAGCGGGAGCAGTGGGGCACGAACCACATCGGTCTCGACGAGGCCCATCATGACGAGCGCCGCCTTGGCCGGAACCGGGTTCGGCGCGCCCTTGAAGTTGGCCAGGAAGAGCGGCAACCAGCGATCGTGATGGCGCCGTGCGGCGTCCCAGTCGCCGGCCCGAGCGGCGGAGCACAGGGCGGCCATCTCGCCGGGGATCTCGTTGCTGGCCACGGACACGACCCCGTCACCGCCAAGCGCGAGGACCGGCAGCGTCCAGGCGTCGTCGCCGGCCAGGACCGCCACGTCGCGCGGCCGTTCGCGGCAGATCCGGGCGATCTGCTCGAGGTTGCCGGATGCTTCCTTCACCGCCACGACGCGGGGGTGCTCGGCCAGCTGGAGGAAGGTGTCGGCGTCGACGTTGGTGCCCGTCCGGGACGGGACGTTGTAGACCACGATCGGCAGGTCGCCCTCGTCCGCCACTGCCCGGAAATGGGCCAGCAACATCCGCGCGTCGGGTCGGTTGTAGTAGGGCGCCACGACCAATGCGGCGTCAGCTCCCAGCTCCGCGGCGCGACGGGTGGCGCGGATCGTTGCGGCCGTGTCGTTGGTACCGGTCCCGGCGACGACCGCCACGCGGTCGCGCGAGGGGTGTTCGGCCACCGTGCGGACGGTCAGCTCGATGAGCCGGTCGCGCTCGTCCTGGCTGAGTGTGGGTGCCTCGCCGGTCGTGCCACACGGCACGAGACCGTCGATGCCGGCGAGAACCTGCCACCGAACGAGCCGGCGGAAGGTCGCTTCGTCGACTTCGCCGTCGCTGTTGAAGGGCGTGACGAGGGCCGTCAGCGCGCCTCGCAGCGCGGGGCGGGTGGATGCGGTGCGGGTGATCGGGATCATCGAAGTGCTCCTTTCAGGGATTGGCGTTCGTGATTGCTGTTTTCGTGAGGTGCGATACGCGATCAGGCGGTCGCGACGAGCGCCGGCCGGGCCAGCAGCTCGTCGACCACCGCGTCGAAGGAATGGAGGCCCGGGTCGCGCGGACGACGCAGGAGCCAGTCGGCGGCTGCCAGCGCTCCGGCTGCGTAGGCGGAACGGTCGCGGGCGGTGATTCGCAGCTCGACCGTCTCGCCCGGGGCATCGAACCCGACGAGATGCATGCCCGGCGAGGCGCCGGCACGGACGACCGCGACCTCGAGCTCATCGGCTGCCGGCGGGCCGCCAAGCCCCGGCTCCGCCACGCGGCCTTTGCGCGGATGGCGGGCGATCAACCGCCGTGCGAGCTCGCGCGCCGTCCCGGATGGGCGATCCGCCTTCGTCCGCCGATGCCACTCGACGAGGTACGGATCGAATGTCTCGAGCGGTCCGAACAGGTCCGTCGCCGCCTCGACGAGGCGGAAGAAGAGCGCTGCGCCCAGGCTCAGGTTGGGCGCTGCGACCGCCGCAGCGCCGGACTCACGGAGCAGCCGCTCGACCCGCGATCGGTCGGCATCCCAGCCGGTCGTCGCGAGCACGAAGCGCCGCGCTCCGGCCGCGATCGCGGCCTCGACATTGCCGGCGACGGCCTCGCCTCGCGAGGCGTCGAAGACGACCGCGGGCGCAGGTCCCGCCAGCGTCGTCCGGGAATGCGCGCCTCCGGTTGGCCGGCCCAGCACCCGCGGCGCGGGCTCGCCGCGGTCGACCAGCGCGGCCGCGATGGCGCGACCCAGTCCGCCATTGCCAAGGATGATCGTGTCCATCGCGGGTTCTCCCTCGGTTTGTTCGAGGGCCCGGCGGTTGGAGGCTTCGACGCGAATCGAAAGGGCCGCGATCACCTTCTCGGTGTTCGCGGCCCCTGGAGCCTCCGGTCCCGGAGGCCCATTCGGTTCGCTTTCGGCGCGCCGTCTAGAGCCCCAGGGCCCGTGCCTCCCGGCAGGGCCGCCAGAGCTTCTTCTTCGACTCTTCGGAGAAGTTGCAACGCATGGCGGAAGTATTGCGCATGACGATCGTTCTATGCAACTGCTCTTTTGGACTACGCCTTAGCGCCGCCCGCCCATGAGCCGCAGCAGGAACAGGAACAGGTTGACGAAGTTGATGTACAGGTGGACGGCGCCCAGGACTGACGCCTTCTCGACCGAGCCGGTAAGGGTCACGTACGTGCCGTAGGCGATGCGCTGGACGTCGTAGGCCGTGTACACCGTGAATACGACGACACCCACCAGCGAGATCGCCCAGCCCAGCGGGTTGCTGCCGAGGACGAGATTCACGAACGACGCGACGAGCACGCCGATCATGCCCATGAACAGGTAACCGCCCAGCCCGGTGAGCGAACGCTTGGTCGTGTAGCCGTACAGCGCCGCCGCGCCGAACATCGCGGCCGCACTGAAGAACGCGGTGACCACGGAGGGGATCGTGTACAGCGACACGATCACGCCGACGGTCAGGCCCATCGTGGCCGCGAAGACGAAGAAGAGTCCGAGTGCCAGCGAGGCGCTCAGCCGGCGGATGGCGCCCTGGATGAGGATGGCTAGGCCCAGCTGCCCGAACACGAGCGGCAGCCAGAAGCCCCTGGCGTTGTCGATGACGTTCTGATTGGTGGACACGAGGGCTGCCAGACCGGCGGTCAGCAGCAGGCCGGCGAACATCCAGCCGAACGACTGGCTGATGAGGCTGGCCGCGACCTCCGGCGCCGGCCGGACGCCGGCCTGGGACTGGGTCTGCGGAGTGGTCATGCGCGATTGCTCCTGTCGGTTGTGGTCGCGGCGGTTCGGCGCCGCGATGTGCGTGACGGTGTCGACGTCCGGGACTCCGCCTGCTCGGCGGCCCTGGCGAGGATCCACAGCAGATCGGCGAGCCGGTTCAGATACGGTAGCAAATGGGGTCCCGGGACCAAACCCTGACGATGGAGGGAGACGGCCCGACGTTCCGCGCGGCGGAGGACCGTGCGGGCGACCTCGATCGCGGCGCTGGTCGGGGTCTCGCCGGGGACGACGAACTCGCGCGGCATCTCGATCCTGGTCTCCAGCTCGGCGAGCAGAAGATCGACGCCCTCGACCATGTTCGCCGATGCGCGCGTCTGGCCATCGACCAGGCGGTCCCACGCCTCGGGGTTCGTCGCCAGCTCCGCAGCAGCGACGAACAGCTCCCGCTGGATGCGGAGGATGACGTCGTCGAGACCCCCGAAGGCCGGCGACAGGACGCCGTACTGCGCCTTCAGGCCCAGCTGCGCACGAGCTATGCCGAGCGCCGCGACGGCCTCGTCGATCGTGCCGTAGGCCTCCGCGCGGGCATCGTCCTTGGCGATTCGCTCGCCCCCGAACAACAGCCCCGTGGAGCCGTCGTCACCGCGACCGGTAGCGACAGCCGACTCGAAGCGACGCTTCGTCGCCACCCGAGCTCACCACATCAGGCCGGCGTCGCGCGGATCCCAGCGCTCGGCCAGCAGGGTCACCTTGACGTCATGCTCGACGACCGACTCCGCCTGTTCCTTGACCTGCTGGATCATCGAGCCGGCGTAGGGGCAGAACGGCGTGGTAAGGATCATCTTGATCTCGGTCTCGTTCGGCCCCAGCAGGATCTGTTTGATCAGGGCCAGCTCGACGACGTTCATCCCGATCTCCGGGTCGACCACGGCTCGCAGGGCATCCAGGATGGCCAGCTCCGTGGCCCGGCGCTCGG
Source organism: Chloroflexota bacterium (assembly GCA_030948505.1). Taxonomy (GTDB): domain Bacteria; phylum Chloroflexota; class Limnocylindria; order Limnocylindrales; family CSP1-4; genus JACDAV01. The sequence goes on from JALZAF010000254.1 coordinate 9,485, forward strand.
CGTCGAACACGGGTGCTCCCGGGGCGCCAGCCGGCGTCGCTTCGGGGGCCGCGGTCGCTGCGGGCGCGGCCTGGGTCTTCGGGTCGATGGTCGTGTCGGTCACTGCTGGTCTCCGGGAAGGTGCGTGTCATGAGCCTACCACCAGTCGCGCGAGCGGCCGATGGACCCATTTGGCGGGCAATTGGGTCCCCGGACGTTGACACCGGGCGGGCGGTACGGCAGCGTGACGCCAACGGTGGCACTGGAGGAGACATCGGTGGCTGACGCCCTGTTCACGGCTACCCGGCGCAATGGCGCCCCCGGACACTCGCCCGCGTTGGGTCGGTTCGGCACGTCGATGGCGACCCTGGCGATCGTTCTTGCCGCCTGCGGAGGCGGTTCGGCGGCGTCACCGTCGGCCCAGGTCCAGAC
>JALZAF010000245.1 GCA_030948505.1 Chloroflexota bacterium
GGCCAGGTCGTCCGCCGTCAGGAGCTGCGCCGCTGTCGCCTCGCGCAGCGCGTCGAGGAGCGCCGCCTCGGGCACGCCGGCGACGTTGAGGAGCAGCTGGTGATCGACGCGCCGGCCGGCGATGGCCGCGACGCCCAGCACACGGAGGGTCGTGTCCGACACGACCGCCAGCCGCGCCGAGAGCACCTCGCGGAGGGTCGTCGGCAGCCGCTGCGAGGCGACGCCGGACGCGATGAGCTCCTCCGCGTAGAACGGATTGCCCTCCGAACGGGCAAACACCGCGTCGACGAGATCCGGCCGCGGCACGGCACCAAGGATCTCGCCGAGCTGACGCTCCACGTCATGGCGCCCGAGCCGGTGCAGCTCGACCCGCTGGGTGCCCGGAGCGCGATCCACCTCCGCCAGCCATGGCAGCAACGGGTGGCGCCGATGCAGCTCGTCGCTGCGGAAGGTCCCGATGAGGAGCAGCCGCTCCGCCCGTGCGTTCCGGACAAGGAACAGCAGGAGCTCACGCGTGGACTCGTCCGCCCAGTGCAGGTCCTCGATGGCCAGCACCACCGGACGCTCGACCGCCAGGCGTCGCATGAGTTCGAGGACCGATTCATACAGCCGCCCGCGAGCCCAGTCCGGCCGCAGCTCGGCGATCCCGGCGCCCTGCGCGCGGGTGACGCCACCAAGCCCGAGCTCATCGGCCACGACTGCAAATGCCTCGCGCACCCGGGCGGACACCTCCGGTGCCGCGGCCTCGTCGTCGACCATCCGGACCAGGGGCCGCAGCGCCTCGACGATCGGTGCAAACGGCATGGCCCCATCCGCCAGCCCAACCGCGCCGCCGAGCAGCACCACCGCTTCGTCGCGGCGGGCCACGTCGAACGCCGCCGCCAGGAGGCGCGACTTGCCGATGCCGGCCTCGCCGCCGATGAGAACCGTGCTGCCACGCCCGCCGGCTGCCTCGTCGTACCCGCGAGCCAGGAGGGCGAGCTCGTCGTCGCGACCGATCAGCAGCGGGCTGGCGATCCGCCCTGCCATGGGCGCGATCATACCCGCGCCATCCCTCGATCCCGGCCGTCCTTGACGCCCGGTCTCCAGATCAGCGTGCGTGTGCCACGACGGTCGACGCGGCGGCAGTGGCGGCGCGAAGGATCGCGCGCAGCGAAACCTGGGCGGGAGCGAACTGCCGGCTGGTGGCCACCAGGCGATGATCGGCCGCGTCGCGATGCAGTTTGGCGATGCGGATGTTGGCCAGGAGGAGCTCTGACTTGGGGTCCATCGTTCGATCCTTTCTGTCCTCCCCGGACTTCGCCGGGACTGGGATCAAGGTAGGGATCGCGATGGATCGGGACATCTGGCAGGTTGGGTACGCGAGATCTTCATTTTCGCGGCGGCGACCCGGCCCAGACCTTTAGTCAGCGGCGGGACCTTTAGGCTCGGGGCCGCTGCCGGTCCCTTCTAGGGCATAGGCCACGACCGCGTCGACGTCCATCCGCTCGCCTTCGGCGTATGCCGCGGCCGTGTCGGCATCGGTCTTTAGCGGCGTCGGGTCGTAGCGGGCGAAGTCCCGATTGATCGTGTTCAGACCGGTGCCTGTGATCCGCTCGAGGGTCGCCACGGCGCCGGCGATGCGGGCTGCCCGCTGCCGATCTCCCTGGCGCGCGGCCAGGGCAGCGAAGCTGTCGAGGACCAGGGTGTAACCGGACACGTCGGCCGACTCGGCAAAGATGGCCAATACGACGCGGAAACGCCGGCGCGCCTCGGGCAAGTCGCCGTCGAGCAGGTCCGCCAGTCCGACGCTGTAGGTTGCCCAACCGACCATGAACGCATCACCCACCGCCTCGAACGTGGCCAACGCCGGCACGGCCTGCGCCCGCGCCTCCCCCGTGCGACCCTGGCTGTATTCGACATTCCCCAGGGCCCAGCGAGCCCTGGCCACCCCGGTCGCGTCGCCGGCCGCATCGAACAGCTCGATTGCCTCCCTGATCAACGGTCGCGCAGTGTCGCCTTCGCGCTCGAACGTGTACGTGAACGACAGGTTGTAGAGGCTCTCCGCAATCGCCCTGGGATCGCCCCGGGCGCGCCGAACCCCTAGCGCCTCTGCGTAGTACCGCCGTGCGGCCGGGTAGTCGCCCCGCCAATAGGCCAGGCCGCCTGCCGCGTCGAGGGCGGCCAGCCGCTCCTCGGCATAGTCGGCGCACTCAGGCATCGCGAGGACCGCCTTGAGGCGATCCTGGCCCTCGTCAAGGTAGCCGCGCATCTGCCAGAAGCGCCACAGCGCGGTCCCCAGGCGCAGGCCGATCTCCGCGCGGCCCGCACCATTGGCCCACGTCATTGCCGCCCGCAGATTGTCGTGCTCCAGGTCCAGCAGGTCGAGGGCTGCGCGCTTGTCCGCGCCCATGAGGGAGGCGCCAGCGCGCTCGGCCACGCCGAGGAACCAGGTGGCGTGGCGCGCCGCGGTCGCCTCGGCGCGGCCGGACGCGACGAGCTGCTCGGTCGCGTAGTCGCGGATCGTCTCGAGCATCACGAAGCGCGGCGCACCCTCGATACCGTCGCCCTGTCGCAGCAGGCTCTTGTCGACGAGCGACGCGACGCCGTCCAGGACATCGCGCTCCTGGTCGGGACCGCAGACGGCTTCGATCGGGTCGAGGCTCGCGCCGCCGACGAAGACAGCCAGGTCGACGAACAGCGTCCGGTCCGCCTCGTCGAGCAGGTCGTAGCTCCAGGCGATCGCGCCGCGCAGCGTTTGCTGTCGTGCCGGCAGGTCCTGCGCGCCGCCCGACAGGAGCGCCAGGCGGTTCTCGAGCCGCGACAGGATGGCCGCCGGAGACAGCAGCTTGACCCGCGCGGCGGCCAGCTCGATCGCCAGCGGCAACCCGTCGAGCCGGCGGCAGATCTCGGCCACGGCGGGAGCATCCGCCACGGTCAGCTTGAACGACGGCCGCGCTGCCACGGCCCGCTCCACGAAGAGGGCCACCGCCTCGGAACGGGCGACTGCCGCCGGGTCTGCAGCCTCCCCTGGATCAGGAACACCCAGTGGCGGAACGGGATATTCCTGCTCGCCGTAGACGTGCAGCGTCGAACGACTCGTGGCCAGGACGGTCAGGCCCGGCGCGCCGCCGAGGAGCTCGCCCACGACGGGCGCTGCGCTGCGGACCTGTTCGACGTTGTCGAGCACGAGCAGCCCGTGGCGGTCACGGAGGTAGTCGATCAGCCGGTCGACCGGCGAGCGTCCGCCGCGATCCGGCAGCCCCAGGACCTGGGCGATCGTGGCGGGCACCAGGGAAGCCTCGGAGATGGGCTCCAGGGGGACGAAGAACACGCCGTCCGGAAAGCGATCCACGGCACGTGCCGCCAGCTCCAGGCTGAGCCGCGTCTTGCCCGTCCCACCGGGCCCGGTCAGGGTGAGCAGACGCGCGGCCTCGAGCAGCGATCCGGCCTCGGCCAGCTCGCGTTCCCGACCCACGAAGCTCGTCAGCTGGGTGGGCAGGTTGTTCGGCCGCGCGTCGAGCGAGCGGAGCGGCGGGAAGTCCGCGGGCAGGCCATCCACGTCCAGCTGCCACAGCCGCTCCGGCCGCAGGTCCTTGAGGCGATGCGCGCCGAGGGCTCGCAGGCTCGTACCTGCCGGGAGGGCGTCGGCCAGGAGGGCCGACGTCGTCTCGGACACCAGCACCTGTCCGCCATGACCCGCTGCCCCGATCCGCGCCGCGCGGTTGACGTCGTTGCCCACGTAGCTGCCATCGGCGAGGACGCCCTGGCCCGAATGGATCCCCATCCGGACGCGGATCGGCGGCTCCCCGGGTTGCTCCCCGCTGGCGCCGGCGAGGCGTCGCTGGCCCTGTGCGGCCGCGGCTGCGGCTCCGGCCGGGCTCTGGAACACCACGAAGAACGAGTCGCCCTCGGTGGCGACTTCCCGCCCGCCGGCCGCCTCGAACGCCTCGCGCAGGATCTTGCGATGCCGCTCCAGCAGCTCCCCATAGCGGTCCGGGCCGAGCTCCTGCCCCAGCCGCGTGGAGCCCTCGATGTCGGTGAACAGGAAGGTGACCGTGCCGGTCGGAAGCGATGCCGGCACGGTCATCGCCGGAGGCGCCGGAGCGGCGTGCCGATCAATGATGCTGCTGCTCGGTCACGGAGCGAAGGCGCCCGGCGAGTTCGCGCACGATCGCCAGCGCAAGGGCCGGCTGAGCCAGCAGGGTCCGCTCGAAGTCCCAGGATGCGATCGCCAGGCAGCGCGTCGGGACACGGGCGACGACCTGCGCCACGCGCGGCAGGCCGTCGAGGACGGACAGCTCGCCGAAGAACTCGCCTGGTCCCAGCACCGCCAGCTCCAGGCCATCTCGCACGACGCGGACCTCGCCGTCGACGACGATGAAGAAGCCCGTCCCGACCTCGCCCTGACGGGCGATGACCCGGTCGGCCGCGAAGTCGACCTCCGACGCGCGCTCGGCGACGGCGGCCAGCTGCTCCGGGGCGAGGCCGCGGAAGAGCGGGCAGGCGGCAAGCAGCTCGTTCCGACGATCGCGGGTCAGGGTCATGACGGCAGCGCCTCCTCCCCGGCATGCTGACCCGCGCCGCGCCGCGCGTCAACGTCCGCAGGTCGTGCCCCGCAGGGGGCAGAATGAGCGGCCGGCGGCAACGTGGACGGCGAGGGAGGGCGAGCGAGGACGATGGCGACACGCGAAGAGATCGTTGACGCGATGGCCGGCATGGCACTCTTCGCCGACCTGGCCAGCCCGCAGCTGCAAGGCGTTGCCCACCGCTTCGAGGAGCGCTTCTTCCCGGAAGGGGAGCGGATCCTGCGGCAGGGGATCAGCGGCTCTGCCTTCTACGTGATCCTCGATGGCGAGGCCCAGGTGGTCGTCGACGGCACGCCCCGGGCGACGCTTGGCCGGGGCGAGTTCTTCGGCGAGGTTTCCATCCTTCTCGGCGACCCGCCGGTCGCTGATGTCGTCGCCCTGCGGCCTTTGCGCTGCCTCGTCCTCGGCGGCCCGGACGTGCAGGCCTTCCTGCTCGACCACCCGGCCGTGATGTTCCGGATGCTGCAGGCCCAGGCGCGGCGGCTGCGCAATGCCAACCGGTGGCGGAGCTGACCGCCGCCGCGGGCGAGGATTCGATGGCAGCAGCGGGCGAGCGCCCATTTCCTCCGGCCGACTATCCGGTCGTGGTCGTCGGCAGCGGACCGGGTGGCCTGCAGGTCTCGTACTCGCTGTCGCGCCTGGGCGTGGACCACGCCCTGCTGTCCGCCGACGAGGCGCCGGGTGGCATGTTCCGGCGCTGGCCGTTCTTCCAGCGGCTGCTGTCATGGACCAAGCCGTTCGCTCCCGCCACGACTGGCACGCGGGCGTACGAGCGCTATGACTGGAACAGCCTGTTGGCCGACGAGCCAGAGAACCGTGCGCTGATGGCCGGACTGATGGACGGCACGTCCTACTTCCCGTCGCGCCCGGAGATGGAGCGGAACCTGGTGGGATTTGCCGCCCGGACCGGCATCCGGATTCGGCACGGCTGCCGCTGGACGGCGACCCGCCGCGAGTCGGGACCAGGCGGAGAGCGTTTCGTGCTCGAGACGAGCGACGGCGAATACCGCTGCCGTGTCGCCATATTCGCTGTCGGGGTGGCCGAGCCATACAGCCCGCCGTCGCCAGGCTTCGATCTCGCGGCGGGTTACGCCGACACGCAGCCGGCCGAGTCATATGCCGGGCAGCGGGTCTTCATCGCGGGCAAGCAGAACTCGGGCTTCGAGCTGGCCTCGGGACTCCTGCCCTGGGCACGCCAGATCATCCTCGCCTCACCGTCGCCGGCCAAGCTGTCGGTCAACACACGCTCCCTCGTGGGCGTGCGCGCGCGTTACGTGCAGCCGTACGAGGACCACGTGCTGGGAGGCGGAGTGGCCATTCTCGATGCCTCCATCGCCGGCATCGAGCGCGGTCCGGACGGCCTGCGGGTGGCGCTCAACCGAACCGACGGCGGGGGCCAGCTCGACCTCGCGGTCGACCACGTCATTTCCGCGACGGGCTTCGTGTGCCCGCTGCTCGACCTGCCCGAGCTGGGCGTGGCGACATTCGGGCAGAGCCGCCTGCCTGCTCAGACGCCCTTCTGGGAGAGCCCCACGGTGCCCGGCATCTTCTTCGCCGGCACCATCGGCCAGGCCGCAGGCGGCCTCAAGAAGCACGGCATCCCCGCCAATTCGGGGGCCGTCCACGGGGCGCGCTACAACGCCCGCGTCCTGGCCCGGCACGTCGCAACGTCGCGGTTCGGGAGGCCGCCGGATCACCCGGAGATCGATCCGTCAACGCTCGTCGAGCGGCTCGTGGACGAGGCCAATCACTCGCCCGAGCTGTGGCACCAGAAGGCGTACCTGGCCTGGGTGGCGTCGGCCGACGGCGACGGTGGGCTGCGCGACGAGGGGATCCAGCCGCTGGCCTATGTCCTCGACGCCGGCGGGCCGGACGCGGTGATCCTGACGCTCGAGGCCGATGGCAGCGGCTCGATCTACCCGGTCCTCTACCTGCGCCGGGCCGGAGCGATCGAGGAGAAGACGCTCGACCCCGACCCGTTCCTGGACTTTGGCGGGCCGGATCATCGGCGGGCGCTGGCCGACGCCGTGTCCGGTTTCGTGCGGGGCGCCCGGGTGTGAGTCGGTGTGTGAGTAGCCTCCAGCGTCTATCTACAGGTCAGTTAGCTCTTGACGACTAAACGTACACCGGTTAGCCTCCCGGCCATGACAGATCGGCGGGGGATCGTGCTGTTCGGCGACGTGGCCGACTCGCGTGTCGAGTCGGCACGGGCCTCCGCCTGGCTGCGCACGCTCAGCCTCGAGCTCGACCGCCAGTACGGGCCGCGGCGAATCGCCCCCTTTGGCTTCACCCAGGGCGACGAGCTGCAGGGCGTGCTGGCGACGGACGCCGATCCAACCCAGGCCGTCCTGCGAGCCGCCCTGCATCCGCACGCGATGGCGATGCGCTG
>JALZAF010000257.1 GCA_030948505.1 Chloroflexota bacterium
CGGGGTCCTGAGAACGATCGAGCTGATGCTGCGCGATCGGGGACGCGCCGAGGAAATCACCCAGGACGCTTTCGTCCAGCTCTACCTCAACTGGGCCAAAGTCTCGCGCTACGAACGCCCCGGCGCATGGGTGCGTCGCGTCGCCATCCGCCTGGTTGTGCGCTCGACGCGACGCGAGCGCCTGTGGCGGGTCGTTCGCGGTCAGCTTCTTCCAACTCCACCCGATCCGCCCAGTCACCTTGACCTCTCCGGCGCGATCCGTCAGCTCTCCGGCGGCCAGCGGGCGGCAATCGTCCTGCACTACTACGAGGATCGGCCGGTCGCCGAGGTAGCCATGCTCATGGGCTGCTCCGAGTCGACCGCTCGTGTTCACCTCCATCGCGGGCGAAGGCGACTCGCACAACTGCTCGGTGAGGATGACGATGAGCTTTGATCGTCGGCTCCGCGAGGAGCTCCGCCGAGACGCCGCTCGGATCGAGGCGGAGGTCGAGAGGAACCTCGGGGCTGTCGAAGCCCGGGCGCGGCGGAGGGGTGACATCCCGAGCATTGGCCTGCTGGCCGCCGCCGCAGTCATCGCCCTTGCGATCCTCCTACGGGTTGGGGAGCCGCGTCCCGATTCTGGATCGGGGGCTGCCACCCCAGCGGCACCGTCGCATTCGACAGTGCCGTCGCCATCTGGCCCCGCGAACTATCCCCAGATCGCGGGCACCTACACGGTGACGCTGGACCCAACTGACCCAGCTGTCGAGCACGATGGTCTGGGTGGTCTCTGGACCATGCGGCTTCAGCCCGACGGGCTTGTTCTCCTGTCCCCACCGTCGACGTTCGCGCCGGGGCCGGGCGGCCTCACCGGGATCGCCTTCTCCCTGGACGGTGATCGGTTTCGGACGAATCTCTTCTACAACGACCACTGCGGCTCTGCGGGCACGTACACGTGGTCGCGCGGAGCCGGGCGGCTGTCGCTGACGCCCGTAGGCGACACCTGCTCGATACGCCGCACCCTCCTGTCGACGAGCTCATGGGCCACGAGCCCGTAAATGTTCGCGGGGGGCCGTGCCTGTGGGGAGTGTCACGCGGCCTCTGATGTCGCGAGACGAGGAGGGCTCCCAATGTCCTGTCGGAGGTTTGAACATCGAGCTGTCGGACCGATCGCGGTCCTGATCGTCGCCTTGGCCGCATGCTCCTCGGGTTCGGCCGCCGCGACACCGGCGCCGACGACCGGGGTGTCGCAGACGACCTCTGTCTCGGCCCCCTCAGCCACGCCAGCGCCGACGGCAACGGTCAAGCCATCGCCGAGCCTCGCCGTTCTACCGACCGGGGCACGCGTGCCGCGGGGGACGTACGCGACGCTCTTGGAACCGGGGATGACCCTGACGCTCGATCTTCCGGCCGAGTCCAATGAGGACATCCCCGGTTGGGTCGATCTCACGTTCGAAGGCGACCCGCCCTTTGACATGCACATCTTCCGAGTCGACAAGGTTGAAGACCCGAAGCACCCAACGAACCTGATCGACCCCCCCGACGACCTCGCGGGGTGGTTGGCCAGTCACTCTGGGCTCACCCTGGTCGCTCCCTCCAAGGCCGTCCGGATCGGAGGGCTCGACGCGACGCAGCTCGACGTTCGCGTCGGCCAGAAGGACGTCTTCTTCGGGCCGATCCCCGGGGTCGACAACCCGCTTCATTCCCATTCGCCCGACGTCGGGTACTTCGCAGTCGGAGCCCGCCAAGTCGCCCGGCTGATCGTCGTCGCCGTGGGCGGCCGCCAGGTCGTCTTGTATATGGACGTGCACGCGGAAGGCACGGTTCACCGCAAGGAGTCCCTCGACGCTCTCCAGCCGCTCATCGACTCGATCGTTTGGCATTGAGACAGGCTGTTATCGGGAGCACGGCGATGACCAGAGCGCTCGTCGCCGTGTTGATCGCCAGCCTCGTGGTGTTGATCGCAGGCTGCGGTTCGAACCCGACGCCCCGGCCAGCGGGTTCCGGCAACGCCTCGACGAACGCTGCGACCGCGACCGTCGGCTTCGAGCCCAGCTTCGAGGTGTCGCCCTGCCCCGATGACGTCAGTGGAGAGGTCGTCTACTCGATCTCATGTGGGTATCTGACCACGCTCGAGGACCGTTCGAAGCCGATGGGGCGGACGGTCCGGATGTTCGTGGTCAGGATCGATCCCCCGGGCGGGGCGACGACGCCGGACCCGATGATCATGGTCAGCGGCGGCACCTTCGGCGCCCGCCCCGACTACGGCGGGCTCGGCGGGCGCATGCATCGCGTCGAGTACGTGATCGACCCGCTTGGCAGTGCCCACTCACAGCCGTCCCTCGATTGCCCTGAAGTGGACGCCGTGAGTCCCACGCTCGTTGGCATGCGGTTCTCTGACTCGGCGCATGCGTCCACGCTCCGCGGAGCCGTAGCGGCCTGTCACGACCGCCTCGTGGGCCAGGGCATCGACCTGGCGGCCTACGACGTGGCGGCCCAGGCCGCAGACATCGAGGATCTGCGAGTCGCCCTCGGGATCGGGCGCTGGAATGCGATCGCCTACGGTGTCGGCAGCCGCATCGCCTTCGAGGAGGCGCGTGCATCCCCGCGCGGCCTTCGCACGATCATCGTCGACTCGCCCACCCTGCCTGCGCCCGACCTCCTGACCATTGCGCCGGCTGCCATGGATCTCGGGATCTCCCGTCTCGCTGCTCAGTGCGATGCGGTCCCTCAGTGCGCTCGACGAGCGCCGGACCTGGCGGCGGCCATTAGGGAGGCTGTGGCCCGGCTCGATTCAACGCCCCTCATCCTGGATGTCGACGGAACCGAACGCGCGACCCTGCTCGGACACCCCGTCAGGGTCGTTGTCGATGGAGCCGGTCTGTTGCGCTGGATCAGGGCCACCTTGACCGACGGGGAAGGGCACCGGGCCGGGACGATTATTACCACGGTCCTGTCTGTGCTCGATGGCAAGGTGGGCGTGCAGGACCCCCACGTCCTGAGCCTGGCATCGGACGTGGGCGATTGTCTCGGGATCCTTCCTCACTGCACTGGTGTGAGCACAGGCGCGATGTACTCGATCGTGTGTCGCGATCTGCTACCGGCCATCGATCACACGAGGCTCGATCGCGACGTTGCGGGCCGCCGGCCGTACGCCGAGCTGTTCTCGCCGGGTCCGCTCGGGGTAGCCTGCTCCGCGTGGTCGGTTCCCGCTGCCCCAGCCGCATCGCCATCCATCGCGGCGGACGTGCCGACGCTCATCCTTCGCGGATGGATCGACCCATTCAGCGCGCCGCCGGGCGATGTCGCGGCGGCCATCGCCGGCACGGCGAATGCCTACCAGCTCGAGATACCGAACCAGTCGTACAACGCGCTCGCGACCGGCTGCCCACGAACGATCAGTGATGCGTGGCTGGACTCGCCGGCGGCTTCACCCGCCGACACGTCGTGCCTGGCCCACATCTCTCCGTTCGACCTGCGTCAATGAGGGGCGTTCCCTTCCGCGGGTACGGGTAGCAGTCCCGAAAAGTAAAGTCAGCGGGAGTTTGGGGTTAACCTAAGCTCGAAGCGTCGACTTTTTCGCGCGCCTGTAGCTCAGTGGATAGAGCGTCGGCCTCCGGAGCCGAAGGTCGCAGGTTCGAATCCTGTCGGGCGCGCCACGAACACTTGTTCTATTTGGTGCCCACCGACTGTCGTGCCGGCTTTCCTGGGCGCTCCCGGTTAGCCGGTACTGCCGCCGATCCGCCGCAGCAAGCTTGGCACGTCGAGCAATCCCCAGTACATACTGTCCTCGGCGCACACGGCGGCACGAGCCCGACCAAGCCGCAACCGCGGAGACCCGCCTCGAGATGGACTTCGCACTGCTCATCGAGCCGAACCTGGGGATGACGTACGGTCAGCAGCTCCGGTTGGCTCAGAGGGCGGAGTCGGCGGGCTTCGATACGCTCTATCGGTCTGACCATTACCAGTGCGCCCCGGGGCCAGAGGGCCTCGAAACGACGGACGCCTGGGCAGTGATTGCGGGTCTCGTCCGCGAAACGAATCGGATCCGGCACGGGACGTTAGTGTCGCCCGTGACCTTTCGTCACCCGGGCAACCTCGCCAAGATCGTCGCAACGATCGACCATATGAGCGACGGGCGGGTCGACCTGGGATTGGGGTCCGGATGGTTCGAGTCCGAACACCGCCAGTACGGCTTCGCTTTCCCTGACATGCCGACGCGCGTCGACATGCTCGAGGAGCAGCTGGCCGTCATCACCGGCCTCTGGGGCGAGCCGGACGGATGGTCGTTCCATGGAAGCCACTACCGGGTCGCCGGCTCGCAGTTCGTGCCTCGCCCGCTCCAACAGCCGCGCCCGCCAATCATCCTCGGGACCCGGGGCGCATCTCGCGGCATTCGGCTGGCGGCCCGGTACGCGGACGAGCTCAATGTCTATCAAGTCGGCCCATCCCGCGCAGGAGAGATCTTCGCCGGCCTGGACGCCGCGTGCCGGTCGATCGGGCGTAACCCTCGGTCAGTGCGCCATTCCGTGTTGCTCGGTGCCGCCGTGGGCGACGACGGGGCCGACGCCGACCGGCGCCTCGCCGCTGTGATGCGGCTCTTCGAGTTCGATGGATCGGCGGACCAATGGAAGGCGGAAAGCGGCGACTTCTGGCTCCTGGGGAAGCCTGCCCATGCTGAGCAGACGGTCGCGGCGTTCGCCGCCGCAGGGGCGGAGCGAGTGGTGTTTCAGGACTTCATCGCCGACGACCTGCCGATGATCGACCTGCTCGGAAGCCTTGCTGGAGCTTGGGCCGGCATGGCGAGCACGACGGCTGGCAAAACTGCGGGCGTGTAGGTTTGGGAACCGCCGCCGCCAACTGCTTAGGCGGATGAGCGATCCGCGTCGCCGCTAGATCCCCATTCCGAACTCTTGCGTCTCAAATATTTCCCCATCACCTCACTCTGGTCTCTGTTGCGAGGTCCCAGCGGGCGCTATGGCGCCTCCCGGCCAAATAGACCGCAGGAGATCCGCGCGCTCCAGCGTATGCGGGATGCCGCCACCGTCGTGGCCGTTGTACGGCCAGACGCTGATGCGCTTGGGGCCTGCGTAGTGGTTGAAGGCGGCGAACACCGTGGACGGCGGACAGATGACGTCCATGAGGCCGACGGAGAAGAGCGCCGTGGCCGTGGCGCGGACCGCGAAGTTCACCCCGTCGACGTAATCCAGGGTCGCGAACGCCGAGTCCACCGCCAGGCGCTGAATGCGCAGGTAGCCCACCAGCTCCGCATATGGCAGCGCGTCGGTGATCAAGATGGCCCGACGGATATCGGACAGGAACGGCATGTCCGCCAACAACACGGCGACGTCGGATGAGAGACCCGCGACCGCCAGCGCCAGACCGCCGCCCTGGCTGGTCCCGGACGCCACGATTCGGCTCTGGTCGATCGCCGGATGATCGGCGACCGTGTCGACAGCGCGCACGGAATCGGCGATCAGACGGCGATAGTAGTAGTTCTCGGGGTCTTCGATGCCCCTGGTGAGGAAGCCCGGATGCTGTGGACCGCCGGCAGGGTGCGGATCCGGCGTCTCGCCGGGCGACCACTGGCCGCCCTGACCGCGCGCATCCACGACGAGGTGGGCGTAACCCATCGACGCCCATGTGAGCCATTCAAGGGGATGACCCCGACCCCGCCCGTACCCCAGGTACTCCACAACACACGGCAGCCGGTCGTCGCGCGAGGCGGAAAGGAGAAGCCACGCCTTGATCGGGTCGCCGCCGAAACCAGAAAACGTGACATCGAAGACGTCGACGGTCGTCAGGCCGGCGTCGAAGGGCTCGAATCGCGCCGGGAACGCCGCCGAGCGCGCCGCGGCCAGCGTTGCGCTCCAGAAGGCGTCGAAGTCGGCCGGCTCATGCCGTTCGGGCCGGTAGGCGCGAAGCTCGTCGAGCGGCAGATCGAACTGGGCCATCTGCGGTTACGGAGCCCGGCGTTGGTCGGCAATGTGCTCGGCCACCCGCCAGGCGTTGGCCATGATCGTCAGCGTGGGGTTGGCGCCGGTTGCCGTCGGAAACGGGCCGCCGTCGACGACGTACAGGTTGTCCACCTCGTGGGCGCGACACCAGCGATCGACGACCGAGCTGTCCGGGTCGTTCCCCATTCGGGTCGTCCCGTGCTGATGGGAGCAGTTGCCGGTCACCCGCTCGATGTAGACCTTCTGGATCTGCAGTGCGCCGGCCGCCTCGAGGATCTCGGCATTGCGATCGATGAGGAAGCGGCCCTGTGCCAGGTCGTTCGGATGGGGCCGGAGGGTGATTCGCGCGACCGGCAGACCCCAGGCATCGGTTACGCGCTCGTCGAGGTCGACGCGGTTCTCGTGCTGGGGCATGTCGTGGACGACCATCGCCACCGCCATGCTGTGGTTGAAGTAGGCGCGATCGATGCGTTTCGCCTCGGCGCCCCAGGACGGACGACCGGGCAGGCCCCAGTTGACCGGTAGCGGGATGCCGACGCCCGCAGCCGCGATGTGGCCCCCACTGGCGTGACCGCGCGAGTCGTCGTGGCCATAAAACTGGAAGCTGCTGGCACTCACGTAGCCGCCCCCGGCCCAGGCGTAGATGGGGTCGTCAAAGACCCCGACCGCCGCGCTGTACTCGTGGAACGTCACGTTCCGGCCGACGAGATCGCTACCGTTCGCCAGCCCGTTCGGGAATCGCCTCGAGCGCGACAGCAGTAGCAGCCGCGCCGACTCGACCGCGCCGCAGGCCAGGATGATCACGTCGGCTTCCTGCTCGATGACGTCGCCGTCCGCATCCTCGTACACGGCGCTTCGCGCATGGCCTTGCGGGTCCACGGTGATCTCGCGGACATAGCTCTCGGGGCGGAGGTCGAAGCGTCCGGTCTCGAGCGCGTCTGGGACGAAGACGTTGAGGGCGCTCGAGCGGGTGCCGGTCGGATCGCCGTGCTGCTGCGCGAAGGCACTGATGACGGTCGCTGGCCGGCCGTTGAACGGGCGCGACAGCGCGGCTTGCGGCGTTGGAAACGAGTTCCATCCGAGCCGCTTGCAGCCCAGGTGGAACTTCTGGGCGTAGCGTGAGACGGGCAGCGGCGGGCACGGATAGTCCTGGCTCCGTGGACCCTCGAACCTGTTGGCGCCGGCCTGGCCCGAGACGCCGAACGCCCACTCGACCTGCGAGTAGTACGGCTCCAGCTCCGCGTAGCTGATCGGCCAGTCCGAAAGCGTGGCGCCCGGGACGTCGCCGGCGACCGTGCGCATGCGGAAGTCGTCCTCGGTGAACCGCGGCAGCCAGCCCTGCCAGTGGACGGTCCCGCCCCCCACCATCTGGGGCACGGGACAAAACAGATCGACGACCGGCTCCTGATCGGCGGACGAGCGCACGGTTCGCGGGTTGAGGAGCGGATCCGGCCACAGGTTGTAGCGGTTGATGTTCGCGAGCTCGTCACCGCCGAACGTCTCACGCGTCCGCCACGGTCCCTTCTCGAGCGCGACGACGCTGATGCCGCGCTCGGTCAGGACCTTCGCTGCCGCCGCGCCGGAGGCTCCGGCACCGATGATGCAGACCGTAGCCTTCGGCGGGTTGGCCTTACGCGCCACGCTCGGGCGCTCCCTCGTGATCTGGCTGCTGCTCTGCGAACCAGGCGAGCGTGCTGTAGCGACCGGTATGGACCTCGGCGAGGGACGCCGGCCCGGGAAAGCCGATCGTCTCCCAGCCGACGCGTCCCCGGTTGCCACCGTAGATCGGGTCGGCGTAGAACCCCTGACGCGTGTGCAGGCAGAGCAGCGGGAAGAAGTCAAGGTCGATCTCGGCCTTCGTCTGCTGCAGCGGCGGCGCCTCGCCGCCGACAGACCCCGCCAGAACGGCGGGATCCGGGTCCAGCTGCTCGAGGATCCCGTCCTGCTGGGCCGGCGCCAGCTCGGCGAAGTCCGAGCCGAATGTGGCTCGAGCCCGCTGATCGAGGTCGGCGATGCCCGCGGTGTAGACCTCGCGGATCCGATCGATCCGGCGCTGCCACGCCTCGGCGCGCTTGCCGGAGAGCTTCTCAAAGCCGCTCCCGTCGGGCTTGGCGTAGATCCGCCCGAGCCCGGCCAGGTACGAATCGAGGAAGTCGATCGTGCCAGCTTCGCGCGCCCCCGGCGTGTCATCCGTCGGGATGATCCGGGCCATCGCGGCCTCCATCGTCGCTCGCTGGTGGTCGTCGAAGAAACGGTCCGCCATCACCCCATCATCCCCTGCTGGCTTGTCGCCGACGGAGCGAGCGCGACCAATTCATGGACGCGGGACGGTGCCCGTTGGCGGCGTGGCCGCGGCCGCCAGCGCGTCGGGTGCCGGCTGCCGATAGACTTCGGCCCAAGCCGTGAGCACGTTGCTCCGGGTCACGGGCAACGCCGGCAGCGCGACGAACGCGGGAGCCGCCTTCCCGAGCAGGGCATAGC
>JALZAF010000261.1 GCA_030948505.1 Chloroflexota bacterium
ACGACGCACTGCACCCCCCGCCGCCGGCGCGTGGACCGGACCTTTGGCCGGTCGGCTGCAGGACGTGCACGCGCGCACCGGCGCGGCGGCGCACCGGTCCCACCCGCCGTCCCGGACGGGCTGACGAACGCGTCATTCCCAACCAGCCCTGCCGTCGGTTACCGTCAGGGGAGTTCAGGAGCCGCCGATCGGCGGACCGAACGCCGGGAATCGCTTTCGCAGCCAAGGATTGGGCTACCGTCCCGCGCAGCCGACCGCCCCGCCGGGCAAGTGTCGTGCATCGTGGGTCCGATCCTCGCCGGAATCGTCGCCCTTCCGGGCATCGGTACCGTCGGCCTGCGGCGCGATCTTGGTGCTGAGGGTCCCCATCTCGTGCCGATCGGCGGCCAACTCCCCGTCCTTGCCGCCCTGTCCGCACTTGCCGGGGTCATCGCCATGCTCCTGCGCGCCCGACGAATCGAGCGCCAGCGGCAAAACCGAGGCAATCCCACGGCCCCACTGCACGACGGGACTCCGCGCGGGCCGAGCGCCGGGGACCTGGACTCGCTGCTCAACCGGGCCCGCTCCGGGAGGCGCCGAAGGCCGATGCGCACCGAGACGCGAACGGGCGGCGCCAACTGGGTGCGTCGGCTCGACGACCGAATCCCCGTCCTGTCCATGGGCGGCACATCCGACGACCCATCCGGCGAGCCGACCCCATTGCCGGGCCGGCCGGAGGATGAGCCCAAACCGCTCGCCCGCGACTGACCCTCGCCGCCGTCAGGCCCCGGCGGGGGCCTCGTGAATGGCCCGCGCGGCGCGAATGCCCGACTCGAGCGCGCCCTGGATCCAGGCGTGATACAGCGAGCAGTGCTCGCCGGCGAAGTGGATGCGGCCCTCCGGCTTGACGATGTCCGCCTGGAGGTCAGTCTGCTGCTCCGGCGCGAACAGGGCGAACGCGCCGCGTGCCCAGCGGTCGCCGTACCAGGCGTGTGACGCGCCGCCCTCGTACTCCTCGCGGATTCGCGGATGGATCCGGGCTACGTCGTCGAGTGCCTCCTCGAGACGCGTCTCCTCGTCCATCGCGCCCCATTGCAGCGCGTCCTGGCCCCACGTGTAACTGGCCAGCAGGACACCCCGCGTCGTCGACGGATCGGGCGTCGGATAGTTCAGCCGGCGAACGGGCAGCTCGGTCACCGTTCCCCCGCCGAAGATGCCGTCCTCCTCCTCCCAGAAGCGATGCCGCACCTGGAACAGGATCTTCGTCGAGGCGTGGTAGTTCAGCTGGCGGATGGCCCGCTGCTTGCCGTGCGAGAAGGGCGTCATCACCTCGATCGTCCGCAGCACGGAGAACGGGATGGCCACGATGGCGTGGTCGGCGCGGACGTTGAAACGCCCCGATTCGGTCTTGAAATGGACCGTAACGCCGTCCGGGTCCTGGTCGAGGGCGAAGACGTTGGCCCCGAAGCGGACCTCGTCGCGCAACTGCCCGAAGAAGGCGTTTGGCAGGCGATCCATCCCGCCGGCGATCTCCTGCATGTCGACGTAGGCGCCGCCGAGATCCTCGCGCAGGACCTCGACCAGCGAGTTGTGCATGTCGGCCTCGAGGAAGTTGATGACGCCGAAGTATTCGATCGCGCCCCGCGACCAGCCCTTGAAGCGCAGGAACTCGTACAGCGAGTACTGGTCCAGGTCGCGCACGATCTGCTGCCAGCCGGCGTCCCGGTCACGCGCGACCATTGCCCGCAGGTCGCCGATGGCCGATTCCCAGAGCTCGTCGGCGGTCCGGCCTCGTTCGCCGTCGGCCACGGTGAAGGGCAGTTTTGTCGGATCGCGGTCGGCCTCCTCGCGCGTCATCCGCTGCCCGCCGAGGTGGACCAGCGCCTTGGGGTTGCCCATGACGAACGGCCGCAGCGGCAGGTCGAACAGCCCGCAGTAGCGGAGCGTCAGGTCGTGGGCGCGGGGAATGCGCATGCCGCCGGCCTCCGCGTACAAGCCGGGCGCAAAGGTCCGAAGGGTGTAGATCCGGCCTCCGACCCGGTTCTGGGCCTCGAGCACCGTGACGTCGTGGCCCTGCCGCTTCAACTCGAAGGCGGCCACGAGTCCGGCCAGGCCGGCGCCCACGATGACGACTCGCTTGCTCGCGCCGGGCCGCCAATCCAGCCCTTCCTCGGGTGTGGCCAGGATCGCTGGCTCGACGGGCGTCGTGACCGGTGCGACCTCGTCCGGCGCGGTCGTGGCGGCGGTGGGCTGGGCGCGCTGCTCGGCGTTGCGGTCAGTCATCGGCTCCCGTCCTGCGGGCCCTTGGAGAAAAACGGTGTCAGGCCGTCGCAAGCGTAGCGCGGCCAAGACACGGCGCTGGCGTCCCGGCTGAGCGATGATCCGGCCAGCGGCCAGGCAAGCGACAGACGTGGGAGCCCACCGTTGACCGAACGCGAGACACGCGAGCTGCTGGTCGAGCTGCTCCGTTCGTTCTATGACAAGGGCTGGGTGTCGGGCACGGGCGGCGGCATCTGCGGACCGGCGGACGACGGGGGCCTGCTACTGGCACCGACGGGCGTGCACAAGGAGCGCGTCACGGCGGATGACTTCTTCGTCGTCGACCCGGCCGATGGTCGCGTGGTTCGGACGCCGCCAACGCCGGGCCTGCGACCCAGCGAGTGCAACTCGATCTTCTGTCTGACCGTTCGCCAGCGAGGTGCGCGCAGCGTCGTCCACTCGCACGCCCTGCCCGCCGTGCTCGCCGGCGACCTGGCCGCTGATGCCGACCACCTCGTCATCCGCGACCTCGAGATGCTCAAGGGCATCCGTGGCCTGGGCAACCGCGACATCCACCTCGTGCCGATCGTTCGCAACACGCCGCGCGAGGCCGAGCTCGTGGAGCAGCTGGAGGCGGTCCTCGCCGACCCGCGCTTCGAGCGAGCCTTCGCCGTCATCGTCGCGGATCACGGTGCGTACATCTGGGGCGACGACATCTGGGAAGCCAAGCGCCACGCCGAGGTCTATCACTTCCTGTTCGAGGCCGCCGTCGCGCGGCGTCGTACAAGCACGGAGGAATCGCGGTGAGTCACCAAGAGCCCGGGCAGCACACGTGCCCGACCTGCCAGCAGACGTTGCCCTGGACGAAGGTCGACGTCATCGACGTCAAGGCCGCAATCGACGCCGACCGCCTCACGGAAAAGGAGACCTTCAAGCGGACATACCTGGGCCACGGAACGCAATCCAGCGTGTTCGTCTTCCAGGGCCACCCCGGCCCGTTCCGCAAGCATGTCCATACCACCCATGACGAGATCGGCTACGTCCTCAAGGGCAGCGGGTCCGTTACCGTTGGGTCCGAGACGCGGCCGGTCAAGGCGGGCGACATCTGGGTCATCCCGGCCAACACGCCGCATTGGGCCGAGTTCGGCGATCCGCCCCAGGTGCTGTTCATCTCGTCGCCCATCGACGACCCGAACAACCAGGACCGGGTCTGGGTCGACGACTGACGCCGCTGCCGCGCCGACGGCGAGGTCCCCTCGGAACAGGCCGCTGACAGCGTTGTCAGGACGGACTACCGTACTCCTGGCTCGGGGGAGTGCCTTGGAGGGCGTTGGAGAGATGACCAAGCCCAGGTCGATCATCTCCGCGGCGGCGGCTGCCCGCGCGAGCGCGATCGTGCCGGGGCGTGGCGCCAGCGGCGGTTCATGGCGCTCGGGCCGGCCGACTCTGCGCGACGTGGCCGCGCGCGCCAACGTGAGCTTCAAGACCGTCTCCCGGGTGGTCAACAACGAGCCGCGCGTGCGGCCCGAAACAGCCGACCGGGTCCGCCAGGCCGTGCGTGACCTGGGCTTCAGCCGAAACTACATCGCCCGCAGCCTCAAGCATGGGGTCAGCTCGGCAACGATCGGGCTGGTGATCGCCGACGTGTCCAACCCCTTCTTCGCGGCAATCGCGAGAGTCGTCGAGGAGGTCGCCCGGGAGCGCGGCCACCTGCTCGTCACGACCAGCACGGATGAGGACCCCGATCTCGAGCGCAGCGTCATCGGCGCCCTGATCGAGCGGCGAGTCCGGGGCATCGTCGTGGTGCCGGCCGGCCGCGACCACCGCTTCCTCGAGCCCGAGGTCCGGATGGGGACGCCGATCGTGTTCCTGGACAGGCCGCCCGGGCAGATCCGCGCCGACCAGATCCTGCTCGACAACATGGCTGGCGGCCGCCTCGCCGTCGAGCACCTGCTGCGGCACGGCCATCGGCGAGTGGCGATCCTCGGCGATCGGCAGGACGTCTACACGATGGCCGAGCGCTATGCCGGTTATCGGGCGGCGCTCGAGGAGGCCGGGCTGGCGCTCGACCCGGTGCTCGTCCGGTTCGGCTGCCGTGACACGCACGCCGCCGCACGCGCCACGCGCGAGCTGCTCGAGCTGCCGGATCCACCCAGCGCGATCTTCGCCAGTAACAACCGCATGAGCGTCGGGGCGGTCGAGGTCCTGTCGGGAATGGCCAAGCCGCCGGCCCTGGTCGGGTTCGATGATTTCGAGTTGGCTCGCGCCCTTCGCGTTCCAGTCACGGTCGTCAGCTACGCCAAGGAGGAGTTCGGGCGACAGGCGGCCAGCCTGCTGTTCGATCGGCTCGACGGCGACGAGCGGGGCCCGCAGGCGATCACCCTGCCAGTCCGCCTGATCGAGCGAGGATCCGGCGAGCTGCGTCCTCCTGGCGAGCGGCGGTAGCGAGCCGCCGCCATCGCGCTGGCGCGATCGGGCGTGGCGGGCGACCATAGCCGCATGCTGGCCCCGCGTCCCCTGCGACCGATCGCCCGGCTGGCGCTCGCTGTCGTCCTCGCCAGCGGCGCCCTGGCCGTCCCGGCTTCGTCGCCTTCCAGCGCGTCCGCGCTCAGTCGCTGGAGCGGGGGCCTGGACCTCTACCGAGCCGGCGTCTTCAGCACCCAGAAGAGCTGGCTGTGGTGCACGGCGGCGGACGTCCAGATCATGCGCAACATCGTCGATCGTCAGGCTGACCACTCGCGGGCGAACCAGGGCCGCTATTTCGACTACATGCGCGCCCACAACCGCTACCGGATCCCCGTCCGGGACGGGGTCGATCCGGCCGGCTGGACCGCCGGGCTGCGCGCCTTCGTGGACAGCCGCTATCGGCTGGTTGCCAGCGCCAGCTTCGACTCGGCCCTCCGGGCAGCCGTAACCAATCTGCGCCAGACGAATCTGCCGGTGGGGATCACGGTCTCCCACGGCAACCACGCGTGGGTCCTGACGGGCTTCACTGCCACGGCCGATCCCGCACTCACCAGCCGTTTCAGCGTGACGAGTGTTCGGGTCGTCGGGCCGCTCTACGGACTCCAGAGCCGGTCATACGGCTACGACATGCGACCCGACCGGAAGCTGACGCCGGCACAGCTCAGCGGCTTCTTCACGCCGTGGCACTACGCCGGCGTGCACATGGCGTGGGAGGGTCGCTGGGTCTCGATCCAGCCCATCCCCGTCGCCGCGGTAAAGGCGTCGCTGTCGACGCCTGTGTCGACGCCGACACCGACCGTCGTGGCCGCGGTGTCGGCCACCAGCCCGACGCCACGGACGCCCGCGGCGACGAGCGCACAGCCGGCCATGGCGGACCCAGCCACGGGCGGGCGGCCGGGAGCGACGTCGCCCGTGGCACCGGCCGGCGTCGACGCAGCCACCCTCGGTGACCGCCAGGAGCCCCTGCCGGCATTCGCCCTGTTGTGGCTCGTCGCGCTGGCCGTCCTCGCCGCGGGAGTGCTGGTCAGTCGCTCAGCGTGGGCTCGTCGCCGCGGCTCGTGACTCGACGCGTCCGGCCCGCGGGAACGACAACTAGGCGGGCTACAGTGCAAGGGAGACGGCGTCGTCGAGCTTCAGCCGACGACCCTCGGCCCACGCCGAGTCGACGGCAGGCCCCTGCGTCCCTTCCCGCAGCCGCCGGACCTCGGCTTCGTACTCGGGGCGCTCGTAGGGCATCATCGCCGCTCCGACGAGCTCCCGGGTCGCTTCGGCTGCCCCGAACAGTCGGGCTGCGCGAGGCTCGTCGCCCCTGGCAGCGGCGAGGAAGGCGAAGCCCTCCAGCTGGTTGGCGATAGCTCCGCGGTTGCCGAGATGCTGCCAGGCGTGGATGGTCTGCCGGTAGAGCGCCTCCGCTTCGTCGTTTTCCCCAGCCCGCCGAAGTGCATGCGCGAGGTCACTGCGGCAGACGACCACGAAACGTCGATCCCCAATCTCCTCGTAGGCGGCAATGGCCTCGCCAAACCAACGGCGGGCCTCGTCGAGACGCCCAAGCGCACCGCTCACACGGCCACGGCTCAACGCCGCGAAGGCGATCGCGAACGCGTTGCCGGTGCGGTTTGCGGCTTCGGTTGCCCGGGCGACCCACGCTTCGGCATCTGCGGGATCGCCGACGGCAAGGCTGCCCATCGCAGCGCCGCCCCCCATCATGGCGATCATCCACCAGTTTTCCGTCCGCTCGAGGAGCTCGTCAAGCTCAGCGCTCAGATCCCCTTCGAGGGCTTGCCCTGAAAAGACGATGCCCATGACCAGCGCACCAAGTGCGTACGCCAACGTTTCGGGATCGCCGACGCCGCGCGCGATCTCGACCGCCCGTTCGGCCCATCCCAGACCCGACGATGCGATGCCGGCTGTGGCGAACGCGACCTCGGCCGCCGCAAGCACCGACGCATGCAGAATCGCTCGCTCACGATCGGTAATTGGATCCGGAGGCGGCAGGCTCTGGGCGAGTTCAGCCGCCCTGCCAAGCCGCTCGGTGCTCTCGAAGCCGAGCGCTCGCGATCTCCAGTACGGCATCAAGGCCGCGGAAAGTCGTAGGGCGCGCTCGGGGCTCGCCTCGAACGACCACTCCAGCGCCGCGCGCAAGTTGTCGATCTCGGCATCCAGGCGCGCCAGCGCGGGCAACATCTTCGGGCCGATGAGCGCGGGTCCGGCCTGAACCGCGAGGGCGAGGAAGAAGGCCAGGTGTCGATCCCGCAGCGCAACGGCCTCGCCGGTCGCCGCCAACCGGTCGCGGGCATATTGACGGACGGTCTCGAGCATTCGGTAACGTGTCGTGGCGGCGTGCTCGACGATGATCAGTGACCGATCGACGAGGCGGGTGAGCCCTTCGAGGGCCTCAAGCTGCGCGTCTGCGTCGGCGTCTGCTCTGGCGCTCGGCGGGACAGGCGCGCCCGCGCCGTTCGGCCCCGTGATGGCCGCGGCCGCGTCGAGTGTCCAGCCGCCGGCAAAGACCGACAGGCGCGCCAGGAGCCGCCGGTCATCGTCCGAGAGCAGATCCCAGCTCCAGTCGATCAATGCCTGGAGCGTCTGCTGGCGAGGGAGCGCCGTTCGGCGTCCACCGGTGAGAAGGCGGAAGCGATCGCCGAGCTTCTGCGCTACCTCGTCCACCGACAGGACGGTGACCCGGACCGCTGCCAGCTCGATCGCGAGCGGAATTCCGTCGAGACGCTGGCAGATCTCGGCGACCGCGGGCGCGTTGGCCGGCGTCAGCCTGAATGACGGCAAGGCCGCCGTCGCCCGATCGAGGAACAGGCGTACCGACTCGCTCGCTGCGATCGCGTCGAATCGGGCGGTTGGCGTTTCCTCGTGCTCGTCGGCCGTCAGCGTGACCGGCAAGCCCAGCGAAGGTACCTGGAAGACGATCTCGCCAGGAACGCCAAGGGCCTCGCGGCTCGAGGCGATGACCACGAGACCAGGGCTGGCGGTCAGGAGCGCGTCGACCAGGTTGGCCGCCCCGGCAATCAGGTGCTCGCAGTTGTCGACCAGCAGCAGCATCGCCTTGGATCGCAGGTAATCGGTCAGGCTCTCGAGTAGCCCCCGCCCTGGCTCCTCGGCAAACCCGAGCGCGGCGGCGACCTCCTGGGCGATCAGGGCGGGGTCGGTGATGGCCGCGAGCTCGACCAACCAGACGCCGTCGACGTACCGATCCAGGAGGTCCGAGCCGACCTGCAGCATGAGCCGCGTCTTGCCCGTCCCGCCGGTCCCGATCAGGCAAACCAGCCGATGCTCGTCGGTCAGGGCGCGGACTTCGGCCAGCTCCCGCTCGCGGCCCACGAACGAGGTCAGCTGCGATGAAAGATTCGTCCGAAACGCGCCCAGCGACCGCAGCGCCGGGAAGTCCCTGGGCAAGTCGGGTGCGACCAGCTGAAACACCTGCTCCGGCCGGTCGAGGTCGCGCAACCGGTGCTCGCCGCGATCAACGAGCTCGAAACTCGCGGGCAGCACGTCCCGGCTCAATGCCTCCGTTGCGCCCGAGACCAGGACCTGGTTGCCGTGGCCGACAGCCAGCAGCCGGGCGACGCGATTCACGGGCGGGCCGTAGTAGTCCCCGCCGCGCGGCTCGGCATTGCCCGTATGGACGGCCATCCGCACCCGAAGCTGGCCCGTGGTTCCCCAGGGCTGTCGGGCAAGGGCTCGCTGGCCTTCGGCGGCCGCCTTCATCGCCGCGTCGGGCTTCGAGAAGACGGCCAGCAATCCATCACCGGTCGATTTCACAACCGTCCCGTCGTGCGCCGCCACGGCATCCTTCAGGATCGAGTCATGGATCGCCAGCGCCGTGCCCATGGCGTCGCGGTGGGCTTCCCACAAGCGGGTGCTGCCTTCGATGTCGGTCATGAGGAACGTGACGGTGCCGGAGGGTCGTGTCACGAGATCCGTGCCTGGACCACGGTCGTTACCTCGGCAGGCGGGAGCGGAGGCCATCGTATCGCGATCGTTTCGCCGGCCTCAACCCGGCCTCAACCCGGCCTCAACCCGGCATCTGCAGCTGGTATGGCCCCGTGGCGCCGGCAGCAGACTGCTCCGCGCGCGCCTTGGCCACGATGCCGGTCCAGAAGTCGACCGCCACGCCCTCGTACAGCACACCCATGCGCAGGGTTTCGCCGCGCCAGTGCTCGATCGTTCGCTGGCCCTTGCGGCTGCCACTCGAGCGTCGTTCGAGGCGCTCGTCCTCCTGGTAGGCCAACAGCTTTGCCTGGTGGATGGCGAGCTGCTGTTCGGCCAGGCGCAGCCGCGCCTCGCCGGACGCGAGATCGGTGAAGAAGAGCTGGAGAAGCCCAAGGTCCCGCAATTCCGTGGCTGCGCCGGATGGTCGATCGAGCCACGAGCTCAGGGCAGACGTGCCCGCCTCCGTGATCGAGAAGACGCGTCGACGTCGGCCATCCGTCTCGCGCGTCTCCGTGAGCAGCCCCAGGGCAGCCAGCCGTGGCGGCTC
>JALZAF010000279.1 GCA_030948505.1 Chloroflexota bacterium
GATTTGCCTGCTCGGGAGGCAAATGCGGCCCCGGAGCGGCCGCCGAAGTGCCGCGCGCTAAAAACCGCGTCCGCGGCGCGGCAATGCGACGGTGACGGATCGGGGCGCCGCGACGGTCGCCGCATGCCCGACCGCCCGTCCCTGCGACCGCATGCCGATCGTGCGGAGCACCGCGGCGTGAGAGCTCGCCGCCGCGACGACCACAAGCATGATCCCCAGCAGTACGGCCCACATGGCTGCTCGGTCCGCCCTGAACCCCGGCCGCTGATAGGGCGGCTGCGCAGGCCGGCGACGCGACTGCCCCGCCGTCCAAGGGAGGTTTCGCTCAGCGCCGTAGCCACGGATCGTGACCGTCCGCCTACCGGGCACTCCCTGGCCGGGTCGGCTGGAAGGGGCAGGCTGACGCGGGCTCGACGCGGGGTTTCGGGCCGCCGTCGGCGGGTGGTGCACGTTGGCTGCGGTGCTCCGGCCGTTGCCGTTCGCCCTCAGGCCGTTGCCGTTGGTGCTCCCGCCGTCGCCGTTGGTGCTCCGGCCCTTGCCGCCGGTTATCCGACGGCGCGGGAAATCGAAGTCGGCGAACGCATCCGGGGCAAAATCCTCGTCCCAGACCCTGCCGTCACCGGACGGGCCACGCCCGACGGAAGCGCCTTTGTGCGCCATCTACCTCCTCTTTCTCTGGCTTACGGGGTTAGCTGACGGGCTCGCGCCGAAAGAGCGGCGCTACGCACGAGGCGATTGGCCCCAACAACTTGGGTCCCCCGCTTCCTGCCGCCGTTGTCGTAGGCGGAGCGGGAATTCAGCGTTACGGCGCGGCATCCTACCAGCGGCGGCGGTCGCAAGCGTTACCCCTTGCCGGCCACCTTGGCCACGAAGCTCGCGACCTCCTGTGCCTGCCTTCCTTGAAGGATGTTAGGCGGCATCGTGCCCTGGCCGAGGCACGTAGCTGCCGTGTCGGAGGGTGGCGGGCTCTGGAAGCATCCGTGGATGATCGTGTGCAGCACCAGGTCCTGCGACGGCTGGATCGTGTCGAGGTTCGGGCCGACCTTCCCGATCGCATTGGCGGCGGCCAGGGTGTGACACACGCCACAGTGCTGCCCGAACAGCTCGCGCCCCATCTTGTCTGCCGAGGTCAGCTTGATCCCGCCGAACTGGCTGCTTGCGTTCGCGCGGTTGCCCGTCAGGAACACCAGTGGGAGCGCCACGCCGAAGCCGATGTATACGACGGCGAAGATCAACACCATCGCTCTACGCCCACTCCGGGTCTGGGTCTGAAGGGTCTCCCGGGCGCCGGCGGGGCCGCCGCGAGCGGCGACGAAGAACACCACGAGCCCGAGCACCGCCCAGAATGCGCTGAAGATGGCGACCGCAAGCACTGCGGCGGGGACCTTACCGCGCAGCAGGACGGGATGGTTGGGATGGGATTACCTCAGCGCCTTCGCCCCGACGCGAAGCTCATCGCGGGAGGCGCGACAGCGCGGAAGTCCTCGGCTTCGCCGGAGCCGCCGGCGGCAACGCGTCGCCCGGCGGGAGCCGTTGCGCGGGCAGCCGCGAGCTCGCGCTCGTCGAGCGGGGAGAAGTCCTTGACCTCCGCAACCAGCTGGTCTGGCGCCACGATCGACCCCACTTGATCCACCAGCACGCTGATTGCTCCACCAGCTGCCGGCAGGCGCTCGAGCTTGCCCTCGACGAGCATCAACGGCTCAGTGCGGACGGTCAGGCGATGGCGTTCATAGAGCTGCGGCGGGACGATCAGATTGATCGTCCCGTGCTCGTCCTCGAGCAGCACGAACACGATGCCGTTCGCAGTGCCCGGGCGCTGGCGCGCAACCACCAGGCCTCCGATCCGCACCCGCGTCCCGTGCGAGAGCCTCTCCAGGTCGCGGCTCGTCACGGCGTCTGAGGGAATCCGCTCCCGCAGCAGCGCCAGTGGATGGGAGCCGGTCGTGAGTCCCGTCGTCCGGTAGTCGGCGAGCATCCTCTCCCACGAGGAGAGCTTGCGAAGCTCTGGCGGCGCCGGGAGGTCGAGCGGAAGGGCCAGCTGAATCCCGCCGGGGACGGTTGTGCCCGGTGTCGCCACGCCGAGCTGCCAGAGGGCGATCCGCCGCGCGGAATCCCGCAATCCATCTACAAGCGAGTCGCACGCCCCCGACCAGGCGAGCAGCTCGAGCGAGGCGGCGCTCGAGGCGGCGCGTGAGGCGAGATCCGAGAGGCTGCGAAAGCGCCCACCCGACTGGCGGGCGGCGACCAGCTCTCGCGCTTCCTGCTCGCGGACGCTTCGCACATAGCCGAGACCGATCCGAACGCAAGCATCCCCCGAGCCTCCCGGCCCGATCTCGCATTCGGCGTCGCTCTCGTTGACGTCTGGCGCGAGCACCTCGATCCCCCGTCGCTGAGCCTCGTGCACGAGCGCGTCGGGGGGATAGAACCCCATCGGCTGTTCGTTCAGCAGCGAGCACAGGAACTCGGGGCCGTGGTGAACGCGAAGCCACGTGGACTGGTAGGCGAGCAGTCCGAACGCGGCGCCATGGGCCTTGGGGAAGCCGAAGCCGGAGAAGCCCTGGACCATCGAGAAGACC
>JALZAF010000288.1 GCA_030948505.1 Chloroflexota bacterium
CGTCTTCGGTGATCCAGTACCGGCCCGGGCGCAGCCCGTTGCGGTCCAGGGTGGCGCCGACGAGGTTTCCGTCGGTGAAGGACACGGCCGCGGGGCCGTCCCACGGTTCCATCAGCGCGGCATAATATTCGTAGAAGGCGCGGCGTTTCGGCTCCATTTCCGCATGGCCGGCCCAGGCCTCCGGGATCAGGAGCATCATCGAGTGGGCCAGGGAATATCCACCGGCGATGAGCAACTCGAGCGCATTGTCTAGGCAGGCGGTGTCCGATTGGCCGTGCGGGATCAGCGGCCACATCTTGTCGAGGTCGGCGCCGAGCAGCGGCGATTCGAGCGTGCGCCGGCGCGCGTTCATCCAGTTCACGTTGCCGCGCACCGTGTTGATCTCGCCGTTGTGGGCGATCGAGCGGAAAGGCTGGGCCAGGCGCCAGACCGGATGCGTGTTGGTGGCGTAGCGCTGGTGGAAGAGCGCGTACCGCAGCGGCACGGGCGCGGCCAGGTCCGGGTAGAGCTGTGCGAGACGCCCGCCCGCCACGAGGCCCTTGTAGACGATCGTCTGAGCCGAAGCCGACGGGACGGACAGCTCGTCAACGCCGGCTGCCCGCGCCGCTGCTTCCAGTCGCCGCCGCGCCAAGATCAGCCGTCGCTCGAACGACTCCTCGCCCAGCTCAACCGGCCGCAACACGATGGCCTGGACGAGCGCCGGCATCTCTGCCGCGGCAGAAGCTCCCAGTGCGCCCGCGTCGAACGGCACCTCCCGCCATCGTTCGACACTCAGTCCGGCGGACGCCAGCGCCTCCACAACCAGCCCCCGTGCCCGCGCTCCCCGAACGCGGCCGCGTGGCAGGAACAGCTGGAGGACCGCCGGCGCGTCGCCGCCCAAACCGGGCGCCAGGCGCTCGAGCAAGGCTGGCTCGAGGGGCAAAGACACTCCAGCGCCGTCGCTCGATTCGCCATCGGCCGCGAACGCCCCGCGGTGACCAAGCGCCCCGAGTCCCGCCAGCGCCAGTCCCAGCACGCGATCGCGCGACCGCCCGCCCGCATCGGCCACGAAGCCGATGCCGCAGGCATCGTGCTCGAAGACCGGGTCGTACAGGGGAGTCGCTGGGGGTGGGGGCCGGCCGACGGTTCGGGCCATCGCTGCTCTCCGGGTGTCTAGGTGCCGGGACGCCGAGCGAGCCGGGGGAGGATCCGGCTCGCTCGTCGCGCGACTGGTGCGGCTATGGCCGCGGCAGGATCAGGGTTGGTAGGCGACCTCGCCGTGGATCGCCAGGTCAATGCCCAGCTCCTCGTCCCGGGCGGAGATCCGGATGCCGAGGATCGCGTCGACCAGCTTGACGATGACGAATGTCGCCACCACCGCGTAAGCGATCGTTGCCGAGACCGCGAGGATCTGGGTCACGACCTGGCCGGGATGGCCGTCGATGAGGCCCGGGTAGGCATTGATGGCGGCCGTCGCAAAGACGCCGGTCGCAACGGCTCCGAACGCCCCGCCGACCCCGTGGACCGCGAACACGTCGAGCGCGTCGTCGATCTTGAGCCGTGAGCGGAGGAGCGTGGCGCTGTAGCACAGGCCGCCGACGACGAGGCCGATGATCAGCGCTCCGCCGGCGGTGACGAAGCCCGAGGCGGGGGTGATCGCGACGAGACCGGCGACCGCTCCGCAGGCCGCGCCGACGACACTGACCTTGCGCTTGTGGATGTAGCTGGCGAGGACCCAGGTGATCGTGGCCGCGGCGGCCGCGGTGTTGGTCACCAGCAGGGCATTTGCCGCCAGCCCGTTGGCCGCACCGGCCGATCCGGCGTTGAACCCGAACCAGCCGAACCACAGCAGCCCGGCGCCCAGAACGGTCATCGGGATGTCGTGCGGCTCCATCGAGTCGCCGTTGACGACACGGCGGCCGATCAGGAGAGCAACGATCAGGGCGGAGACACCGGACGAGGCGTGGACGACCGTGCCGCCGGCGAAGTCCAGGGCGCCCAGCTTGAACAGCCAGCCGTCAGCAGCCCAGACCCAGTGCGCGATCGGCGAGTAGACGAAGATCGACCACAGGATGGTGAAGATGACGAAGCTGGCGAAGCGCTTCCGTTCGGCGAAGGCGCCCGTGATGAGGGCCGGGGTGATGGCCGCGAACATCAGCTGGAACGCCGCGAACAGGATGAACGGGATTGTCGTCGCGTAAACCGTGCTGGGCGTCAGCCCCACGTTGAAGAAGCCGACGTAATTGAAGCCACCGATCAGGCCCATGCCGTTGACGTCCGGCGCGAACGCTAGCGAGAAGCCGACGAGCACCCAGACGATGCTCACCAGGGCCAGCCCGAAGAAGCTGTGCATGATCGTCGACAGCACGTTCTTGCGGCGGACGAGGCCGCCGTAGAACAGGGCGAGACCCGGCAGCATGATCATGACCAGGGCCGTCGCGACGAGCAGCCAGGCCGTGTCGCCGCTGTTGATGGTCGGCGCGTCGGCGGCAGCCACGATCGGGGCGCCAAGGACGAGCCACAGGAGAGCCGCGCCAAGGACGACGGGCAATCGGTTCGGTCGCATAGGGTCTCCCATACAAGAACGACTCGGGCTTCGTTGGTGCGACCGTACGCGGGCGGGCGCGCGAGATCAGGCGCCTGCAGGGGACGCTTGCGCGGCGGTTCGGTTGCGGCGTTCTGTCTCGGGTTGCGGTTCGGTTGCGGTGCCGCGGCGGACGCGGCGGTCGCTCAGCGACCCTGCAGCCACGCCTCGAACGCGCTCAACGTCGGCTGGATCGTGGCCGCGAGTCCCGGACCGCCCGCCACCGCGACGTCGCCGTCCAGCCCGAAGCGGCGAGCATCGGGCGTCTTCATGCCGTTGCCGGTGAGCAGGACCACCACTTCGTCGTCGGGACGCAGCACACCGCGTGCGCGTGCCTGTGCAGCAGCGGCGACCGTCACGCCGCCCGCCGTCTCGGCGGCGATGCCTTCCGTCCTGCCGAGCAACCGGATGGCATCGGCCGTCGATGCGTCGGCGACGCCCTCGATCGAACCGCCCGTCGATCGGGCCAAGTCGAGCGAATAGCGGCCATCGGCCGGCGATCCAATCGACAGCGAGCGGACGATCGTGTCAGGCTGCCGGACCGGCGTGATCGTGTCGACCCCCGCCGCGAAGGCATCGGCGACCGGCCCGCATCCAGCAGCCTGGGCGCCGATGAAGCGGATCGGTTTCGCCTCGACCAGCCCCACGTCGACCAGCTCCCGGAAGCCCTTGGCGACCTTGGTGAAGAGGGAGCCGGAGGCGATCGGCGCGACGACCGCGTCGGGCAGGCGCCAGCCGAGCTGCTCCGCAATCTCGAACGACAGCGTCTTGCTGCCCTCCGAGTAGAACGGCCGCAGGTTGACGTTGACGAACGCCCAGCCCTCCTCGTCGGCGATCTCGAGCGACAGCCGGTTGACGTTGTCGTACGTCCCCTCGACCGGGACGACGGTGGCGCCGTAGGCCAGGGCCTGGTCGATCTTGGCCGGCTCCAGGTCGGCCGGGATGAAGACGAACGCCCGAAGCCCCAGGGCGGCCGCAGCCGCGGCCGTTGCGGCGGCCAGGTTGCCCGTCGAAGCGCAGGCGAGGGTGTCGAAGCCGAACTCGACCGCGCGCGCGGCGGCCAGGGCCACGGGACGATCCTTGAAGGACAGGGTGGGGTTTCGGGTGTCGTCCTTGAGCCACAGGCGATCGAGGCCGAGCTCGCGGCCGAGGCGTTCCGCCTGGACCAGCGGGGTCGAGCCCACCCGGAGCCCGCGCGCCGGGACGGCGTCCACGGGCAGCAGCTCGCGATAGCGCCATATGCCGAGGTCCCGTGATTCGATCGTTTCACGGCTCAGCGCGCGTCCGATCGCCGAGTAGTCGTAGACGACCTCGAGTGGGCCGAAGCAGCGCGGACAGACGAACGACGGGCCGATCGGCTCCGGGTGGCCGCAGTTCCGGCAGCGCAGGCCGTTGAGGAAGGTCTCGGGTGTGTCCCGGTCGACGGTCGCAGTGGCCCTTGCGGTCTTGTCGGGCGTTTGGAGTTCGGTCGTCATCGTCGGCTCCTCAGTGAGTCGATGTCGAGTGACGCCGAAACCAGAAGACCCTTCCCGGAGGAAGGGTCTGGGTGGGATCCCTTATCTCGCAGGAGGACCTGCCCGGATTTGGCACCTTGCCGGCGTCGCCGCCGGTAGGTTGTCGGGCTTCACAGGGCCGGTCCCTCCGCCACTCTTGATAAGAGTTCTTCAGTTGTGGGGGCATCCTAGGCGGGCCCCGGCCGCCGTGTCAACGAGCGGTTTGGTGGTTGGGGTCGTCAGACCGCGATGGCGATCGGCTCTCCGAATCCGTCATGCGCGGCCTCGATGCAGCGGACCCGGCAGCCGCGGGCGTCACGCCCGGCGAAGCGGCCGAAGTGGAACCACGTCCCCTCCGAGGGGCCGGCATGCTCCAGGCGGCAGCCGCAGCTCGCGCACGTCACGGGCGCGTCCTGGCCGTCGCGCACGGAGCGGTAGCCGGTCTTGTCGGAGTCGGACGGATGGATCACCAGCGTTACCGTACGTGCCGGCGACCGCCGTCGTCGGCGGCGCCGCGGAGTCGCAAAGGTTGCGATCCGGTTGCGAGGTTCCGTTGAAGCGGCGCGCGAGCGCACCGCCGATCCTTGCGTGATGACGATCCGTCATGCGGAATCGGACCGGCAGAGTAGGCTCGTTGGGCGTAAAGCCTCAGGCCGAAGCCGTCACGCGGGCTCCCAGTCCCGCCAGCTCCGACCCGAGGCCGAAAGCGGGGCCAGCATGGCAAGGAGAGAAGCTATCGAAGCCACGCTAGCGGCGTGGCGTGACGCGGAGAGGCGGTTGGATCGCGCGGTCGACGGGGAGGCCGAAGCGCTGACAACCGAAGTCAAGCTTCACCGGGACGAATTCCAGGTGCTCTCGGCCGAGCACATGGTCGAGTGGATCGACAAGCTGCACGAGGCGGAGGGCCGTCGATCGCAGGCCACACCATCCACGCCGCCGTTTCACCGGGCGGCGCGGGACACCCAGGAGATCGCCTCCGAGATCTGGGAGGCCGCCCGCAAGAGCGACGAGGACACCCCTCAAACCGAGGCGAACAGGCGAACCACGCCGCGACCCGCACGGCCCGGGGTGCGCTGAGGACCGGGAGGGATTCGAACCCTCGATCGGAGGTTTGAGCGTCCGTGTCGGCCCGCACTCCAGGGTCTCAGGGGATCCACCAGGCGGCGCTCTGAACGGCGCGTAGCGCCCCCTGCCGCCCCGTGGCGTCCAATCGTGTGGCCGTCAGTCTGGCGGTCAAGACGGGCCGTCAACATCAAACGGCGGTGCTGGCCGCGCCCTTCAAATTTCGAGGCGCAGCACGGTCGCGAGCCATTGGACCGCGTCGAGGTGGGCCTCGGAAAAACGGTTGGCGTGGGTGCCTCGGTGCTCACGAAGCTCATGCTTGATGCCAGCCTCGGTGAGGGAGTTGCTCAGGATGCGATGTCCCCAGTGGAAGTACCAGTCGTCACGGCGGCCGGCTTCGAGGAGGATGCCGCGCAGCTGGCGAAGGTTGTCGAGACGGTCGGAGACGTTCACGACGGGGTCGTCGCTCAGCCACTTGGCCCAGATCTCCGGGATAAGACGGCCCGACGGGAATTCGACCGGGAGGTCGACGAAATAGGGCCGGTTCACTGGATTGGGCGAGTAGCAGGCAGCGAGCCCGTAGCTCAACATCGACCAGATGTTGTCGTGCGTGGGCCCATCAGGCCTGACATTCCCAGGGTCACGACCACCCGGGTAAAGGCTGTTGAAGTACTTGTAGAGCAGCGAGCGGTGCGACAGCTCGAAGTAGGAGTCGGCCGAGAGCAGGGCCATCGCACCGTATACCTCGGGATGCCGCGATCCGAGGTGCCACGCCCCGAAGCCACCGGATGAATACCCGAAGACAGCCCGACTCGCTGCGTGGGGAATGGTCGGGAAGTTGGCATCGACGTACGCCACGATCTCCTCGACTGCGAAGCGCTCGAAGTTCCCATTGACCGGGGAGTCGACGTACTGGCTGCCGCCGTATCTGGTCCAGCCGTCGACGATGGCGACGATCATCTCGGTCGCCGGCTCGCGCCAGAACTGAAGGTCGAGAATGTCGGCTATTGATCGCATCGGGGCCCCGTCAAGCTCACTGTCGCCCGTATCGAGCATGTCCCGCGGCTGAAGGGTGTAGCCGAGAAGCAGGTAGGCCGTGGCATAACGCCGACCCGTTGTTGCGGCGCTTGGAGGGAGATAGACATAGAGGTCCCGCTCTGTCGGATCTCCCAGCAGATTGCCGGCCAGGTGCCTGCTGTCGACCCTCTGCTTGACGATCACCGCCCCCACCTCCTCGCTGGCACGACGCCCACAGCCCAAAGCTCACCGAGCGGGGCGACGGTCTGCCAGCGGACGCACAAGCGTGCTGGGTCGATGGAGCATGGACCAGGCGCAGGGCCGTCGCAAGAGGCACGTCTCAGGGTCCATCCAAGGTACTGATAACCCTTCGACCCCGGGTCCTGGCCGACGTCCCCCGTCTCGCCAGTGCCCGTTTCTCCAACGTCGCACTTGCGTAGCATGTCGGACGTGACCGCGCTCGAGTCAAGCTCCCGCATCATCCGAACGCCTGACGGTCGGGCCATCTGCGTCGCCGAATACGGCGATCCCAGTGGGGCGCCCATCCTGTCCTTCCATGGCACGCCGGGCTGCAGGCTGTTGAGTGCGCAGCAGCATGAACTCGGTTTTGAACCGCTCATCCGGGATCTCGGCGTTCGGCTGATCCGGTACGACCGGCCCGGCTACGGCCGTTCGGATCGCCGGCCTGGACGCCAGGTTGTGGACGCCGCGGAGGATGTTGCCACGATCGCGGACGCGCTCGGCATCAATCGCTTGGCCGTTCATGGCGGGTCCGCGGGCGCCCACCATGCCCTCGCGGCGGCCGCAGTCCTCAGTGACCGTATATCGCGCGTCGCGGCCGTCGCGCCGATGGCGCCTTACGCGGAGCTTGGCTACGGTGTGTGGACGGCCGGGCAGGACGCTGGAGTCAAGGAGTACATCGGCTGGGTTCTGGACGGCGAGGACACGATGGCCGTGAAGTTTCCTGCCGAAGATGCCAACGAGAAGCGTGACGCAGATCCCGACGATCCCCGCCAAGCCAGTGTCTTCGAGCAGACGCGCGAGGGCATTGGCGGTTGGGTCCATGACGAGGCCGCCGCAATGCGCTCACGGGGCTTCGAACCAGCGAGCATCACGATACCAACAGCCATCTGGTACGACCCCGACGAGCGCGTTCTACCGCATCAGCACGCCGAGTGGCTCGCGGCGCGCATTCCTCGCGCTGAGCTCATCGTCACGAAGGCGCTCGGCCACGGTAGCCCTGACAACCCCGTCTCGGATTGGCGTCGCCTGTACGCATGGCTAGCCGGCTAACGGGGAAGAGCGTGATTCGCCGCATGCGCCCGCCACCAGCGATCGGCTGAGGGCCGGGAGGGATTCGAACCCTCGACCGGAGGATTAAAAGTCCCCTGCTCTACCGCTGAGCTACCGGCCCGGCGGAAAGCCTACCGCTCAGGGGCGAGGGTTGCGTTTCGGTCCGGGGGTTGACGACCGCGGGAGGCGTCCCGCACCATGCCCGGACAGTGACCCACCACACCAGTTCGATGTGTATGCGATGGCGGCCCCGCCGTGCGGAGGATGGGGCCTGAGGTCACGCGCATCCATCGACGGGTAGCGGGACCACAGGCCAGGTCCCGGGGCCGCGGATCCTGAAGGCAGGAGCCGCGGCTTTTCGTTTGTCCTCCGAGACCACGACGGGTGACCCGCCGACATCGAACCACAGGGGCCCGGCCACTCACCACCTACAGCACCAACCCAGGGAGACGAAACCATGACGCTGACCCAGACCCGCGCCCCCGAATTCGAGCGCGCGCTCGCCGAGAACGCCCGCTACGCGGACCAGTTCGACCGCTCGGCCTTGCCGCTCCCGCCCGGCCGTCGCCTGGCGGTTCTCGCCTGCATGGACGCGCGGCTGACCGTCGAAGAAGTCCTGGGCCTCCGAACCGGCGACGCGCACATCATCCGAAATGCCGGCGGCCTCGCCACCGACGACGCGATCCGCTCGCTGGTCATCAGCCAGCACCTCCTCGGAACCGAGGAGATCATCGTCATCGAGCACACCGGTTGCGGGATGCTCACCTTCCAGGACGAGCCTGTCCGCAAGACGATCGCCAAGGCGACGGGCACAGACGTGGACCTGCCGCTGCTCGCCTTCCCCGACCTTGAGTCGAACCTGCGCGCCCAGGTGGAACGCATTCGCGCACACCCATGGGTCAAGGACGTGCCGATCAACGGCGTGATCTACGAGGTCGAGACCGGCCGCATCCGGCCGATCGCCTGACCGAGGCTGGCTGAGCCCGCCCGGGGGTCTACCGGTCGTAGACCTCCGGGTTGACCGGCGTCGGCAGCCGCTCGCCGCGCAGGCCGGCCAGCAGATTCGCGGCGGCCATCTCCGCCATCTTCGCCCGGGTGGCACGCGACGCCGACGCGATGTGCGGCACCACGAGGCAGTTGTCCAGGGTGAGCAAGGGATCGTCCGGCGGCAGTGGCTCCGGATCTGTCACGTCGAGGCCGGCGGCGAAGATCTCTCCGTCGCGCAGGGCGTCGAACAGGGCCCGCCCGTCCACGACCGGCCCCCGGGAGGTATTGACCAGCACGGCGGTCTTCTTCATCCGGCGCAGCGCCGCGGCATCGATGAGGTGGCGCGTTTCCGGCGTCAGGTTGACGTGGAGCGAGACGAAGTCGGACGACGCCAACAGCTCCTCGAGCGGCGTGTACACAGCACCCAGCGGCTTCGTCACGTCGTCCGGCAACCGGTTCACGTCGTGATACAGGATCCGCATGCCGAAACCAGCCGCGCGGCGCGCGAGCGCCTGCCCGATCCGGCCGAAGCCCACGATGCCGATCGTCGCGCCGTGGACGTCCGGCCCCAGCAGCAGCATCGGACCCCAGGTCCGCCACTTGCCGGCACGGACGTAGCGGTCCGCCTCGGGTAGCCGGCGCGCGGCCGCCATGAGCAGGGCGAAGGCGAGATCGGCGGTCGTCTCGGTCAGGACGCCTGGCGTGTTGCCGACGGGGATCCCGCGCCGCGTGCACTCGGGCACGTCGACGTTGTCGAACCCGACCGCGTAGTTGCTGACGACCTTCAGCCCCGGACCGGCTCGGTCGAGGAACTCGGCATCGACCCGATCGGTGAGCAGGGTGAGCACGCCGTCACATCCCTCGACGGCGGCCAGCAGCTTGTCCCGGGGTGGCGGGAGCTCGTCCGGCCAGACGGTCGCATCGGTCGCTTCGGTGACTTTGGCCAGCCCCTCTTCGGGGATCAGGCGCGCGACGAAGACCTTCGGGCGCTTCGGCATCGTCGGGCGATCAGGCCCGCGCGGGCGCGGACGCAGCAGCCGGCAGGCGCTCGACGAGCCCGCGGATGCGCGACAGCGCCTCGGTCAGGTTCTCCCGCGAGTTGGCGTAGCTGATCCGGATGTGGCCCGTGCCGGTGTGCCCGAAGGCGGTTCCGGCCAGGACGCACACGCCGGCCTCGTGGAGCAGCTTGTGGGCCAGCTCGGAGCCCGTCAGGCCCGTCGCGGAGATGTCGGGGAAGACGTAGAACGCGCCGTGCGGCGACAGGCAGCGCACACCCGGGATCGCGTTGAGGCCTTCGACAATGAGGTCGCGCCGGACGCGGAACTCCTCGACCATGGCGGCGATCGGCTCCTGCGGCCCGGTCATCGCCTCCACGGCGCCCATCTGGACGAACGTGGGGGCACAGCTGATGGTGTTGATGATCAGCGTGCCGTACGCCTCGACCAGCGGCCGCGGCACGATGGCGTAGCCCAGCCGCCAGCCGGTCATCGCGTACGTCTTGGAGAAGCCGTCGAGGACGATCGTCCGTTCCGGCATCCCGGGCAGGCTGGCAATCGAGACGTGCTCCACTTCGTCGTACAGGATGCGGGCATAGATCTCGTCGGCCAGGACGAGCAGGTCGTGGCGGATCGCCAGCTCCGCGATCCGTTCGATGTCCTTGCGCGTCAGCACGCCGCCGGTGGGGTTGGCCGGGCTGTTGAGGACGATGAGGCGGGTCTTGGGCGTGATGAGCGCGGCCAGCTCCTCGACGTCGAGGCGGAATTCGTTCTCCATCCGGATGGGGATGGCGACCGGCGTCGCGCCGACGAAGCGGGTCAGCGACTCGTATATGGGGTAGCCCGGGTCCGGGACGATGACCTCGTCGCCCGGGTCGACGAGGGCGAGGATCGCGTAGACCATCACGCCCTTGCCACCGACGGTGACGAAGACACGGTCCGGCGTAACGTCGAAGCCCTTGCGGGCGGTGGCGTCGGCGGCGATCGCTTCGCGCAGCGGCGGGATGCCGGCAAACGGCGCGTAGTGGGTGGCGCCCGCGTCGAGCGCGCGCTTGGCAGCTTCGCGGGCATTGGCCGGGGTGTCGAAGTCCGGCTCGCCGATCTCGAGGTGAACGATGCTCTTGCCTTCGGCCTCGAGTGCACGCGCGCGCGCCGCGGCTTCGAAGGCCGTCTCGGTCCCGATCGAGCTCATCCGCTTGGCGATCCGCACGGAGGCATGCTAGCAAGCCGCGTCTCGCGAGTGGAATGGCGTCGCGGGCTCACCCGGCGAGCCCGCGAGCCCGCGCCGCGATCGGGGGCCCGCCCGGCCCGGATGCCCGATCTCCCCGGCCGCCCTAGAATCCGACGGATGGCGCGCTTCTACGACCTCGACCGCGCGAACGCCCGGGTGCCCGAGCTGCGGGAGATCCTGGAGCTGCTCCGCGACCAGCGGGCGGAGCTCATCCGGCTGCGGGACCTCGTGCTGGAGCGGCAGTCGGCCGTCGAGGCGACCCCCGAACCGGCAATGGCCGCTCCCGGCCGGGGCGCCGAGGAAGATGAGCCCGACGACGAGCTGCGCCTGATCCGCCTTCGCATGCAGGGCCTCATCGACCAGATGCAGGCCGGCGTCGCGCGGATCGACGCGCTGGGCATCACGCTACGCGACATCGAGTCAGGCCTGATCGACTTCCCGGCCCTCGCCAATGGCCGCCAGATCTGGCTCTGCTGGCGCCTCGGCGAGGACGACGTGGAGTTCTGGCACGAGGTGTCAACCGGCTTCTCCGATCGGCGCCCGATCATCGAACTGGTCTGATCCGTGGCGGACACGGTCCTCCAGGGCGGTCGGGCCAAGGCCTACCGGCCACTGTCCGAAGCCGATCGTCGAGCGGCCTTCGAAGCGGGTCTCGCGGCCTACCGGCGGGGCGACTTCTTCGAAGCCCACGAATTGCTCGAGCCCGCCTGGATGGGCACCGGCGATCCGGCCGAGCGCGCCCTCCACCAGGGCCTCATCAAGCTGGCGGCCGGCTATGTCCATGCACTGCGGGGCAATCCCGAGGGCATGACCAAGAACCTGCGCGGGGCTCACGGGTGGTTCGTCGCCGTGGTCGAGGCTGGGACGCCGGCCATCGCCCGGTCCGACGTCGATGTGGCAGCGCTCGTGGAGGCCATCGACGTACGCCTCGAGGCGCTCGACCGAACGGGCACGATCGGGCCGATCGACCCGCCTTCGCTCACGGGCGCCCGATGAGCGCCCCGGTCCCGCCCGCCATCCCGACCATCGACGTTCGCGAAGCGGATCGAAGGCGGCGCGAGGCGTCGCCGCGGCCGCTCGTCGTCGACGTCCGGGAGATGAACGAGTTCGCGGCGGTTCGGCTGGAGGATGTGGCGCTGCTGCCGGTGTCCGTGTTCGCCGCCCGTTTCGGCGAGCTGCCGAAGGATCGGCCGCTGCTCGTCATGTGCGCCGCGGGCTCGCGTTCCGCGGCCGCGACTGCGCACCTGCTGCGAAACGGCTACACGGACGTCGTCAACGTCGCCGGCGGGATCACCGACTGGGAGCGCGCCGGCCTGCCGGTTCGGCGCGGGCCGTTGGGACCCGGCGAAGGGGATCTGTAGCGGCCGACCGGCCGCTTCTCAGGCTCATCAGGCAAAGCCGCTGCCCAGGGACGCCACGGGCCTCGGTAGCGGAGCGGGCGGTGTCGGAACTGGCGTCCGCACCGCCGCCACGGACACGCCCGACACCAACGGGGCCACCGAGCCGGTAACCGTGTCCACCGCCGACAGGTCGAGCGGCCCGCTACATCCGCCAGCCGCGACGAGGAGCTGCGTCGCGCTCAGCCATCCCAATGCCCGCGTCGGGCCGGTCGCATCGGGCATGGCCTGGACGGTTCCGGCCGGCGTCTGCACCATCGCGATGCTGTCCGCGCACGACGTTCCGGTTGTCCACGCGAACGTCCCGGTCTTGAGCCCCGGCCGGATGTCCAGGATCATCCGCCCGATCGGGCCGCTCCACGCAACCGGTGCCCTGCTGGTGTCATTGATGTCCATCCGGTGCAGCTCCGCGTGGTTGTCGGCGTGCTGTGCCCCGTAGAGGAAGTGCTTGCCGTCCGCCTCGAAGCCGATGGCACCGAACTTCGTGCCCTCCTCCGAGAACACCAGCCGCCCGGGACTCTTGCCGGTGTATGTCGCCAGCCAGATCGACTGGGCTCCGTCACGCTGCAATACGAATGCGAAGGCCTGGCCCGAGGGGTGGTACGTGACCGACAGGTACGTCGACAGCGTCAGCGGCGTGACATCGAGGGTCGGCGACCCGTCGACGTTCGCCGCCTGCAGGAGTGTGTCCCCGGCGGGCGCGTAGACCAGCGACTTGCCAGTCGGCCTGCTCCACGTGATCGCCCCGAACGTCTGGCCGTTGGCGGCCAGGCTGGGCCCGCGTCCGACGCCCTTCACCTCGAGACCGCCCAGGAGCACCCGGTCGCCCAGGGGACCCCATTCGAATGGCCCCGGATCCGCAACCGGGAAGAGACACGTCAGGTTGGCGCCACTCGGGCTAAGCGCCCACGCATTGCCGCCGGCAACGAAGGTGACGGTTTCGGATGTAGTCGGCTGGCCAGGCGAACAAGCAGGCAACGCCACGCCGGACGCCAGCGTCGCGACTCCCGGCGATGGCATCGAACTGACACTTGGGCTCGAGATTCCTGGGGTCGCGGTGGCAGTCGCGCTCGCGGTTGCGGTGGCGCTTGCGGTCGTGCTCGCGCTCGTCGAAGCGATCGAGGGCGCCGACGGGCTCGCGGACGGAGTCGAGCTGCACCCGACCAGCGCGATCATTGCCACTGCCCAAATCGCGGCGGACTTCCGCACCGGGCAACCTCCCGAACTCCACGAGCGGCGAGCAGATCCGCCTCGTCGGGCCGGAGTATGTTCCGCGACCGACTCCGGGGTCCAGTCGGACGGCGACTACGCGCGACGGCGACTACGCGCGCGAAACCGTCACTTATTCGTGGGGTGCGTGTTAGTCAATGCGTTGAGGCTGGGCCGTTCCCGGTCCGAGCGTGGGCCACGCGCGCCGACCCGGCGCTCATTCACGCGGTGAATATCTGACGGTTCCGACCCGACGAACATGCACGGTGTGGGTATTCGACGGTTTGGTCCCGGCCTCGCGCCAGCCGGCCGCCTGGCGCCTCGCGGGGCCCGAACTGCGGGTGGGCGCGGCTAACGGGCCGCCTGGGCGCGGCTAACGCCGGAGGGCGCGGCTAACGGGCGGCGCGGCGCCTCATCACTCGGGCGAAGAAGGCCTTCGTCCGCTCGCGATGGGCGAATGCCCAGCCGATCACGATCAGGATGATGAAGTTGACGGTGCCCGCGCCGGCGGCGTTGAGATAGCCCAGCTGCTGGCCGATCTCTCCATCGATCTTGAGCGCCGGCACGGTCGCGCCGAGGAGCCCCAGCTGGAAGAAAGGTTCCTGGGGTGCGAGGTTGGAGCGAGCGGCGCCTCGCTGGACGGCATCCCCGCTCTTTCCGCCGATGACGAACACGTACGCCCCGGATGTCGCCGTCGCGCCGCCCTCGAGGCCGGCCGCCGGAAGGTCGCTCTCCGGCCGGTGCTTCCACTCGCCAAGGCCGTCGCCATCCGCGCCGGCCACAGGAATCGACCAGTACAGCTCGCCGCGGGTGCGCGTCCCGTCGTTTCCGCCGACCAGGTAGATGGCGCCGTTGGCGACGAAGCCGGTTGCGTTGGTTCGCGGCTCGGGCAGGTTGATGCCGGCCTTGACTCCCCAACGAACGAGCTGGCCCAGGTTCGTACCGGCAGCCGTCTCGATCGTGCCACGCTGGACGGTCGCAACGGGTCCGCTGGCGTTGCGCCCGCCGTAGAGCCACACGAAGTTGCCATTGAGGACGGCCGTGCCGTCGAAATTCGGTTCGAATAGCTTCGCCTGCGGCGCCCACGCTCCAAGCTTGCCGGTGCGGTCCAGGGTCGACTTCCAGGTCGTGTCGGTCGGCGCGGTGCCGTTCGTTCCGCCCACGAACAGCAGCCCGTCCCCCAGAGCCACCAGGGACCCGCCGGCACGCGGCTCGGGCAGATCGAATGGCTGTTGCGCCTGGGCGGCATTCTTCCAGCTTCCCAGGTCGCCGGTGAGCAGGTCCGGCGTGAGCTGGAAGGTCGTCGACGTGGGCTTGCCGGCCGCGTCGAAGCCGCCGACGACGTAGATCGAGCCACCCAGGAAGACGACGCCCGCGTCGGCTCGCGGCGCCGGCAGCGGCGGCCCCTTCTGCCACTTGTCGAAGCTGCCCGGCTGGACGATC
This sequence comes from Chloroflexota bacterium, assembly GCA_030948505.1. Classification (GTDB taxonomy): domain Bacteria; phylum Chloroflexota; class Limnocylindria; order Limnocylindrales; family CSP1-4; genus JACDAV01. The sequence continues at coordinate 14,691 of JALZAF010000288.1, forward strand.
TGGGCGATATAGACATCGGCACTGGCGGCCGATCCATCGGATCCGCCGATGTACAGCAGCTTCTGACCGGCCGGCAGGGCCGCTCCGTCCGTCCTTGGCCCTGGCAGCGCCAGCTCTGGCGGCGAGGGATGCCACGGCAACACGGCACCCTGGGGCGCCGGGCACGGCAGGGTCTCATTCGATGGCGGGCAGAAGTTGACCGGCGACCACGCCAGCAGGCCAAGGTCGAGCGTTCGGTTGACGGTGAAGTAATAGGCGCGGTCGGGGATGTAGCCGAGCAGGAAGATGATGACGATGAACCAGAAGAAGGCCTTGACCGACGCCCAGCCCCAGCCGTCGGCATCGAGCAAGCCGAAGAACGCGCGACGTCGCGGTCGCGCCACGGGTCCGGCGGTGAGGGCTCGGGCCATCGTCGCTTCGCCTACTTGACGGTGAGCGTCCCGGTCATCGCCGGGATCGGGTGGATCGAGCAGATGAAGACGTACGTTCCGGCCTGCAACGGCGGGTAGACGTAGGTTGTCTGCAGGCCGTCCTTCGTCGTGGGCTGGTCCACCACGACCGTCGTCTTGTCATCCTTGCGGATGTCGACGTCGTGGATCTGGCCCGGGTCCTGGACCTTGAACAGGATGCTGAACGGCTTGCCCGCGGGGACCTCCAACGCGTGTTTGTCGTACGAGATGTTGCTGGCCGTGATCTCGAAGTGGGGCGCGTCCGGCGGCAACGTGGCGGCCGGCGACCCGTTGGGGGCGGGCGAACCGCTGGCGCTCTTGAAGGCATCGGTCCAGCAGTCGGGGAAGGGGGTCGCGCCCGCCGGCGGCTTGTAGCTGGGGTCGACCCAGCCGTGGAACGTCTTGACCTTGCCCGTCGACGGGTCGACGACGGGTTCGTTGAGGTTCGGGTCGCGGACGTCGTACTCCTGAGTGCTGGGCGCGCGGATGAAGGCGATGATCTCCTGGATCTGGATGTAATTCAGCGGCCCGCCGTTGCTGTCCGCCCAGACCGGCATCGCGCTCTTCGCGTTGCCGCACACGTAGCGGCCACCGACGGTCAGCACGTTGCGCAGGTAGTCCTCGTTGAGGTGCTGATAGAGCTTCGCCTGGGAGTTGAGCGTGGGGCCGATGTAGCCGGTCTCCGGTTGCGGCGACTCCAGCGGCCCGAGCCCGTTCGGGCCGTGGCAGCGGGCGCAGTTGGCTTCGAACAGGTTGTAGCCGCGCTCGACGGCGGTCACCTGCTGCGCGCTCTTCTCCGCCTCAAGGCGGGCCTGGGTGAGCCCCAGCGGGGCGCCCAGCTCGTAGAAGTAGTACACGACCACGAACAGGACGACGATCGTCGTGGCCAGGAAGCCGATCCAGCGGGCATTCGACGACTGCCGCACGATCTGGGCGGCTCGCTCCGGCGTCAGCTCGAACTTGCGAATCGGTGGCGGCGCCGAGAACCGCTCGACCGGCGCGGCCTCGGAGGGCGGCCGGCGCGCCGGCAGGCGCTGCTCCGGCTCGCGCCCGGGCTGATCGGTCATCGGTCTCCTCGACGGACAGTGGTGCTGGTCACGAGGCTCAGATGCAGCCGGTCGGGCTCTTGGGCGGGATGAGGCCCGGCTGGCCGAGCGCCACCGGTAGTGGCCCGAGGGTGATCTTGCCGGTGTCCAGGGTCAGCACGCCCGCGCCGTCGACCGTGGCGGAGAAGCGGTCCATGCCCCGCGGCGCCGGTCCGAACTGCGTCCCGGCGGCCTTGATTCCGAGGCGGTCGTAGCGCGATCCGTGGCAAGGGCACTCGAGCCAGAAGTTCTTCACGCACGGGTTCGGTTTGCAGCCCAGGTGCGGACAGCGCTGATACAGCGACCGGACATTGAGCGGGCCTCCGTCGCCGGTCTTGTCCTCGCCCGGAAAGAAGGCCTGGCGCGACGGATCCATCAGCACGATGAAAGCCCGCGCCCGGGCCACGTAGGCGGGGAAGCCCTCGGCGATCGGGAGCGAGCTGTTCTGGGCCTTGATGTCCTCCAGGGTGCCGATCTCGACCTTGCCCCCGAACCCACCCGACAGGTTGGGCCACACGAAGCCGATCGACCCGGCCGTGACTTCCAGCAGCCACAGGCCGAAGGCGGCGCCGAGCGAGGTCCGCAGGAGCTGCCGCCGCGACAGGCCCTGGACCTGCTCGTGGCGGAGCGACTTGAGCGCCTGGCTCGTCAGGGCCTGGGGCTTGTCGGCCGGCTCGACCTGGTAGTTGCTCATCGGTGCTCGAGGATGTCCTTCCGGCGGGTCGCGCTCAGAGCGCGAAATGGAGCCCGTTTGTGCTGTTCTGGAAGAACGGCAGGTACGGGATGACGAAGCTGTAGCCGGGACCGCGGAAGAAGATGCCGATGAACGTCAGCGTCAGGCCCAGGATGCAGAACAGGGTGAACAGGACGACGGCGGTCTTCCGCTGGCTCGGTCGGATGGCCAGGATGTCGCCCCGGTCGATGTACGGGATGAGGGCCGCACCCACGAGCACGAAGGTGGGTACGAGGACGCCGGCGACCGTCGGATGGAAGTAGGCCAGCAGCTCCTGCAGGCCCAGGAAGTACCACGGTGCCTTGGCCACCGGCGGCGTGACGTTGCCGTTGGCCAGGGCCTCCAAAGGAGCGTTGATGAACAGGCCCATCAGCAGCAGGAAGATGCTCATCACGGCCCCGGCGAGGAACTCGATCGACAACAGGTGCGGCCACGTCATGACCGTGTCGTCGGGCTCCTTCTGGACCCGCACCACCGCGTCCTGCTTGACCAGCGCCAGGAGTCGGTACGGCCGGGCCGACATCGGCACTCGCTGCTTGTCGATCTCCGTCCGCCGCCCGGGATCGACGGGCAGGACGACGCGCCGCTCCGGCCGCTCCTTGACGTCGGGCTTCTTGGTGTCCGTCATAGCGGGCCGCTGATGCCCCCGTCCTTGCGGATACGCCAGAAGTGGATCGCCAGGAAGATCGCCGCCAGGAGCGGGAACAACATGATGTGGAGCACGTAGAAGCGGAGCAGCGTGTTCTGGCCCACCTCCAGGCCACCCAGCAGGATGAACTTGGTGGGCGTGTTGAAGAGCGGCACGTACGAGCCAAAGTTCGTGCCGATCGTGATCGCCCAGTAGGCGATCTGGTCCCACGGCAGGAGGTAGCCGGAGAAGCTGAGCATGATCGTCAGGAACAGCAGCACGACCCCCACGACCCAGTTGAACTCACGCGGCGGCTTGTAGGCCCCGTGGTAGAAGACCCGCATCATGTGCAGGAACACGAAGAACACCATCAGGTGGGCGGCCCAGCGGTGGATGTTGCGGGTCAGCAGGCCGAACGGCTGGTGAGCCTGGATGTCGAGGATGTTGGTGTACGCCTGGGTCGTCGACGGGACGTAGAAGAACATCAGGTAGACGCCCGTGATCGTGAGGACCAGGAACAGGAAGAAGCTCAACCCGCCCAGGCAGAACGTGTAGGCGAACTTCACCGCGTGCTGGCGGACGCGGACCGGGTGGATATGCAGGAAGACGTTGTTCATGACCGCGTACGCCCGCGACCGCTCGTCGTTGGGGTACGGCTGACGGAAGATCGAGCGCCAGACGGGGCTCCGGCGGATGGTCTGATCCACCCGCTCGAGGAAACTCACCGGGCTCCTCCTGCCACGCCGGGTGTCCCGGCCAGCTGCGCGTCGCGGTACGACTCCTTGTAGAGCCGGCCGTCGGTCGAGACCTCCTGCAGCTCGAACCGCTCCATCGTAATGGCGTCGAACGGGCATCGCTTGACGCACAGTGCGCAGCGGATGCAGCGCTCCTCGTCGAGGATCATCGCCGCCCCCTGGTCCCAGCCGTAGGCCTCCTCGATCTCGGGCAGGAGGCCCTCCGTCTTGAGCTGGTTGACGTCGACCATGTGGATGACGCCCTCCGGGCAGACGTCGGCGCAGGCACCGCACAGGACGCAGCGGAACGGGTCGAACCAGATGTTGTAGTTGCACATCAGGCAGCGCGTCGACTCGGCCACCGCGGCCGTGGCGTCGTAGCCCAGCTCGACCGGCGTGGTGAAGTTGACCGTGGGGTCGGTCGACGGCATGCGGGCCGCCAGCGGCGCCATCGGGATGTGCTGGCGCGGCAGGACGTCGTACAGCTCGGGCATGTCGTGCCGCCACGAGCTGGTGATCTTGACGTTGGCACTGACCGTCACGTCGGTTCGGCCGGACAGGTAGCGATCGATGGCGTAGGCGGCCTTCTTGCCGTGGCCGGCGGCCTCGATCAGGGTCGTCGGGCCGGTCACGAAGTCGCCACAGCCAAACACCCCGCGGACGTTCGTGGCGTAGGTCGCCGGGTCGACCTTGACCCGGCCGCGATTGATCTCGAAGCTCGCCTCGACCGGCAGGAATGTGAGGTCGGCGGCCTGCGAGACGGCCGGGATGACCGTGTCGGCCTTGATGACGAACTCGGAGCCCTCGATCGGAACAGGCGACCGCCGGCCGGAGGCGTCGGGCTCGCCCAGCCGGTTGCGAATGAACTTGACGCCGGTTACGTGGCCCTTCTCGCCGAGGACTTCGACCGGGCTGGCGAGGAACTCCATGCGAACGCCCTCGCGTTCCGTCTCGCCAAGCTCCTCCTCGTCGACGACAAGCTCCGACCGCGTTCGGCGGTAGACGATGGCCACGTTCTCCGCCCCGTGGCGGAGGCTCGTGCGCGAGCAGTCCATGGCCGTGTAGCCGCCACCGATGACGACGACATCGTGGCCCACGGTCAGCGGCTGGCCCAGGTTGGCCAGCTTCATGAAGTCGACGCCGTACTGCACACCCTCGAGATCCGCTCCCGGCACGTCGAGGACGACCGCGTTCATGGCCCCCGCGGTGATCGCAATCGCGTCGTAGTCCCGCTGCAGCGTCTCGAACGGGATCTCCTTGCCGATCGTCGTGTTGTAGACGAACTTAACGCCCAGGCGCTCGACGAGCCGGATGTCCATCTCGATCGCCTCGCGCGGCAGGCGGAAGGCCGGCACGCCGATGAGCATCGTCCCGCCGCCGTAGGGCAGGCTGTCGAAGACGGTCACGCCGAAGCCCTTCATCGCCAGCTCCCGCGCGACGGCGATGCCGGCCGGTCCGGCGCCGACCACGGCCACCCGCTCCGACCGGGCCGTGATGTGGGGCATGACGTCGGGGATGCCCGACGCCTCGTGCCACTCGACGAGGAACCGCTTCATGGCCCGGATGGCCAGCGGCCGGTCGATGTCGCCGCGGCGGCAGGCCCGCTCGCAGGGCGCCGAACAGACGTACGAACACATGGCCGCGACGGGGTTGGGCTCGCGGGACAGGATATAGCCCTCTTCGAACCGCCCTTCGGCTGCCAGATTCAGGTAGCCGCGGCAGTTCGTCCCTACCGGACAGGCTTCCTGGCACTCGATGTTGCACTGAAGCCACGATGCGTCGACCGGCTGGACGAGGAACTCCTGGGCGGGATCGAGAACCAAGGAGGTCGTGCCTCTCTGCTGGCGCAGGCGGTGATCGGGACGACACGAAAGGAAGCGGCGGACGCCGACGGGTCGAATCTACCATCCGCCTCGGGACGCCTGCAGGAGCGGGGGCCGCTTGCGGCGGATTTGATGCGCTCCGAATTTGACGCTCCCCGAAGCCGCAGCTACGCTGGCCGCGGGCTGGGGGGTCGGACCACCTGCCCGGCCAAGGAGGGTGCGAAGCGTTGGCGACCATGCCCGCGCCAGACGACCCCTGCGCCGAGGCGCGTCGCATCGCCGACGAGCGCTGCGCCGTCGCAACTCGCGCGCGCGAGCACTCGGACGCGGCTCACGACGCACTCCGCGCCGCACAGCGCTCCTATGACGACCATGTCACGCGCGCGGAGCGGGCAGCTACCGGCGCGGACCAGCGGGCGATGCGGGCGGCCAAGGAAGCGGCCCAGCAGGCATTCCGCCGGGGCAGTGGCGCGGCCCGCACCAGGGACGCGACGGAGGCCGCGGCTCGCGACTGGCTGACCGAGATCAACCGCATCAACCACGCCGCCCGCGACGCGGCTCTTCATCTGGATCGTGAGCGTCAGGCGGCGAGCGCTCTGGGAACGACGATCGAGCGGCTGATCGTCGAGGCCGACGCGGCCCGAACCGCGGCCGAGACGGCCGAGGCGAGCTGCCGGGGCGCGCGTCGCCTGCTCGCCGACTGCGAGGGGCTCCGCCAGGCCGAAGCCGATGACGCCGAAGGACGCGCCGTCGCCGGCGCGGGCAGTCCCGCCGGCGACAGCCTGGGGTCCATCGGGCTGAGCCAGGACGGCCAGGTGGAGCCCGCGATCCTGCAGCTCCTGCGCGGCCAGCGCGCGACCCTGGCCCGGATCGTCGACGAGCTGGCCGGCGGCGACCAGCGCGGCCGGCGGCGCTGGCAGCTCGCCCTGGCCGAGCTCGTGGACGCCATCGTGGCCCGGTCGATCGAGGCCTCGACCCTCGTCTTCCCAACCGACCATCCGTTCTGGGGCGAGTTCACCCGCACCCAGGCCCGCGACATCGCTTCCGCCCTCGGCTCGCTCGGCTACCGTTTCGACGGCCTGGGCGGCTGGGCCGACGAGCGCATTCCCAGCCAGCGCGACCTGTCGCTGGCCGTCGGCTACGCCGGCGTGGATCCGATGCGGATCCGTCGCTGGCCGACCGAAGAGGAGACGACCGAGCTCTACCGCGACGTCGCTGTCGCCGCCGACGAGTTCCTCGCCTCGGTCGCCGGCGGCCTCACCCTTGGTGAGCTGGTCGGCGTGCTGGGCCACCGGGCCGACAGCCTGACCGACATCTGGAACAACTGGGACCGCGTGCGCTCGTTGCTGCTCGGTGGCTAGGACTCGCCGCCGACCCCCGCGGCAGCCTCGGCCGCGTCCGCTTCCGCTCCGCCCGGCGCCTCGTCGGCGTCATCCTCGTCGATCACGATCAGGCGCAGCGCCTCGGCCGCCGCAGCGCCGATCGCCTGACCCTCCTCCGCCGCCCAGCTCCTGATCCGCTCCTCCAGCTTCTGCGGTTCACGGATCTGGCTGGCGTGGGCCCGCAGCGCGGCGATCTTGCGATCGATCGTGGCCGTGACATCGACCCGCACGGTCGGGTTGTTCGACCAGAACAGGTACAGCCGGCCGACACTGTGGGGCTCGAGCCCGTCGCGCGCCTGCCACGGAAAGGTCATCGCGTTGCGAGCCGCCGGGTAGGTCGCGTCGACGGCGGCCATGCCCGCGGCGCGGTGATCGGTGTGGTTGACGCCGCGGTCACCGTGGAAGATGACCTCGGGATCGGTCGCCAGGATGGCGTCCGGCCGGAAGGTGCGGATCTCGCGCACCAGCATTTCGCGCAGTGGCAGCTCGTTGGCCAGTGCACCGTCGGGCTGGTGGAGGAACGACACGCCAGCATAGCCGATGATCGCGGCCGCCGAACGCTGCTCCGCCTCGCGGGCTGCGGCCAGGGCAAGCGGGTCCTGCTCGGGATCGTCCCCGCCCTGGTCGCCGCTGGTGCAACACACCAGCCAGCCCGCTGATCCGGCGTCGATCCAGCCGGCGGCCGTGGCCGCGGGCCCGAAATCGGCGTCGTCCGGGTGGGCCACGATGACCATGAACCGTCCCGGGCGCCAGGTATGGGCGGTCGGCGGGGCCAATTCGGCCCTCTTCGGGTCTGTCACGAGACGCAACCAGGGGCTTGCAGCACGAGTTGGCTGGGGGCTATGCAATCGATTGCGCCGACCGGCTTGCGCCCGCGTTGGCGATGTTTATCATTCCGCCGAGGCTTCGCTCGTTTCCCCCCACGAGCGAAGCCTCGCTCTTCGCCGGCCCTCACCGGCCCCGCATGCACCGGCCCCGCGCTCACCGGGCGTGGGCCGCGCGCTCCTCCTCGAGCGCGACCAGGACCTCCGCCGCATGGCCCTCTGGTTTGACCTTCGGCCAGACGCGCGCGACGCGGCCCTCGGGATCGATCAGGAATGTCCTCCGGGCCGTGCCCCAGTACGTCTTGCCGTAGTTGTTCTTCTCGACCCACGATCCGTACGCCTCGGCGGCGGCGTGGCCCTCGTCGGCGAGGAGCGTGAACGGCAGGCCGAACTTCTCGCGGAACTTGCGCTTGCTGACGCTGCTCTGCGGGCTGACGCCCCAGACGTCGGCTCCCTGCTCGCGGATCGTCTCGTTACTGTCGCGGAACTCGCACGCCTCGACGGTGCAGCCGGGCGTGTCGTCCGCGGGATAGAAGTACAGGATCGTCCATCGGCCGCGCTGCTCGGACAAGCGATGCACGGTCCCAGCCTGGTCGGGAAGCGCGACCTCGGGGGCCCGGTCACCGGCTGCGGGCATGCTCACGGCGAGAGCGTAGCAGGCGATTCAACGATGAGCAGCCGGCCAGTCCGGGCCTCCACCCAGGCCAGCGGAGCGGTCCGGACATTCGACAGGCCGCGGGCCGGCCCCGCCGCCAGCGGCTCGTCGTGCAGGCCGAAGCGAAGACCGCTGGTGGTCACGCCGTCGACGCGGCCACCGAACGGCAGCAACGACACCAGATCTCCGGCGCGGCCGACCAGATCGAGACGAACGGGCCCGGTCCCGCCGCGGACCGCGGACAGCAACGTCACCCTGGTCCGATCGTCGAGCAGGCGGGCCGGCCGGCCGCCGAGCGCCGGGTGCGCGAGCAGCGCGACGTTGGCGATGGCGTGGTCGAATCGGGGGCCGCCGAGTCCGCCCAGGATCGTCACCTCGGTTGCCCCGCGTCGCAAGGCGGCCAACAGGGCCAGCTCGGCATCGGACTCGTCCTTGTCCTCCCGGGCCAGCTCGATCGGAACACCGGTGGCGCGCAGCCGGTCGAGGTCCACCTGCCCCAGCGAGTCGCCGTCGCCGACCCACAGGTCGATCGTCACGCCGAGGTCCGCGGCGAGGCGCGCGCCGCCGTCGGCGGCGACCACCAGGGCCACATCTTCGGCCCAGCCCGGCCAGGCGGCTTCGAGTCCGGCCCGGGTTGGGCGACCGCCGTCAGCCAGCACCAGCGCGTGCTTGCTCCGTATGGCGGCTTGCCGGGTCGTCACGTTCGCTGCCCGCTGCGCCGGCGCGTCGCGCGGGCCGCCGGTCCCAGCAGCTCTTCGACCCAGGCGGCGACCGTGGGCGCGACCTCGCTGGCCCCGGCAGCGCGGAGCTCGTCGGGGCTGCCGAGGACAGACGAGATCCCGACTCCGCGCGTCCCGACGGCCTGCGCCATGCGCATATCGTCCGGGGCGTCGCCGACGTAAGCCGCCGCGTCCGGCCGATCGGCGAGGCCCAGCCTGGACAGGGCTTCACGGAGCGGCCGAGGATCGGGCTTGTGGACGGGCAGGTCGTCGCCATAGATGCGAACGGTCAGGTAGCCGGCCAGGCCGGAGCGCGCCAGCTGCCCCTCCACGATGTCGCGATCGCCCGCGGTCACCAGCCCGAGGCTCATCCCGGCCGCGGCAAGCCTGCCGAGCGCTTCGACGGTGCCCGGAAATGGCTCCCCGAGGGCCGCGCCGTCGAACGCCCGCAGCCATTGCTCGTTGGCCTCGTCCAATCGGTCCGCCGGCACGCCGAGGCGCTGGTACATGAGCCGCCAGTCAGGCGCGTAGTGCCGGCGGTAGAGGTCGAGGTCGAACGGCAGGCCCAGGCCCGAAAGCACGGATTCATTCGCCCGATACAGGGCTCCCAGGGTATCGACCAGGGTGCCGTCCCAGTCGAACACGACCGCGTCCATCGGCCGATGCTAGCGCCTGCGCGAGGGCTCGCTCTCCGGGCCAGTACAGAGGCCGGTGCTAGACTCCCGCGGTGCCCGTGCGCGTACCCAACGATGATCCCGCGATCAAACGCGTCCGCGAGGCCGCGGCACGCAAGGGCGTGACCCTCGAGGTGAGGGTCTTCGACGAGTCGACGCACACCGCGGCCGAGGCGGCTGCCGCGGTCAACGCCGAGCTTGGCCAGATCGTCAAATCGCTCGTCTTCGTCGCCCCCGACCGCGCCGGCGGGTGGTTGCCAGTGCTGTGCCTCGTGTCGGGGCCCAATCGCGTGGACGTCGCTCGCCTGGCCGCGGTCAGCGGCGAGCCGGAGATCCGCCGAGCCACGGCGCGCGAGGCGCGCGAGCTCACGGGATTCACCATCGGCGGCATCCCCCCGATCGGTCATCAGCAGCCCATCCGGGCAATCATGGATCCCGACCTCGGCCGCTTCCCCGTGGTATGGGCCGCGGCCGGTACCGACACGGCCGTCTTCCCGGTGCCTCCGGCCACGCTGCGCACGCTGGCCAACGCGATCGTGGCGCCGATCACCGAGGACGCCCGGCCGGCAGACTCGGGCTCGCCAGACGGCAACGCCGCGCCGGATGCGAGGGGCGCCTGACGGGCGAGCCGCGCAACCTCGCGGTCCAGTACCCGGGCGGGTTGCGCGCCCGCTGGCGATGGGCGGGCAGCGGTGAAGGGGCCGCGGTGTTCGCGCTGAGCGAGGCCGGCGGCACGCTCCACGAGCACGGCCCCGTCGCCGCCGAGGACTTCGAAGCACTCTGTCGCGCGGAGGTGCGGCTCGAGGGCCCGGGCGGCGCCTGGGCGGGGCGGTTCGCGTCGACGATCTTCGACGACCCACGGGCGCTCTACTGGGATACCGAAGGCCTGCTTGTCGTGGCCTACGGCTTCCACACCTACGGCCTCGACGCTCGCTCGGGTGAGCGGCGCTGGGCTCATCGGTCCGCCAGCCCGATCATTGCCCTCCACGGATCGTCGCGGCTGGGCCACGTGATCGTGCAGTCGGAGATCGAGACGTTCGCCATCGAAGCCGACGGCATGGTCGCCTGGCGGGTCGCCCACTCCGACGTCGTGACGGCGGCCGACATGGTGGGCGGCCACCTGGTCCTCACGAGCTTCGGCGGCCAGGTCACGTCGCTCGATCCGCGAACGGGCCGGCCCGGCTAGACGGGCGGTGCCGGCACGGCGGCGGTGCCGGCTCCACGGCGGGGCCCGAAGGCGCGTGCCTCGGGGACGGGAGGTGGATAACCCGGATCGCGGCCGCGAAGTTGGTGGACAACCCGATTGACCGGTCGTGACCGGGGCACGTAGCGTAGATATCAGCCCGGAGAGGCCGAACGACACTAACGGCAGCGATCACCTCAATGCCCACGTGTCGGGTAGGTTCCTTCGGGCCCTTCCATGTCCCGGGCGCCTGCCGGCGGCCTCCCGAGCGGCCCTCGGTATCATCGGGTCGTGACTCCCCTCCTCCTGGTCGCCGCGGGCGTGCTCGCGTTCGTTGGCGCGTTCGGCGTGCTGCGGACGCTGGGACCGCGCTACCGGGTGGGTCGGCTGCTGGCCACGACGCCCAGGGTCAGCGTGGAGCAGGCCCTGGTGCTGGCCAAGCAAGGCGCCGGCCGCTATGTGCGGGTCGACGGTCGGATCGATGCCAGCGCGGAGTTCAAGGACCAGGACCACCGGCCGCTGGTCTTTCGCCGCACGCGTCTCGAGGCGCGCCATGCCCGCGGCTGGAGCGCGTTCGAGGACAGCCGTGAGCAGGTCCCATTCGCCATAAGCGAGGGCCTGGCGGGGATCGCGGTGGACGCCGCAGCGCTGGATGCAGGTCTCGTGGTCGTGCCCCGCGAATCGACCGGCGTGGCGTCCGACCTGGCCGATCGAGTCCCGCCTGGTCTGACCGGGGCGACGCCGGTGCGAGCCCGGATCGAACAGCTGTCGTCGGTGGAGCACGCCGTCGTGCTCGGTGTACCGGTCAGCAACGGCGAGGGGCCGCGCCTGACGGCCGGCCTCGGGCGGCCCCTCATCCTGACGACGCTCGAGCTGCCTGAGGCGATGCGGGTTCTCGCGGGCGGCCGAACGACGCGGCCACGGATCGCGGCGGCGTTGTTCGCCGTGGGCGCCCTCCTGGTCGCGGCCGGACTGGGCTGGGGCCTGCTGGCGGCCGTGGGGGTGATCCGGTGACGCGCGCCCTTGCCGCGCTGGCGATCGCCCTCGGCCTCCTGCTGGCACCGCTGCCGGCGGCTTGGGTTGGTGCCCTGGACTTCAGCCCCGCCACCGCCGCCGCCGCGACGCCCAGCCCGGCGCCCGGCGCGGGCGATCCGCGCAGTGCCGGAGAGGGACCCGGGCTCGTCGGGGCACCTCTGCTGGCGATCGGTGCAGTGCTCGGCCTCGGCCTCCTGGCCGTCTTCGCAACCGTTGCCTACGTCCAGCTGACCGGCGGCCCGCGCAAGCCTGGCTAGGCCGCGGCGCAAGCCCGGCCAGGCCGCCGCGAGGCCTCCCGCTCGACCGTTCGGGGGCGGCGGGGACTATCGGCCTATTGGCAAGAACTGTGAGCTTGGTACGGTCGGGGCGTCGAGTTCACATATCCCCCTGAGCCCGTGCCTCCACCGACCCCCCGTCCGATCGACGCGACGCTCTCCGTCACCAAGGCCGCGCGCCTGCTGGGTGTTCATCCGAACACGATCCGGGCATGGAGCGACGCCGGCCGGCTGCGCTATTACCGCATCAACCCGCGCGGCGACCGGCGCTACCGCCTGAGCGACCTGCAGCGCTTCCTCGCGGCTGCGGCCGAGGGTCCGGCGATGGGCGTGGCGGCGGGCATGGGCCACGGCCACGCAACCGCGCGCCGGCTCAGCGAGCCCGTTCCGATTCGGGGTGCGCACCCGTCCCGCCTGATGTCCGGCCTCGAGGTCGTGCCGGCCGCCAGCGAGCCGATCGAGCGCGATCGGCGCCAGGCCGACTTCCAGGTACTGACCGAGCTGGCCACCATCGCGGCGACGGCCGGGCGCGGACACCGCGATCTCGACGACGTGCTGGTCGCGGCCGTCGAGGCCATCAGGCACCTGTGCGACTACCTGCTGGTTGCCGCCGTCGAGCTGCGCGGCGACGTCCTCGTCCCGCGCGCGGTCGCCGGGCCTCCCACCATCCGCCTCGCCGACCTGCCGCGCTCCTACGGCACCCTTGGCCTCGCGCTGGCCGCACCCGAGCCAGGCGTCGCCATCGACGCCGAGCCGGCGATCGGGGTGGTGTCAACCGAGAATCCCGAGCTGGCGGCCGTCATCGCCGCGGACTCCGGCCCGTGGGGCGTACTCCTCGTCGTGACCGACGAGGGCGTGCCGCCGGCTGAGCGAGACGCCGACCTTGCCGTGGCCGCGGCGCACACGATCGGCGCCGCCATCCGCGGGGCTCGCGCGGCGGACGACCTTCACCACCAGCTCCATCGGGCCGAGGCACTGCGGCGCGTGGCCAGCGACATCGGCAGCCGGCTCGACCTGGACCAGATCCTGGGCGGCCTCGTCGACCATGCGATGGTCCTGTTCGAGAGCGAACGGGCGGCCGTCTTCCTTCGCCGCCCGGACGGCAAGGCCGTGGCGGAGGTGTCGCGCGGCCTTTCGGCTGCCTACCTCACCGCGGTCCGCGATTTTCCCGAGAGGTCGCTCCCGGCTGCCTCGATCGCTGCCCGCCGGCCGCTGTTCGCCACGAACTACCGCGACGATCCGCGCGGGGCCGCGGTTCGCGCCGCGGTGGTCCAGGAGGGCTACGACACGCTGTGCACGGCGCCCTTGCTGAACGGCGAGGAGGTCCTGGGTCTGCTCAACGTCTACCACGACCGGCCGCACCTGTGGACCGAAGACGAGCTGGAGACGATGGGCGCCCTGGCAGCCCAGGCGAGCGTGGCCATCAAGACGGCCCAGAACTACAGCCAGATGGCGACCTGGGCGGCGCAGCTGCAGTCGATCCAGAAGCTCGGCGCCCGGCTCAATCGGCTGACCAGTGTCAAGGACATTGGCCTCGCCATCGCGGGTGAGCTGCGCCAGCTCATCGACTACCAGAACGTCCGCGTCTACCGCCAATACGGGCCGGACCTGATCCCGGTGGCGATGCAGGGCCAGGTCGGCGAGTACCACGACGAGACGCCCGAGCAGCTGCGCATCCAGGTCGGGCAGGGCATCACCGGCTGGGTGGCCCAGCACGCCCTGCCGCAGAGCCTGCCGGACGCCGCCAACGATCCGCGGGCGAGCACGATCCCCGGCACGGAGGCGGATCTCGACGAGTCGATGCTCCTGGCGCCCATGGTCTTCGAGGACCAGGTCCTGGGAGTGCTCGTCCTGTCGAAGCTGGGCCTTCACCAGTTCCGCGACGACGACCTGCGCCTGCTCGTGATCTACGCCAGCTTCGCCGCCCAGGCGATGGCCAACGCCGACGCCACCGAACGGCTGCGCGCACAGTCGGCCACCCTCGAGCGCCAGCTGCGCAGCCAGCGCGACCTCCTCTCGATCACCGAATCGATCCTGTCAACGCTGGACCCGCGCGCCGTCCTCGACCAGATCGCCGACCGCCTCGGCGCCCTGGTGGGCTACGACAACATCTCGATCGAGGTCTACGACCGGGCGGCGCGGATGCTCCGCCCGCTGACCGCCCGCGGCGTCAACGCCGACGACTACCTCAAGGACTGGGAGCTCGACGAGACCGGCATCGCAACCTGGGTCATCGAGCACAACGAGCCGGTCCTGATCATCGACCAGTTCGACGACCTGCGGGTCAGGCCGTTCGAGTCCACCGGGCCGATCCACGGCGGGCTCGTGGTCGTCCCCCTGCGCGGACGCGAGGGCGTCACCGGCGTGCTGACGCTCGAGCGCATTGGCGAGGGCAACACGTTCACCGACGAGGAATTCGAGCTGGTCAAGCTGTTCGCCGGCCAGGTCTCGATCGCGCTCCAGAATGCCGAGGTCTACCGCGACGTCGAGATCCGCGCCCGAACCGATGGGCTGACCGGCCTCCTCAACCACGGCACGTTCCGCGAGCGGCTGGGGGCGAGCGTGGCCAAGGGCGAACCCTTCAGCCTGGTGATGATGGACCTGGACGAGTTCAAGAGCGTCAACGACGCCATGGGCCACCAGGCAGGTGACCGCCTGCTGGCCGAGATCGCCAACGCCATCGTCGCCGCCGGCCGCGAGAGCGACCACGTCTTCCGCTACGGCGGTGACGAGTTCGCGCTGATCCTGCCGGGCGCCGACCCCGTTTCGGCCGTGTCCGTCGCAGAGCGCGTCCGGGCCGCCGTCCACACGGTCGGCGGTGCGGGTAGCCGGTGGGACGTCGGCGGCGTGTCGTGCTCGGCTTCGTTCGGTCTGGCCACCTTCCCCAACGACGGGCGCGACGCCGACTCGATCCTGCTCGCGGCCGACCGGGCCTGCTTTGTCGCCAAGCGTTCCGGGCCGGGCCGGATCGCGACCGCCGAAGAGGGCATGTCGCTGGCCGCCGAGTTCTCCCTCCAGCAGCCGACCCCGGTCGACTCGCCGAGCCCGGCGCCGGCCTGAGGCCCGCCGCGCCGCGGGTACCCCTCCTGCAGCCCGCCCTTATGCACGCGACTTGAATACCAGGCAGGTGTTGTCGCCCCAGCCGTATCCTGCGGCGGTGAGCCGCTCGACCCCCCGGATCGTGGTGACCGTCGCCGTTCCGGGCCGCCAATCGGAGCCCGATGTCGCCGAACGCAAGAACGCGCTCTACGCCGACGCGCTGCGCCGCCACGGCGGCGATCCCGTTGTCCTGGACGCGGGCTCGTCCGAGAAGAACCGGCGCGACGCGCTGGCGAGCATGCAGGGCCTCCTGCTGACCGGCGGCGCCGACATCGACCCCGCCCGCTACGGGCGGCCCACGGAAGGGGCCGTCGGTGTCGAGCGGGATCGCGACGAGCTCGAGGCGACCGCGTGGGCCGCCGCGAACGCGCGGGACCTCCCGATCCTCGGCATCTGCCGCGGTCTCCAGGCGCTCAACGTCTTCCTCGGCGGGCGGCTCGTCCAGGATGTCGGCGGCCACGCCGGCGCCGGCTGGGGGCACGGCACGGCCCTCCGGCACCACGTCCGGGTCGCGCCCGGCACACGACTGGCGCGGATTCTCTTCCCGACCAACGTCCGCGGCGGCGTGGTCGAGGTGAACAGCTACCACCACCAGGCGGTTCGGCCGGCCGACCTCGCGCCGACCCTCGTCCCCAGCGCCTTCGCCAGCAGCCCCGTGGGCGAGATCGTCGAGGCGGTCGAGACGCGCAGCGGCCGCTTCGTAATGGGCGTCCAGTGCCACCCGGAGCGGACCGAATCGACGCCGGAATCCTTCGAGCGCCTGTTCCGCGTTTTCGTCGATGCCGCCCGGGGTCCCGCCTCACGCGCGAGCTGAGCGCTTAGCGGCGGGGACGCTCAGCCGCCGGCGAGGCCCAACAAGAACGGCGGCACCCAGAGCTTCGAGGTCGTGCCGAGGTAGCCCGCGATCGTGATGGCCACGAGCAGGGCCGCGAAGCCGGCCACAACGAGCCAGTCCGTGCGGTCGAAGGCGAGATGGCGGAGCCACGTCCGCTTGCCGGTCCCGAAGCCTCGCAGGTCCATGGCGTCGATGGTGTCCTCGGCGCCGGCGATCGCGTTGACCGTCAGCGGCGTCAGCAGCGGGACGAGCCCGCGCAGCTTGGCGACCGGGCCGCCACCCTTGGCCGAGGGATCGTGCCCGCGGATCCGTTGCGCGTCGATGGTCTGCTGGAATTCGTTGGACAACGATGGGATGAAACGGAACGTCAGGTCGACCCCGACGGCGAACTTCTCCGGGATGCCAAGCCTGGCGAACGTCACGCCGAAGTCCGCGGGCGCGACACAAAAGGCGATCGGAAAGCCCACCGCGACCATGGACGCGTAGCGCAGCCACTGGGTCAGCGCGTAAGCCACGCTCTCGGCCGATACCACGGTTCCGACGAGCGGGATCGTGAAGTACGGATGGACCTCGACGCCCTCGAGCCGGCTGCCGGTGAGGACCGTGTTGACCACGACGACGATCGTGATGAGGGTCAGCGCCGCGATCCAGTTGCGCCGGACCTCCCGGAACGGTATCCCGGCCGAGCGGTAGTAGAGCGCCGCAAGGAGAACGAGCCCGGCCATCACCCGGCCATCCCAGACCTGCACTGCGGTGAAGATGAAGAGCACGACCACGACCACAAGCACACGGGGGTCGCGGCGAGCGAGCCACGACCCCCGGCCGAGAAACCTCGGGGCAATGTTCACGGGCTGCCCCGGACCCGAGCCCTACCTGCCCAGTTGGGCTTTTACCGGCTCCCAGGCGTAGACGAGGACCGGCACCAGGATGGCCGTCGTGATGACATCGGCGACGGCAACGGGGATGTAGGCGGTGGTCAGCTGCGTCTGGAACGAGACTCCGCTCAGGACAATGTCGCTGAAGACGAACAGGAAGCCGATGATCGAGCCGACGACGCCGGCGATCGCGCCGCCGATCGCCCGGTCACGGATGTTGCCGTTGACCCAGCGCGCCAGGTACAGCGGGGCGAGTCCGGCAATGAGGCCGGCCAGCCCGTTGGCGAGACTCCAGTTCCAGTAGGTCAGGAACCCGTAGCCGTGGAGCTGGTCCGTGATCGCGTTCCCGACGAGGCCGACGAACAGGCCGGTGACCGGCCCGAACGCATAGCCGAAGAACGCGACCAGGGCGAAGGCCGGCCGGATCGAGACGTTGGTCGTCCCTGGCAGCAGGAAGTCGAACAGGCCAAGGACACCGTAGAGGGCAGCCCCGATGGCCGCGTAAACGATGGTGCGGGACGTCACCTCCCACAGGTTCGACCGATCCTGCCGATCCAGTTGCATTGTCGCCATGAAGTTCCCTCCAGGATTGAAGTCGTACCGAGAAGCCCCCTGTGGCGTCTCTCTCTACGACCTCCCTTCTTCTGCCCGCGCCGGGCGTCGGTCTCCCTCGATGACCCGCCGTGCGAGCGCCTCCGCGCTCAGAAATCGGCCGTCCCGCGCCCGCCACTCGAGATTCGCCCGGAGCAGCGACGTTGGCCGGAGGTTGCAGGCGACCCAGCGCGCCTCGTCCCGGATGACGTCGATGGGCGGACCGTCCGCCACCACCTCGCCCTCTCGAAACAGCAGGATACGGTCCGCGTGCGTCAATGCAAGGTCTACATCGTGGGTAATGAGATACAGGCTCTCGAGGCCCGGGATCGCCAGGACCTCCCTCATGAACGCCGCAGAGGTTCGGTGGTCCTGGCCGGCTGACGGCTCGTCGAGGATCAGGGTGGGCGGCTGGAGGGCCAGGGCAATCGCGAGGGCGAGCCGCTTCTGCTGCCCGAACGAGAGGGTCAGCGGGGGCCGTTCCAGGATGTCCTCGATCGTATCGAGTGAGGTCCGCCGGAGCGCGTCGGCGATGATCGCCTCGAACGTGGTTGGGTCGCGGCCCAGGTTCCGCGGGCCGAACACGAGCTCCTCGCGAACGGTGCGCGCGAACAACATCTGGCTCGGGCTCTGGAACACATAGCCGAAAACGGTCGCCAGGTCCGCCACCTTGCGGTCGGCGATCGAGCCGCCGTCGACGAGGACCCCACCCGCGGTAATGGGCATCAGGTGCATCGCGGTCCGGAAGAGCGTCGTCTTGCCGGAGCCGTTCGGCCCAAGGACCGCCACGATCTCGCGCCGCTCGAAGCGGGCGTCGATGCCACGCAGGACCTCCCGGCCACCGTAGCCGGCGCGGACGCCCCGGAACTCGAGGCGCGGCGGCAGCGACCGGTCAACGGGCCGCTCCAGGTCCGGTGGGACGCGGCCATCCGGCGTGGCGCCGGCCCGAACCCGCTCGAGGACGACGCTGAACGGCAGCTTGACGGCCTCCGGATCGGCGATCTTGAGGAAGCCCTCGAGCGGCCCCTGGTACCGCTCGCGGCCCTCGTCGAGGTAGAGGACCCGGTCCGGCCGAAGGTCAAGCGCTTCCTCGACGCGGTGCTCGACGATGACAACGGCGTCGCCGCGATCGGCGAGCTCGCGGAGGAGCAGCAGGAGGCGCTCCGCGGTCGCCGGGTCGAGGTTGGCCAGCGGCTCGTCGACCACGTACAGGCGGGGCTGCATAATCAGCGTCCCGGCCGTCGCGACGAGCTGCTTCTCGCCACCCGATAGGGCGGACGTCTCTCGACCGACGAGGTCCGCGATCCCCGCCCGAGTGATGACCTGCGCGATGCGACTGCGGATCTCGTCCCGTGGCACGCCCAGGTTCTCCGGCCCGAAGGCCAGTTCCGCCTCGACCGTCGCGCCCACGATCTGCTTGGCCGGGTCCTGCAGGACGGTGCCCACGGTCAGGGCGATGTCGCGCAGCTTCAGTTCGGTCGTCAGGCGGCCGTCGATCTTCACGGATCCCGTCAGCTCGCCCGGGTACGCGTGCGGGATCAGGCCGTTGATGGCTCGGATCAGCGTGCTCTTGCCGCAGCCCGACGGACCAGCCACCAGCACCACCTCGCCGGCATTGACCGTGAGGTTGAGGTCGCGGATGGCAGGCTCCGTGGCCCGCCGGTAGCGGTACGTGAGCGACTCGACCTCGAGCAGCGGCGCGCCGGCCGTGACGCTCATCGCGGCCGCGGCGTCAGCCGCGCACGATCCGGACGGAACGGTCGACGGAAAGGTCGAGCCGGGCGGCGGCGTTGCCCTGGTTATCGGCGAATGAGAGGTGGCCTTCCGAATCGGCCATCAGCAGCGATTCGCCGAGGGGAACTCGGCCGAACGTCGTTGCCCACGTCGACCGCTCGCGGACGGCGGGCCGCCCCTGGAAGGGCTCGAACTCGAGCACGACCGCGTCCCCGGGCCGAAGCGGGCCGATGGCGGCCTCCAGATCGGCCGGTGTGCCGGCGAAGGTGACGTTGCCGAAGATCATGACGCCGACGATGACCGATTCGAGCGCGCCCTCGTGGATGGCCGGCGACGGTTCGGCCAACCGGATGAGGCGCTCAGGGGTCAAGGCAGGCCCGACCGACTCGAACGGCGTTCCCATGGCCAGGTGAGCGGCCACTGGAGAGAAGATGTCGCGGCCGTGGAAGCTCGAGGAGATGACCGGCAGCATCAGCTCGCGGTTTTCGATCGTTCGGACCTCGACGATGCCGCCCAGCCGCTCGGCGGCGGGCACGAGCAGTCCGTTGTCCGGCCCGATCAGGACGTCGCCACGGCCGGTCCTGATGGCCACCGCCAGGCGATCCGTCCCGACGCCTGGATCGACGACCGCGACGTGGGTGCCGACCGGTATGTACGGCAGGGCGAAGACGAGCGTTCGGGCGCCGTCTCGAATCGAGTAGCGGGGCACCTGGTGGCTGACGTCGATGATGTTCGCGTCGGGCGCAATGCCGAACATGACGCCGCGGCAGACGGCCGGCGCGGACGGGCCGAAGTCGGTCAGGAACGTGATGACCGGGCGGGCCATGCTCAGGCCGCCCGTATCCGCGCCGAGCGCTCGACCGCGACTCCCAGCCGTGCCGCCGCGTCGCCCTGGTTGTCGGCCAGGCTGATCCGTCCCAGCGAGTCCTCGAACAGCAGCGACGTGCCGAGGGGCACACGTCCGAACGTCGCCTGCCACGTCGTCCGTTCGACGATCGGTCCGGCCCCGTTCACGGGCTCGAACTCGATCGCCACCCCGCGTCCCGGCTCGAGCTCCCCGATTGCCGCGGCGAGATCCGCGGGCTCGGCGGCGAAGCGCACGTTGCCGAAGCTGTCGACATACAGCACCGCCGTCCGCAGCTCGCCGTCGGCAACTTGCGGTGCGGGAGCCGCGAGCTGCACGAGCCGGCCGACGGGCACCTCCGGCCCGACCGAAACGAACGGCGTGCCGGTCGCCAGGTGGGCGGCGATGGGCGAGAAGATGTCGCGGCCGTGGAAGGTGGACGACGTGCGCGGCAGCATGAGATCGCGATTCTCCAGGGCCCTCGCCTCGACCGCCCCGCCCAGCTTCTCGGCGGCCGGAATCAGGAGGCCATTGTCCGGACCCACGAGGACGTCGCCGCGGGCCGCCCGAATGGCAATCGGCAGCCGCTCCGTGCCCACGCCGGGGTCAACGACGCCGACGTGGATGCCGAGCGGGAAGTACGGCACGGCACTGGCCATGAGGTAGGCGCCGTCGGCGATCGCGTACTTGCGGATCGAGTGGCCGATGTCGACGATCCGCGCCTCGGGCGCAATCGACAGCATCACCCCGCGGCAGATGGCGGCCGGCCCGTCGGGCCCGAAGTCGGTCAGGAAGGAGATGAAGGGCGGCGGCATGGTCCGGCGATGGTACCGAATGCCGCGACTCGCGCCGGGTGGCGTTCTGGCCCGGGAATCCGAAACGGCGCCTGGAGGAGGCTAGGCGCCGCTTCGGTGGAGAGGCTTCGGCTGCGGGAGGAGGGAGACGCCGCCGAAGCCAGAGGATTCAGTTGTGGCTGGGTCAGGTCGGGTCGGTCGTTCCGTCCTCGGCTCCGAACCGGCCCGCGAGCTCCAGCTCGCGCAAGAAGAGCAGTCGATTGACCTCGTCGAGCTTCCACTGGGATCCGACCTGGATCCCGCATACATAGGCCGTCAGGTTGGCGGCCTCGTTAGGATCGAGCCCTCGCAGCAGGAGCGTCCGGTAGGTCGCCCGGGTTCCCGGCTTGATGGTCTTGTCGGCCGGTCGGCTCGTCCTCGCCAGCGTGGCGCCAGACGCGGCCCCGGAGCCCACCGCGACCGGCGACGAGGCGGCCCGGGAGGACCGTCCGTGTGCCCGTGTACCTCGATGCGCCTGTCCTGCCATGTCTCAACGCCTTCGTGTCCGGTGCTCTCTCTCGGTGCGCCTGGCTGGTGCGGTGATGGGTAGATGGTTGCTCTATGCGGCGGCGGCTTCGATGACCCGCAGGTCCCACGGTCCCCGGTACTTGCGGGGGCCGACTCATCTGTTCGGCCCAGCCTGCCCGGTAGACTGCCGACGTGCGTGTCCGGACGTTCGAGCTCCGATTGATCGGCCTGGCGCTGTTCGTGGGTTGGACGATCACTGCAGGGCTCGTGTTGCTCGCCTATCACCCCGGCGGCCCGATCGATCTGCTGGTGGGGCTGGCGGCCGGCCTGCCGATCCTCGTCTGCCTCGTCGGCCTGGCCTGGCCGCCCCTCGCGCGCGGCGATCGCGCGTTTGCGGGACTCCTCTGGCTGGGCCTCGGATCGCTGCTCGTGCTGGCGCCGTCGATCGGCGGACTGCTCAACCAGCTCCTCGCCCGCGGCCCGCAGACGCTGCTGCCATCGCTCGAGGCCGCGTACCCGTGGGTCATCGCGCTGCTCGGCACGAGCCTCTTCACCGGCCTTGGCGTCGCCCGCCAGTCATTGGGCGGCACGGCCCTGCGACGCCGCCGCCTCGCACGCGGCGCGCTCATCGCGGTCGTGACGACCATCGTCGCCGGCACGGTGTTCGCGGCGGTGGCAATCGGCAACGATCTGGCGCTGCGTGACCGTCCCACCGGCGCTTCGCGTTTCGGCCCGGTCGATACGGATCGTGAGCCGCCGGCCTGCGGTGACGCCTTGGTCACGGGCCTGACGGCGCGGCTGGACGTCCACCTCGAGGGCGAGCTCGACGGGCGGGCTCTCGGCACGGTCGACGTCCGCGGCCTCCGGGCCGGCGCGGACTTCCGCTGGCTGGCCTACGTGGCGACGAACGCGGAGCTGGGGCAATACGGCGCGGCACGGCTCGGCGATGCCGCCTGGCGCCTCGCCCCGCGGACCGGTTGGCAGGCGGTGCCCGCGTCGGACGTGGCGGGCGAATCGCTCGACGCCCAGGTGCTCGACGCGGCGCTCCTTCCTGGCACGCGGGCCGTCGCGGAGATGCACGGCCTGTCGTTCTTCGAGGGGGCCCGGGCACGGCACTGCCGGGTTGCGATCGACGGTCCCACGTTCCGCGCCGCCTTCCCGCAGGTTCGCTGGCTGGTTGGCGCCGCGGATCTCGCCCGCTGGCGCGGAGAGCTGGATTACTGGGTCTTCGTCGACGGCGAGCTCGGCCGCGTCTCCGGCAGCGTCAACGGCGACGGCACCGAAGTCGGCAATGGCGGCCTGCTGGGGCGCCTGAGCGCGACGCTCGAGGCAACGGAGCGCGATCGTGCCCACGTCGTCACCGCCCCGGCCGGCTGAGCGGACGGCCCCGCGGGTGGAAGACGGCGAGAGCCGGGCCGGCACGAAGCGCGACCGCCTGGCGCGCCTGGGCCGCGTCATTGCCGTGCTGCGGGCCCATCCAGACGGCATCCGGATCGAGGACATCGCCCGCCGCGTCGACGTGTCCGTCCGCACCGTGTACCGCGACCTCAAGGCCATCGAGGGGGAGATCGGCGTCGGCGTCTGGTCCGAGGGCGGGCTATGGGGCGTTGTCGGCGAGGGCTTCCTCCCACCGCTCAAGCTGACCCTGTCGGAAGCGATGGCCGTCTTCCTGTCGGCGCGGCTCATGGTTCGCTACGCCGACAAGTACGACCCTGACCTGGCGGCCGCGTTCGAGAAGCTGGAGGAGGGGCTGCCGGCGGCCCTGCGCGAGCACGTCGAGCGGACGCTCGACCGGCTGGCCCGTCACCCGCGCGACGAGACGTTCAGCCGCCACGTCCACCGCCTGACCATGGCCTGGGCGGAACGACGCGTTGTCACCCTGGACTACGACCCGGCGCGGTACGGCACCGGCAGCGAACGTCGCCGCGCGCTCGTCCGGCCTTATCTGATCGAACCGTCGCTGCAAACGCACGCGCTGTATCTGATTGGCTGGGACGAGACCCGCAACGCCCTGCGGACCTTCAAGATCGAGCGCATCCGTGATGTTGCGCTGACGCCTCGGACGTTCGAGCCGCCGGAGGCGGGCACGATCGAGGCGATGCTCAGTCGAGCCTGGGACATCATCGCCGACCAACCGGAGACGGAGATTGCGCTGCGCTTCGCGCCAGCCGTGGCAGCCCGCGTCCAGGAGGCGACCTGGCATCCGACCCAGGAGGTCCACGAGGAGGCCGATGGCTCGCTCACCTGGCGGGCGACGGTCGCGGGGACCATCGAGATTCGACTGTGGATCCTGTCGTGGGGCGACGATGTGGAAGTCCTCGCTCCTGACGCGTTGCGGACCGACGTCGCCGCCACGCATCGCCGGGCCCTGGCCCGCTACGAGAGCTGACGATGGCCCGCCATCCGTTCCGCGCGGTCAACCTGATCAGTGATCCGATTCACGGCTATCTCGAGCTGACGAAGCCGCTGTCCGCGGCCGATGCCGCCGACGCCGGCCTGCCGGCGGAGACGGTCGCCGAGCAGGACCTGCTCGACACAGCGTGGGTCCAGCGGCTGCGTCGGATCAGCCAGCTGCAGAGCGCGCGTTGGGTCTTCCCCACCGCCGAGCATTCACGCTTCACCCACGGCCTGGGCGTCATGCACGAGGCGGGGCTGTGGGGGCGGGCCCTCTATCCCAGCCTGCGCGCCGCGGTCGCCCGGGACAGTTCCGGCGGCGCCGCGAGGGCACTTGGTCGCGGCGTTCCGTCGGAGGGGCTGGTCGTCGAGACGCTGCGGATTGCCGGGCTGCTGCACGACGTGGGCCATGGACCGTTCGCCCACTTCTTCGACGAGCAGGTGCTGACCGCGTTCGCCGCCCCCGCCGACGGCCGCCGTCCGGCGCCCAAATCACTGTCCCACGAAGACCTGTCGCAGCTCATCATCGAGCGCGAGCTTGGCGAGCTCATCGCGGGCCTGCGCCGCGCACCCGGGGTGCTGGCTGAGCGCGACGCGTTCGCAGCGGGCGAGTCGATCGACCCACGCTGGGTCTCGTTCCTCGTGTCGAAGCCGGCCCTGGTCGACGACTCCATGCCGCGCTGGGTGCGCTGGCTGCAGCCGCTGCTGTCGGGCGTGTTCACGGTCGACAAC
>JALZAF010000306.1 GCA_030948505.1 Chloroflexota bacterium
GAATCCGGAACCTCGATGGTGGACGCCCCGGAGCACGATTGGGGGCACGCGGCGCGGCTCGTCTTCCCGATCCTGCGGCCCGTGGGCACTCATGGGCTGCGGCTCGACGAGGTCGACACGGACGCCCTGGCGGCACACGCATCGCAGGCCCATGCCCAGCCACTGGTCGACGAGGGGCCGGCCGGGCTGGTCGTGGTCTATGCGCTGCAGGCCGGCGGCTTCGACGTCATCGTCAACGGCGACCACCTCCTGTCGTGGGGCATCCCCGCGGCGGAGATCCGGCAGGTGGCCCTGCGTAACCTCGCCGCCTGGTCGTCCGAGGCCGCGTGGACTGATGAGGTCTCTGGCGACCGGCGGCTGCTGTCATCCGATACGGGCGACGGCTGGGATGCCGTGCGTATCCTCCTGGCCGAAGTACGCGACCACCTCGCCCGCGAGCTGGGCTCGGCCGGCCGGGTCCTGGTCGGCCTGCCGGAGCGTCATCTGCTGATCGCCGGCACGCTCCGACCCGGTGACGAAGAGTTCGCCGCCCTCTTCGCTGATTTCGTGGTCGAGCACTCCGGTGGCGCAGACGAGCCGATCGACCAGCGCGTGTTCGAGCTGTCCGGCGGCCGCCTGGTCGACTTCGCCGGCGCGCCCGCTCGGGGCTGACGCTGTCGTGGCAAGACCCGACGATCCGCCGGTCGAGGCCCTCCGCTATGACGTGGCCGATGGCGTCGCCACCCTCGTCCTGAACCGGCCCGAAGCGCTCAACTCGCTGACCGTCGGACTAAAGACGGAGCTGCTGGCGGCGTTCCGCCGGGCGGCGCGGGACGATGGGGTGCGCGCCGTCATCCTGACCGGCGCCGGGCGGGCGTTCTGTGCCGGGCAGGACCTGCGCGAGCGGCTCCAGCCCGACGCATTGCCGCTGGCCGACGAAATCCGGGTCCGCTACAACCCGCTGATCCTGGCCATGGTCAACCTGCCGAAGCCGATCGTGGGCGCCATCAACGGCGTCGCCGCCGGAGCCGGCGCCTCGCTCGCCTTCGCCTGCGACCTGCGGATCGCCGCCCAGAGCGCGAGCTTCGTCCTCGCCTTCGGTCGGGTGGGCCTCATTCCGGACAGTGGTGCGACCTGGTTCCTGCCACGCCTCGTCGGGGCGGCCCGCGCCGCCGAGCTGGCGCTGACCAACGAATCATTGTCGGCCGCGGATGCCGAGCGTATCGGGCTCGTCAGCCGCGTCGTCCCCGACGCCGAGCTCGCGGCCAAAGCGCGGGCACTGGCCACGGAGCTCGCCGCCGGGGCTCCGCGAGCCCTGGCGCTGACGAAGCGGGCGCTCCGCCGGTCACTCGAGACGGACCTCGAGACCGCGCTCGAGTACGAGGCGCAGCTGCAGGGCATCGCCGGCGCGACGGCCGATCACCGCGAGGGCATCCAGGCCTTTCTCGACAAGCGGCCGCCGCGCTTCCGCGGCGAGTAGGCGGGTTGCCGCCCGCGAACCGGCTGGACGCATCTGGCGTGGCAGTGCGACTGGCCGCCTTTTCGCGGCGAGCCCGAGTCGGACCCCTGGCCGGC
Organism: Chloroflexota bacterium; assembly: GCA_030948505.1. GTDB lineage: Bacteria > Chloroflexota > Limnocylindria > Limnocylindrales > CSP1-4 > JACDAV01. The sequence goes on from JALZAF010000306.1 coordinate 1,555, forward strand.
GACGGCCGCTGGGCCGTGGTGATCGTGCTGGTCGGCTACGTCCTGTTCGTGACGCGGACGTGGAACTTCCCCGACTACCGCGGCCTGCCGTTCGTGCCTCTCTGGCTGCTGTTCGTTGTGGTCGGGCTTGCGGCCTGGCGCTGGCGGACCGGGCGGCTGGGACCGATTGCGGCGGCGGTCGTCGTCGCCGTGACCGCGATGCTCCTGACCGACGTCACGTCCGTCTGGACGCAGGGCTTCCGCGACCTGGAGATCTATCTCAAGGCGGGGAAGGGATGGCTGGCCGGGACGGCCGTCTACCAGGCGACGCCACTGACGGCGGTTCCGGACGACTTGTCGACCTATCCGTTCCTGTACCCGCCGCTCACGCTGCCCCTGTTCGGTGCGCTCAGCCTGCTGGGGCTGCCGATAGCCGCCGGCCTCTGGTTCGGCGCCTCGCTCACCGCGCTGCTCGCAGGACTGCGCTGGCTCGGCCTGGCTCCCCGCTGGTGGCTCCTCGTGCTCGCCTGGCCGCCGGTGGTCCAAGGATTGTGGGTCGGCAACGTGGCCGTCCCGCTCTTTGCCTTCTTCGCCGTTGCGCCGCGGATTCCCGTTGCGCTGGCCGTTCTACCGGTCTTCAAGGTCTATAGCGCGCTGGCCGGCCTGTGGCTCCTGCGCCCCGAGCACCGGCGGTCCCTCCTCGCGGCTGTGGTCGGCATCGCCCTGGCTGGTGCCATCACGCTGCCGCTGGTGGGCATCGCGCGTTGGAGCGAATGGCTGGCGGGTCTCGAGACTTACCAGGTATCGCAGGGTCTGGTGCCCAACCTGTACGGCTTCGGCCTTGCGCGCTCCGTGCCGCTGGCGGTCTTGGTGGCGGTGGCTGCCGTCGTTCTCGTCCTGGCCCTATGGACCCGGGGTCGGCGCGAGCAGCTGGCCCGGCTTGGGGTGGCGACCGTGACCGGCTCACCGTCGTTGTTCGCGCACGGTTTTCTTGTTGCCTTGCCGGCCATGCTGCGCCTCGACACGGCGTGGTTCTGGCTGGCGTTCGGGCTGACGGCCTGCGCTCCGGGTCTGGCCTGGTTCGGCGCCCTGGCGATCATCGTCGTCAGTTGGCACGTCCCGGCGATGCGGAAGGGCCGCCTGCCCGACGCGTGGCACCCGTTGGACGGGGCAGACGAGGCATGGCCGGGGGCCTTGACGGCGAGCGAGCCTTCGACTAGCGTGCCTTCGACCAACGTACCTAACGAACGTTAGGTAGGAGACTTCCGGCCGATGGCGATCGAAGCTCCATCCCGGCGCCGCGAGATCGAGGATGTCGCCAGCGCGCTCTTCCGGGAGCGCGGCTACGCCGCCACCAGCGTCCGCGACATCGCCCGCGCGCTCGACATCCAGGGTGCCAGCCTGTACGCACACGTCACCTCCAAGGAGGACGTGCTGTGGGCCATCGTCGACCGGGCCGCGTGGGCGTTCGAAGCTGGTGCCGGAGTGGCGCTGGAGTCTGCCCGGGACGGCGACGCCGGTAGCCGGTTGGCAGCCCTCGTCCGGGCCCACGTCGCGGTCATCGCCGCGGACCCCGAGCTGGCTAGCGTATTCGTCAGCGAGTGGCGCCACCTTTCGGGCGCCCGCCGCGCCGGGATCCTGGCTCGCCGCGACGCATACGAGAGCCGCTTCCGGGGCGTCATCGAAGAGGGCCTCGCCAGCGGCCTGTTCAGCCCGACGGACCCCGCGGTTGCGGCGACCTTCGTGCTCACCGCGCTGAATGGCCTGGCCGGCTGGTATCGGCCCGGCGGCCGACTCACGCCGGACCGCATCGCCGACCACTACGCTGAGCTCGCGCTTCGGACCGTGACGGAGGACCACCGATGACCGACCCGATCGCCCTCGACCCGGTCCTTTCGCCGGGCGAGCGGAGCCGCCTGCCGTTCAACGAGGAGCATCGCTCGCACGATGAACGTTTCGAGCTCTTCGAGGCACACGTCATCGCGGGGGGCAAAGTGGAGGCCGGCGACTGGATGCCGGACGAGTACCGGACCGCCGTGCTGCGCTTCGTCGAGATGCACGCCAACAGCGAGCTGATGGGCGTGCTGCCGGAGCGGGAGTGGTTGATGCGGGCGCCCACGCTGCGCCGCAAGCTCGCCCTGACCGCCAAGGTCCAGGACGAGGTGGGCCACGCCCAGCTGCTCTATCGCGTCGCCGAGGACCTGGGCAAGCCGCGCGAGGCGATGATCGAGGACCTGCTGGCGGGCAAGACGAAGTTCCACAACGTCTTCCACTACCCGACCAGGACGTGGGCCGACGTCGGGATCATCGCCTGGCTCGTTGACGCCGCGGCAATCGTCGCCCAGCAGGCGCTGCGCGACTCGAGCTACGCGCCATATGCACGAACGATGCGCAAGATCTGCTGGGAGGAGTCGGTCCACATCATGCACGGCCGCGACGTGGTCGTGACGATGGTCAACGGGACCGCTCCGCAGCGCGACATGATCCAGGAGGCGCTCGATCGCTGGTGGGGCCCGCTGATGCAGATGCACGGCCCGCGGGGCGATCGCGCGAAGGATCGCGACATCCACTGGCGGATCAAGGCCAAGACATCGGAAGAGCTGCGCCAGGAATTCCTGTCGATCTACGTGCCCCGGATTTTCGAGCTGGGCCTGACCCTGCCCGACCCGGACCTGCGGCTCGACGACGTCAGCGGCGAGTGGCATTACGGTGAGCCGGACTGGCAGGAGCTGCGGACGGTCGTCACCAATCACGGTCCGATGTCCCAGCAACGGCTCGACTTCCGCCGCCTGAACCGGGCCGACACGCAATGGGTGCGCGACACGATTCTCGTGGCGCCCCGGGTCGCGGCATGACGGACTCACTCCCCGCCGACCGCGGCGCGTCCGCCTCGTTCGAAGCCCGAACCCTGGAGCCGTGGGAAGTCTTCCGCCAGGAGAAGGAAGGCGATCCGATGCGCCACGGCGGCAGCGTCATGGCGCCGGATGCGGAGCTCGCCGTCCATTACGCGCGTGAGATGTACGGCCGCCGGCAGGAGAGCGTCCGGCTGTGGGTCGTCCGGCGTTCCGACGTCCACGACCTCGACGACGTCGACCTGCTTCAGCCGCCGCTCGACCGATCCTTCAAGAAGCCCGGTGGCTATGTGATGCGTGACAAGCTGGCCGCTGCCCGGGAGCGGTCCGGCCAGAAGCAGCCCAAGGCACGCTCGAAATGAACGCCGCCACCGGCGTGGACCTCGTGCCGGCCACGCGCAACGCCCTGTCACTGCTCCTCCTCGCGCTGGCGGACGACGAGCTGGTGATCGGCTTCAGCGACTCCGAGTGGACCGGCATCGCGCCGCTGCTCGAGGAGGACGTGGCGATGAGCTCGCTGGCCCAGGATGAGCTCGGCCATGCCCAGGCGTTCTACGGGCTGCTGGCCGGCCTCGTCGCCGACGGCCGCGACGGCGACGCGATCGCCTACGACCGACCGCCGGAGGGCTACTACCACGCGCGCCTGCTCGACCATCCACGGGGCGACTGGGCCGATACGATCGTCCGTCGCTACCTGTACGACACGGCCGACGCAGTTCGCCTCGAGGCCCTTGCGGGCGGCTCGTGGGCGCCGTTGGCGGAGCTGGTGGCGAAGGTCCGCCGCGAGGAGCGCTATCACGTGATGCACGCGAGCGCGTGGTTCGAGCGCCTCGCCTCGACCGCCGGCGAGCCGCGGGACCGCTTGCTCGACGCCCTTCGGCGCATGGGCCCGGACGCCGGCACGGTACTCAGCCCGATGCCCAGCGAGCTGGCCCTCGAGATGGCCGGCATCGTCGACGCTTCCTCCCCGCAGCTCGAGGCATGTTGGCGAGCCTCATTGGCGGCAACGTTCGAGCGGCTCGACCTGCCGCCGCTCCCGCCAACCGCGGACCCGGAGCACGCTCGCACGGGCCACTCGGATGCCTTCCGCTGGCTGCACGGCGAGTTCAACGCCGTCCGGCGGCTGGACCGGCAGGCGACGTGGTGACGGAAGTCCGAACATCCTCGGACCTGGACGAGGCCGCCGTCCTGGCCGCGCTCGCCGGCCTGCCCGATCCCGAGATCCCGGTCGTCTCGATCGTCGACCTCGGCATGATCGAGCGGGTAAGCATCGGTTCGAGCGGTATTCGGGTGGAGCTGCTGCCGACCTTCGTGGGCTGCCCGGCCGTGGAGATGATTCGCTCCGCCATCGCCGAGCGTCTCGCCGTCTTCGGCCGGCCAGTCGAAGTGGACCTGAGCTACCGCGTCCCGTGGACCTCGGATCGCATCACCGCCGCAGGTCGCGAGAAGCTGCGCGTCTCGGGCTTCGCGCCGCCAACCGGCAGCGCGGATGCCGCAGGTCCGATCCTGCTGTCGCTCGAGCCGCGCGTGCCATGTCCGTACTGTGGCTCGCCCCGAACTGTCCTCGATAACGCCTTCGGCCCCACCCGCTGCCGATCGATTCGCTATTGCGCGTCCTGCCGCCAGCCGTTCGAGCAGTTCAAGACCGTCTGACGTGACCGACGTCGCAGCCGCGGTCATCGGCGTCGTGGGAGCCGGCACGATGGGCGCGGGGATCGCCCAGCTGGCGCTGGAGCACGGGCACGAGACGGTTATTCACGACGTCGACGAGGCGGCGATCGAGCGCGGCCGCGAGCGAATCCGCAAGGGCCTCGAACGGCGCGCGGCCAGGCTGGAGCTCGACCCCGACACGATCGAATCCTGGGTCGAAGGACGGCTCGCCAGGCTGCGCCTGGCCGAGACGCTGGCGGCCCTGGCCGACGACGCGGAGGTCGTGATCGAGGCAGCCCTCGAGGACCTCGACCTGAAGATCGAGATCTTTCGTGCCCTGGACGCGGGCGGCACTCCGGACACGATTCTCGCCACTAACACCAGCTCGATCTCGATCGATGCCATCGCCTCGGCGACGGCCCATCCCGAGCGGGTGCTGGGGCTGCACTTCTTCAACCCCGCCCCGATCATGCAGCTGGTCGAGGTCGTCGCGGGCGGTGCCACGAGCCCCGGCGTCGTCGAGGCCGCCGTCGCATTGGTGACCGGCTGGGGCAAGACGGCGGTCGTGTGCACCGATTCACCGGGCTTCATCGTCAACCGGGTCAACCGGCCGTTCACGATCGAGGCCCTCAGGATCGTCGAGGAGGGCATCGCGTCGGTCGAGGCGGTCGATGCCGCGGTCCGCGCCCAAGGCTTTCCGATGGGCCCGTTCGAGCTCATGGACTTCGTCGGACTCGACGTCAACCTCGCCGCCGCCGCGGGGATATGGCGGAGGCTGGGTGAACCGGATCGGTTGCGTCCATCGGAGCTGCAGCGGCGGCTGGTGGAGGCCGGCCATCTCGGGCGCAAGTCCGGCAGCGGGTTTTACCGCTGGAAAGGGGGCCGGCCGGCGGGCGTCGCCGAGCCGACCGAACCAAACCACGGGACCGCGCCCGAGCGGCCCGCGCACCCGGCCGCCACTCCGACCTCCGAAGATGTCCTTGCCCGCCGGATCCTCCTGGCGGTGGTCAATGAGGCGTATCACGCCACAGGCGAGGGGATTGCCTCGCAGGACGACGTCGATGTCGCGCTGCGGCTGGGAGCGGCTCATCCCATGGGCCCGTTCGAGCGCGTCGGCGCCATGGGCGGCCCGGCGGCGGCCCTCGAGGCGCTGCGGAGCACGGCAACCGCCGGTTTCCAGCCCGCGCCCGGCCTCCTCGAAGCCGCATCTCTCTCAGGTTCGTCTCAGCTTGAGTGAAGACTTTGTATGAGGAACGTGACCCGTTCTTGGTTGTCGCCCCCCACCCAACGGGGTCAACCTTCACGCTGAGCGCCAACGGGCGCGGAAGCTCTGTGTAGATCCGGCTGCATGTGGACAGTCCAGTCCAGTCTCGCCCCACTCTGCGGTTGATCGAACGGGTGCCTCGTGGCGTCCTCGTCGCGGGCGCCGTCATGGTTCTCGTGGTGGCCGTCCTGAACGGGTCAGGCTGGCTGCTCGGTTCGGACGCCACGCTCGAGGTCATGGGCTTCGATCCGGACCGGGCCCGTCTGATCAGCGCCCTCGTCGCCGTGGCGCTGGCCTCCGCCCTGAGCGTCCTCCTCGGGGGAGCGGTGGCCGTCACGGTCGCGCTCGGGGTCGGCGGGTTCGCGGCCCTCTTCGGCCGGACGTTCATTGATGAGACGGTTGCCGCCCTGAACGCGAGCGGCCCCGATGGCCGCTTCGACCCCCCTGGCTGGGTGCTCAGCGTGGTCGCTTTCGTCGTCGCCGCGGCCGTTGTCTCGTGGGCGGCCGGTACCCTGGCCGCCCGGGTGCGGTCGTCGGCGATCGAGGTCGGCCGCACGCTGCTGCGCTGGCGCCTCGCCCACGGCCCTCGTCGCGACCTCATCGCGCCGCTGGCGGCCCTGCTCGCCGTGCTGTTCGTTGCCGTCAGCGTGCCGCTTCTCGGCGACATGCTGAACTACGCCCCCGACGTCCGAATGCGGGCAGCGGCCGCGCTTCCGCCGCCGCTCGCCGGCGATGGGGGAGGACCGGCCCTTCCGTCGGATGGCGCGCTGGGCACGCCTGCTGGTTCGCCGGGCCCTGACGGCAGCCAGGTGACGGCCACGCTGTCGAAGAAGAAGCCCTGGACCGCCTGGCGCCCGTCCGGGACGGGCACCGTCACGACGGTGACGCTGCCGGCACCGTGGGTCGGTGGCACGTACAGCACGGCCACCCTGGAGGTCTACCTCCCGCCCGGATACGGCCAGGGCAACCGTGCCTATCCCACGGTCTACGAGGTGCCCTGGGACATCGAGTCGTGGAACGAAGCGATCCACGTTCAGGGCCTGCTCGACAGCCTCATCAACGGTGGCGCCATCCCGGCCGAGGTCGTCGTGTTCGTGTCCGAGAAAGGCGGGCCCTTTCCCGACGCCGAGTGTGTCAACTCGCATGACGGGCGCGAATGGTACGAGCGCTACCTCACCGACACGGTCGTCCCCTACGTCGACGGCCACTTCCGGACGATACCGGCGGCCGCGGCAAGGACGCTGGTCGGCTTTTCGCAGGGCGGATTTTGCGGACCGATGCTCCTCCTCCGTCACCCCGACCTGTTCGCCTCCGCCATCGCCTTCAGCGGCTACTTCGAGGCCGGCATTCGAAACGCGGCCGCGCCGAACGCCTGGCGGCCGTTCGCCAACGATCGCGCGCTCATCGCCGCGACCTCGCCCCTGCTGATCGCCGACAAGGTGCCGCCGTCGGCGCGTCACCAGCTGTTCGTCGTCCTGTCCGCGAACCCGGTTGAGGTCTTCTACGGCCAGCAGTACCGCGCCATGGTGGCCGTACTGCAGGCAGCCGGGGTACCGACCGGACTCATGCCAACCAACCGCGGCCATGCCTGGGCGTCCGTCCGGAGCCAGCTCCCGACTGCGCTGGGGCTGGTCGCCGCGCACCAGGCCGCCGAGGGATTGTTCGGGAAATGAGCCGGCGCAGAACAGTGGCCCGAAGTCGTCCTCGCGGAGTCATCGCCATCGCCGCGCGGGCCGCCGCCGCGGCTCCTCCGGTGGCGCTGGCGACGGCGGCGCTGCTGGCCGTCATTGGTGCGGCCGGCACGGGCGCGGGACTGGGGTCCGTGCTGGCCGTCGTCCTGCCGATTGATCCCCTGGCCTTCGAACCACTCGACGCGGCGGCCGCGGCCGTGGCCTTCTCCGCCCTCGCCGTGGGGCTCGTGCGGCGCAAGCGAATGGCCCGCATCCTCGCCGCAGCCACGTTCGCCGGTGCGCTCGCCGGACAGGCACTGACGCTCCACCATCCCATCGCCGCGGCCCTTGCGGCCGGCTGCCTGTTGTTGCTGCTGCGCGACCGACGCCGCTATCAGGTCGAAACGGACCGCGCCACGAGGCCGTTGCTGGTGGCCCTGCTCGTCGCCGAGGTCGCCATCCTCGTCGTCGGATCGATCGCATCCGACGTGGTCGCGGCGTCGGCCCAGGGCAGCCCGCTGGACGTGGTCGCGAACTGGGTCGCCGGCATCCTCGTCTTCGTCGATCCCACCGGGCTGTTCGACCCGGCCCACGCCGGCGACGCCTTCGAGGTCCTCGAATCGATGGCCGCCGTGGCGGCGGTGGTGGCTGCCGTGGCCGTCCTGCGGGCGGTGCCGGATCGACCCGCGCCCGATCTGCTGGAGCGGAACCGGGACATCGCCCGGCGCAACGCCCACGGCGCCCTGGCGCCCTTCCAGCTGGGAGCGGACAAGCTGTTCTTCGCGCTGCCGCGGCGCGAGGCGGCGATCGCCTATGGCCGCGCCGGACGCATGGCGGTCATCCTGGGCGACCCCATCGGTCCTGGGGCCGACGCCTGGCGGACCTTCCTGGCGTTCGTCCGCCGCTGCGAGCGAGGCGACGTCGCCGTCGGGGTTTACCAGGCCTCGGAGGAGTTCCGTCCGTGCCTCGTCGCCGCGGGGTTCCACTGCCTGCCGATCGGCCAGGAAGCGATCGTCGACCTGGCGTCCTTCGACCTATCCGGCCCCCGCCGGGCCAACCTGCGCCACACGGTCGCCCGTTGCCGGCGGGGCGGCGTCACGGTGCGCTGGTACCCGGCCGGACTACCGGCCGCCGACGTCGCCGCCCTGGGCCCTCACCTGGCTGACATCGACAGGGCGTGGCGATCCCGGCGCGGGCCGCAGCTGCGTTTCACGATTGGCGCCTTCGCCATCGCCGACCTGGGCCGGGTGGGGGTCGCCGTGGCGATCGACCCGGACGGCCGCCCTGAGGGCTTCGCCACGTTTCGCCGCGTGGACACGGATCGCTGGGTGCTCGATCTCCTGCGCCGTCGTCCGCATGGCACGCCCGGCGCGCTCGAGGCGTGCCTCGCACAGGCTGCCGGCGCGATGCGCGCGGCCGGGGACCGGGAGCTGTCGCTGGGCCTCGTCGCGCTGGCCGGACTTCGGGTGGGGCAAGGTACCGTCGAGGCGCGACTGCTGGCACTCGCGGCCCGCGCGGTGCGGCCTTTCTACGACGTCCGCACGCTGGCCTTCTTCAAGGCCAAATTCGACCCCCGCTGGGAGCCGCGTTACGCGGGCCTGCACGGAGCGTTGAGCGGGCTGCCATTCGCCGCGAGCCTGCTGTGGCTGCACGTCCGGCCCGCGGCACGACCAGATGGACAGGCTTCCGCCGCAGGTTCTGCTGCCCGGTTGTGAGCTCGAAGGCGGTGTCGGCCGCCGTGTCGCCCACGTTGTAAGCGACGACGGAATTAGGTGCGTCCCCTGGCCCGACCTCATTTCCGGGCCGCGGCGCTCGCCGGTGGCGCGGCCCCGGCGAGGCCAGGACGGCGGCAAGTGGTTGGCGAGAGGCGAGCCTACAATCGGGCCGTGACTCGAGACCTCCACCGGCCGTTGCGCGAGGCGTGGATCGTCGAAGCGGTGCGGACCCCGATCGGGCGCTACGGCGGCGCCCTCGCCTCCGTTCGGCCGGACGACCTGGCGGCGGCGGTGATCCGGGCGGTGGTGGATCGTTCGGGCATCGACCCGGGCCTGATCGAGGACGTGATCCTCGGCTGCGCCAACCAGGCGGGCGAGGACAACCGCGACGTTGCCCGGATGGCGCTGCTGCTGGCCGGGCTTCCGGTCGAAGTCGGCGGTCTGACGGTCAACCGGCTGTGCGGCTCCGGCCTGCAGGCCATCAACTCGGCCGCCCACGCCATTGCCGTCGACGACGGCGACGTCTTCATCGGCGGCGGTGTGGAGTCGATGACCCGGGCGCCGTACGTCATGGCCAAGCCGGAGACGGCCTTCGACCGGGGCAACCGCGAGGCCTACGACACGACCATCGGCTGGCGGTTCGTGAACCCCCGGCTGGCGGAGCGGCACTACCCCTATTCGATGGGCGAGACCGCGGAGAACGTGGCCCAGCGCTGGGAAGTGGGCCGCGACCTCCAGGATGCCTTCGCCCTGGCCTCTCACCAGAAGGCCGTCGCGGCCATCGAGGCCGGCCGGTTCGACGACCAGATCGTGCCGATCGCGATCCCCCAGAAGAAAGGCGACCCGATCCTGGTCCAGCGGGACGAACATCCCCGGGCGGACACCAGCGCGGAGGCCCTGGCCAGGCTGCGCCCCGCCTTCCGCGACGACGGCACGGTCACGGCCGGCAACAGCTCCGGCATCAACGATGGCGCCTCGGCCGTGCTGCTCGTCGAGGCGGCGCGGGCAAGGACGCTGGGGCTGAAGCCGCTGGCGCGGGTGGTGTCGACGGCCGTCGCCGGGGTAGATCCGGCGATCATGGGCGTCGGCCCGGTCCCGGCCACGGACAAGGCCCTCGCCCGGGCCGGCCTCAAGGTCGAGGACCTGGACCTGGTCGAGCTAAACGAGGCCTTTGCCAGCCAGTCGATCGTCACCATCAACGAGCTCGGGCTGGACCCCGACAAGGTCAACGTCAACGGCGGCGCAATCGCCCTGGGCCATCCGCTTGGCATGAGCGGCGGTCGGCTCGTCACGATGCTCGTCCACGAGCTCCGCCGGACAGGCGGCCGATACGGGCTGGCCACGATGTGCATCGGGGTGGGCCAGGGAATCGCCACCGTGGTCGAGCGCATCGACGGCTGATCGCCCCACGGTCGGGCGGGCCGCCCCGGGTACCACCGGCGGGCTTGTCGAATTCGGTTGCGCTGCGTACGATGCGCACAGCAGTTATCCACACCCGCGCACACCAGCCCTCAGGGAGGACCCTCGCTCATGATCGATCCCCAGCCGACGGTCCTCAGCCTGACCGACGCCGCGGCAGTGAAGCTCCACGAGCTGACCAAGGAAGAGACCAACCCCGACGTCGGCCTGCGGGTGTATGTCTACAGTGGCGGCTGCTCTGGCTACCGCTATGGGATGATGCTCGAGGACGCCCCAACGGCAGAGGACAAGGTCCTCGAGGCGAACGGGGTCAAGGTCTACGTCGACGGCAACAGCATCAGCCTCCTCCAGGGCTCGCAGATCGACTACGTCGACACCCTCATGGGGGCCGGCTTCACGGTCAACAACCCGAACGCCGTCGCGGCGTGTGGGTGCGGCTCCAGCTTCCGAACGGCGGATGACGCCGGCAGCGCCCGGGCCTGCGCCCACTAAGGAACCGGCAACCTCCACGGAGGGGACAGCCATCCGCCCTCCGAGGGCTGAGGCGACGCTCCTGCGAGCCATCAGCCCGAGGACCTGAGGCGACGCTTCGCTAGCCATCAGCCCGAGGACACGCCGGGCGACCGGCGGCTTCTCGATTCCCGATCGCGCGCGTGGCCGCGTCCGACCATCGGCCGGGGTCCGTAGACTCCGCATTGATGGAGCTGCCGCTCTTTCCGCTCCACACGGTCCTCTGCCCCGGCATCGCCCTGCCGCTCCACATCTTCGAGCCGCGCTACCGGCTCCTGATCGAACGCTGCGTCGAGCGGTCGGCGCCGTTCGGGATCGTCCTGATCCGCGAGGGTCGCGAGGTTGGCTCGGATGAGGTGGCCATTGCCGGCGTCGGCACCATGGCCGAGATCCGCGAAGCCACCAAGCTGCCGGACGGTCGTTACGACATCCTGGTGGTCGGCAGCGGGCGGTTCACGGTCGACGCGGTCGACTCGGCCAGCGAGCCCTATCTGATCGCCCAGGTCACCACGCTCGTGGACGAGGTGGGCGACGCGACCGCGGCGACCGCCCTGGCG
>JALZAF010000341.1 GCA_030948505.1 Chloroflexota bacterium
GGGGGGGGGGGGGGGGGCCAACGTGCTCGTCAACCTGCCCGCGATCGGCGACGACGAGTTTGCCGCCTTGGCGACAAGTCGGGTCGACGAGCTGCTCCACGAGATCACCCGCCTGACTGAACTGACCCGGGCGGTCGTGCTGAGCGGCGAGCCACGTGAGCCGCTCGGGCTCGCGTCCCCCACCCGAGGCTGAAGGTGGCGGCGGGCGGGGCGCGTTCGGCGGGCGGGGCTCGTCTCCTGCAGGGAGCGCCGATCGCGGCGGAGATCCGGGCGTCGGTCAAGGACGACGTTGCGGCCTTCAAGCGCCGGCACGGGTTCAGCCCCGCTCTTGCGGTCGTGATCGTGGGTCGCGACGCGCCGTCGGCCGTGTACCTCGAACAGATCCTGCGCAGCTGCCGAAACGTGGGGATCACCGGTCACCGGGTGGAGATCCCCGGCCGGGTCTCGGCGGCGGCGCTGCGCCGGCGGATCATCGAGCTCAACGAGGATCCGCTCGTGTCCGGGATCATCGTCCAGATGCCGCTGCCCAGGCGGATCCCGCTGGCAACCGTGGTCGACACGCTCGACCCGGCCAAGGACATCGACGGCATCGATCCGCGCAACGTCGGTCTCATGACCCTCGGCTACGATGGATTCCTGCCGACGACCGCCCAGGCAGCGGTCGAGATCCTCAAGCGATCGGGTATCGCGATCGAGGGCAAGCGTGCCGTCGTGATCGGGCGGTCGAACGTCGTCGGCAAGCCGGCCGCGATCCTGCTCCTGCGTGAGAACGCGACCGTGACTATCTGCCACTCGAGAACGCGCGACCTGGCGGGGATGTTGCGCACCGCGGAGATCGTCGTGGTGGCGGTCGGCAAGCCGGGCCTGGTGACCGGGGCCATGCTCAAGCGCGGGGCGGTCGTCGTGGACGTCGGGATCAACGTCGTCGGTGGCAAGATCGTCGGCGACGTGGAATTCGAATCTGCCCGCCAGGTGGCCGAGGCGATCACCCCGGTGCCGGGCGGGGTCGGCCCGGTGACCAATGCGCTGCTGCTGACGCACCTCCTTCGCGCGGCCAACAAGCAGGCCGCGGCCCTCCGCAGCGGCAGGCGGCCCGCCCCGCTTCGCACGGCGGCGAGCGGCGCACGATGAGCACGACGAAGCCCTTCCCGTCCGATCTGGAGATCGCGCGATCCGTCAAGCCGCGGCCGATTCTCGAGGTGGCCCGCGAGCTGGGGATTGCCGACGACGAAATCGAGCTGTACGGGCCGACCAAAGCCAAGGTGAGCCTGGCGGCGATCCGCCGCCTCGAGGCGCTCAACCCCCGCGGTCGCTACGTGGTCGTCACCGCGATCACGCCAACACCCCTGGGCGAAGGCAAGACGACGACGACAATCGGGCTTACCCAGGGCCTCAATCGGATCGGCAAGCGGGCAGCGGTGGCCATCCGCCAGCCGTCACTGGGACCGGTGTTCGGCATCAAGGGCGGAGCGGCCGGCGGCGGCTACAGCCAGGTCATCCCGATGGAGGACTTCAATCTCCACCTGACCGGCGACGTGCACGCGATCGGTGCCGCCCACAACCTCGCCGCGGCGTTTCTCGACAACAGCCTGCATCACCGCAACCCGCTGGGTATCGACCCGCTCGCCATCCTCTGGCCGCGCGTCGTCGACATCAGCGACCGGGCGATCCGCCGCGCGGTCATCGGCCTGGGCGGCCGCGAGAACGGCGTCCCGCGCGAGACCGAATGGCAGATCACGGTGGCCTCGGAGGTCATGGCCGTCCTCGCCCTGGCGTCCGACCTCGGGGACCTGCGGGCCAGGCTCGGGCGGATGGTCCTCGCGACGACCTTCGACGGCCGGCCGGTGACGGCCGAAGACCTGAAGGTCGCCGGAGCAATGGCCGTGCTGCTGAAGGACGCCCTCAAACCGAACCTCCTGCAGACGCTCGAAGGCGGTCCGGCTTTCGTCCACTGCGGGCCATTCGCCAACATCGCCCACGGCAACAACTCCGTCCTCGCCGACCGCCTCGCGCTGGCGACCAACGAGATCGTTTGCACCGAAGCGGGCTTCGGCGCCGACATGGGGGCGGAGAAGTTCTTCGACATCAAGTGCCGCGCGTCCGGCCTGACGCCCGACGCCGCCGTGGTGGTGGCGACAATCCGGGCGCTCAAGATGCACGGCGGCGTGGGCAGGATCGTTGCCGGCAAGCCACTCGACCCGGCGCTGTCGGTCGAGAACGTCGAGGCGGTACGCGCCGGCGCCGCCAACCTTGCCAAGCAGATCGAGAACGTGACGGTCTTCGGCGTCCCGGCGGTCGTCGCCATCAACGCCTATCCGACCGACACGCCGGCCGAGATGGCCGCTGTCCAGGAGGTGAGCCTCGCTGCCGGGGCCCGGGCGGCCGTCGTGACCCGCCATTTCACCGACGGCGGAGCCGGCGCGGAGGACCTAGCCCGCGCCGTGTGGTCTGCGGCCAGCGAGGGTGCGCCGGACTTCCGCCTCCTCTACACCGACGACACGCCGCTGGTCGAGAAGATCGAAACGATCGCGCTTCGCATCTATGGCGCGTCCGGGGTGGACGTCCTGCCTGCAGCGGCCAAGTCGCTCAAGCTGTACGAGGATCTGGGCTTCGGTCACCTGCCGATCTGCATGGCCAAGACGCAGTACTCGCTCAGCCACGACCCGGCGCTGAAAGGTCGGCCAGCGGGGTTCCGCGTTCCCATTCGCGAGGTCCGGCTCTCCGCCGGCGCCGGATTCATCACCCCGCTGGTCGGCGAGATGCGTACGATGCCGGGGCTGCCGTCGAAACCGGGCGGCGAGAACATCGACATCGACGCGGACGGCAATATCGTGGGGCTGTTCTAGGCCCCGAGGACCGCGAACGGTTACGGCTGCACGGCTGCCGTGGCGAAGACGAAGCCGAGCGCCACGACCAGGCCGAGTGCGATGCCAAGGAGTCCGGCACCCCAGGCCTGGGTATCGACCGGACCGAGAGGCTCGACCTCGTGCTCGCCGAGATGCTCGTGAACGATTGCTCCATCGGCCCCGCCGGGCGAGGCTCCACTGCCGTGTGGTGCTGCGTGCGCGTCGCTCATGCCTCGGATGACACCTCCGGCCGCATTGTCCCACCGTAGACTCGCGGCGTGCGCCCCCAGGCTCGGCCCAGGTCCGTGGGATGCTGCTCCTGACCCTGAACCGCGACGGGCGGCTCCTGTTCGCGGCTCGTTCGGTGCGCATGTTCGCCTACGGCGCCGTCGCGGTGATCCTGGTCCTCTACCTCGCGCGGCTCGGCTTCGACGGTGGGGCCATCGGTCTGATCCTCAGCCTGACCCTCATCGGCGACACGATCGTGAGCCTGTGGCTGACGACGCACGCCGACCGGCTCGGGCGCCGGCGTATCCTCGTCGTCGGGTCGCTCCTCATGGCCGGCGCGGGCGCCGTGTTCGCGCTCACCGACGCCTTCGTCCCGCTCCTGCTGGCCGCGACCATCGGGGTAATCAGCCCGTCCGGCAACGAAGTGGGCCCGTTCCTGGCGGTCGAGCAGGCGTCGCTCAGCGAGACGATCGAGGACCGCCGCCGGACGAGCATCTTCGCCTGGTACAACCTCGCCGGTTCGATCGCGACTGCGTTCGGAGCCCTGGCGGCGGGCCTGGCGGTCGGCAGCATGCGGGCCATGGGCCTCGACGAGCTTTCGGCCTACCGGGTCGTGGTGCTGGGCTATGCCGCGATCGGTCTCGCCCTCGCGGCGTTGTTCAGTCGTGTGTCACCGTCGGTCGAAGTGACTGCCCCGACGGATACGAGCGTCGCCCGCCGGCTGGGCCTGCACCGCTCGCGCAACATCGTGCTCGGCCTGGCCGCCCTGTTCTCGATCGACGCGTTTGCCGGCGGCCTGGTGATGCAGAGCATCCTGGCGTACTGGTTCCACCAGACCTACGACGTACCGGTGGCGCTGCTGGGAGGCATCTTCTTCGCCGCCAATCTGCTGGCCGCTGCATCGGCCCTGGCGGCGGCCGGGATCGCTGCCCGGATCGGTCTCATCAACACGATGGTCTTCACCCATCTGCCGTCGAACGTCCTGCTGATCCTGGTGCCGCTCATGCCGAACCTGCCGCTGGCGATCGCGGTTCTCCTGGCGCGCTTCAGCATCAGCCAGATGGATGTCCCGACGCGACAGAGCTACACGATCGCGGTGGTCGAGCCGGACGAGCGCTCCGCTGCGGCCGGAGTCACCGGCATCGCGCGATCCATCGGCTCCGGCGCGAGCGCCAATCTGGCCGGGCCGCTCGTCTCGACACCGTCCCTGGCCGCGCTGCCGTTCTTCATCGCCGGCGGGTTGAAGATCGTCTACGACGTGCTGCTCTGGATGGCCTTCAAGGCTCGACCCGCGCCTGAGGAAACCGCGCGGCGGTGACAGCGCCGCGGCGGTAACCGCGCGGCGGTCGTGGCGGTTCAGGCCGCCCGGCGAGGTCGACCCGGCGTGCCCAGTCGCCACCAGACGAACAGTGCGATGGCGGCGACCACAGCGACCGCAATCAGCAGGTCGAACGGCTGGAGCGCGTGCCGGATGTCGACCCAGCGCGATCCGAGCTGGACGCCTGCGAACACCAGCAGCATCGACCACAGGAAGGCACCGGCCGTCGAATAGGCGATGAACCTGCCGAGGGGCATCCGCGCGACCCCGGCGGGGAAGCTGATGAACGTCCGTACGATCGGGAGCAACCGGCTCAGGAACGCGGTCGCCGAACCGTATCGCTCGAAGAAATGCTCGGCCAGGACGATCTCGTGGTGACGGATCAAGAGGTAGCGCCCGTAGCGCTCGAGGAACGGACGCCCGCCCCACGCCCCGATGGCGTAGGCGATGAGGGAGCCGACCGTGTTGCCGACCGTGGCCATGACCACGACGACCCAGTAGTTCCAAGGGCCCCTCGTCAGCGGTTCGAGCTGGCTCGGGTCGGACACCAGGAAGCCCGCGTACGGCAGGATCAACTCCGATGGCAACGGGATCATCGCCGACTCGATGGCCATCGCGACCGTGACGCCGAGGTAGCCGACCGTCCCGTAGAGCGTGTTCAGGAACGGGATGACGATCTGGTCGATGAACGCGAGCACGCGGTCAACCTCGGCGCGCGAGTGGGGACGATCGGCAGCATAGCCGACTATCCTGCCCGTCGTGACCGACCCGTCCGATCGTCCGGCGGCCGAGGGCCCGGCGGCCGAAGGCCCCCCCTTCTCGCCCGTCCCGTCGACCGGCGCGGCCGATCATCGGACGGTCGTCCTGACCGGCGCCGACCTGACCGTAGCCGACGTCGAAGCGGTCGCCCGCCACGGCGCGGGCGTGGTGCTCGACGGGGCCGCGCGCGGTCGCATCCAGGAGGCCCGGGCCGTCATCGAGGCGCTGGTCGCGGCGGGCGAGGTCGTCTACGGGGTGACGACCGGGTTCGGCGACCTCGCCTCGACCTTCGTCCCGGCGGCCAACGGCGAGCGGCTCCAGGAGAACCTGCTGATGA
>JALZAF010000342.1 GCA_030948505.1 Chloroflexota bacterium
TGGAGGTCATCCCGAAGGAGCACGATTACTTCCTGGGGCTGACCTGGTTCCGGCGCCTTGCCCCGCTCCTGGGCCGTGGCGACGTGCCGAATCTCGGCTATTGGATCTACCCGCGCGTCGTGCAGGGAGACCAGGCCACGTCCGGCTATGCCGCGCCGGGCTGGCTGGGTGAGGCCTGGGCCAACTTCGGATGGGCGGGAATCGCGTTGTTCGTCGCCCTGGGTGTGGGAGTGGAACGGCTCGCAGCGCTCGTCGCGCTGCGCGTGCGGCGCGACGGGCTGCCGGGGCACGCGGACGTGGCAACCGCCGCGCTCGCCATCCTGTTCGTAGCCCGCAGCCACGCCCTCGGTGTGGCCGGTCTGGCGATCCTGCTGGTCCTGGTCGCCGCGTGGCGATTGCTGGCGGCGCCGCCCGCGTGCGTCGGGCGCGATCTCGCCCGGACGCTTGCCTGGCGAACCTGACGCCGGTTCAGGGCGCGGGCGAAGCGCTCGGGGCGGGGGCGGAGGGCGCGCTGGCCGGTGGCTGGTGCGCGGGCGGGAAGTTCTTGGCGATCCAGGCGCGGCAGACGTCGAGCCGGAGTTGGAAATCCGTCCCGCCAAGGCCGCTGGCGTATGAGCGCGGTCCGAACACGACCCGCTTGGTCTTGCCCAGGTCCACCTTGCTGAGCAGGTTGTAGATGTCGCCTGCGCGATCGAGCGGCAGGTCCGTCCTGACAGTGTCCCTGGCTATGGCGATCAGCTCGGCCAAACCGGCGATCCCTCGCGTGCGCACCTTGTCGAACGCCGCCATGACCAGCAGCTGCTGGCGGCGCGCTCGGCCGAAATCGTTATCGCCCTTCCGGCTGCGAGCGAAGATGAGCGCCTCGTTGCCATTGAGGTGGCTCGTCCCCTTCGGCAGGCCCCATCCCCGCTGCTTCGAGGTGACCCAGTACTCGGGGTCGTAGTAGGGCGCGTCGAGCGTCACGTCGACCCCGCCTGCGGCCCGCACCAGTTCCTTGACGCCGGTGAAGCCGATGAACACATACCGGTCGACCTCGATGCCGAAGGCGCGCGAAACGGCGGCCTTCATGGCCTTTCCGGCATCGCCGGTCTTCGCGCCGAGGTAAGCGTAAAGCCCGGTCACCTTGGCTCCGAACGTGCCACTTCCGGGAAGCGGGAAGTTCACGGCGTCACGCGGCACGCTGAAGGCCGCGTTTGCGCCGGTCACGGGATCGACCGAGACGACGATGATCGCGTCGGTCCGGTTGCCCGGATGCGAGGGCCGGAAATCCGAACCGAGCAGCAGCACGGTCAGCCTGCCGTCTGCGCCCAGGATCGGGCCATTGCCCGCGATCGGCGGCGTCGATGGTGACGGGGACGGCTCGAGCGACGGGTCGGGCGAGAGACCCGGCTGCAGCGATTCCTCCGGCGGAAGCGCGGGAGCGGGCGAAGGCGAAGCCAGCACGTCGGCCACGGTCTTGGCTGTGGGACGGGCAAGGACGGCCGCGACCACGACCAGGCCCACAACCAGCACGACGATGCCCGACAGGGCGAGGGTGCGCGTCCGCGAGGTCATCGCGGCCCACGTTCGGCGGACGTTTGACATGTCTCGACCTTACCGGACCTCTCTGGAACTGACCACCGTGACCATGGTCCGGAGGGCGACAGTACCGAGACCGTGGCTCCGAACGAACCGCCTGAGTCACATGGCGGTGGCCAGGTGGCGACTGGTACTGTTACGGGCGGCCAAGCACGAGCAATTTGGGCACCCGACGAGGGCAGAGAGTCTTGACCCGCCGGTACATCCTCTTATTGCATCTGAGCTTCATGGTCGCCGACGGCCTCAGCGCGGCGATCCTCTTGATCGCCGTTTCGATAGCGCGATTTGGACCCTCCTATCGCGACTGGTGGGTGGGGGCAGTCGGGATCGAGCCGCTCCTGGCCGCGGCCGTCTATGGCTTCGCCTGGGTTTCGACGCTTTGGGTGCTGGGACTCTACCGCCTCCGTGCGCGGTGGTCGGCAAGGACAGAGCTACGCGACATTATCCGGGCAGCGCTGCTGCTTTCGGTGGCCGTCTTCACCGCTCTCTTCCTGTTCAAGCTGCCCAACATGAGCCGCCTATTGCTGGTCCTCCTGTTCGGCGCGCAGGTGTTCCTGAGCCTGGCGTCCCGACTGGCGGTCCGGAGGGTGTTCGAGGCGCTTCGAGAGCAGGGCTACAACATCCGCTACATGCTGGTCGTGGGCGCAGGCCCCGCCGCACGGTCGTTCGCCAACCGCATCGACCGCCGCCGCGACCTGGGGCTTCGGGTTGTTGGCCACCTGAGCCACGGCGAAACGGATCCTCGCCTGCTGCGGCCAGTCCTCGGGCGACTCGAGGATATCGAGCAGGTCCTCCATGCGGGGGTCATCGACGAGGTCGCCATCTGTCTCCCCGCGAGCGAGGTCACGCTGATCGAACCGGTGACACGACTGTGCGAGGAAGAGGGCAAGATCGTTCGCATCCCACTGACGGACTTCAGCCTGACGCTTCCGGGTGGGCGGGCGGAAGAGTTCGACGGAATCCAGGTGCTGTCGCTCGTCTATGGCCCCGATCGCGTCATTAGCCTGCTCACCAAGCGATTCATCGACATCGCCCTGGCCACGGTCGGCCTCATCGTCCTGAGCCCGCTACTCTTGGTCGTTGGCTTGGCGATGCTGTCCAGGGAAGGCCGCCCCCTCCTGTTTCGGCAGGTCCGTGTTGGCCTCCACGGGCGACCTTTTCGGATCGTGAAGTTCAGAACCATGACGGTTGATGCTGAGGCCCGCTACCCGGAGCTCGAGGCGTTCAGCGATACGAAGGGTCCGGCCTTCAAGATGACGGACGATCCGCGAGTCACCCGATTGGGCCGACTCTTGCGCAGGACGAGCATCGACGAATTGCCCCAGTTGTGGAATGTCCTGCTCGGTGAAATGAGCATCGTGGGCCCGCGTCCGGCGCCCCCCCGGGAGGTCGCCGGCTACGACGTCTGGCACCGTCGTCGCCTGTCGATGAAGCCCGGAATTACGGGCCTCTGGCAAGTCGAAGCACGGTTCGATGAGCAGTTCGACCATCGGGCAACCATCGATCTGGCCTACATCGACCGTTGGTCCCTTTGGCTCGACCTCAGGATCATCGCTCGGACCATTCCCGCCCTGGTAACGCAGCCCGGCCGCTGATCCGGGATCAGTTCGTGGGCGGCGGGGAGGTCCCTGGCGCCAGCCCGACGTAGGCGCTGTCGGTGCCGAATATCTTGATCGACAGCGCAGCGAACTTGGCGAAGTCGATCTCCAGGGTGTAGATGGCAATGCTCGTGACCGGCCGGCGAGCGTATGGCGGGCCGAGGACGACCTGGGTGATCTGGTTGTCCGGGACGTCGCGGCTGAGGCTGATCATCTCGCCCAGCCGATCCGACGGGAAGTTGGTCCTGACCGTGCCGCCGGCAACGGTCAGGATGTCCGGCAGCCGTGGCAGCATCGCCGGGTCGGCCAGCTTGCGGGTCAGCGCGACGAGCAGCTGCTGCTGCCGGCGGGCACGGCTGAAATCCGTGTCGCCGGGGCCCTTGCGCGACCGTACGAAGGCCAGCGCCGTCTGGCCGTCGAGATGGTGCATGCCGGCCGACAGGGTGAAGCCGATGGGGCGCTTGTCCGTCCAGCCCCCGTAGACGGGATCGTCGATGGCCCGCGAATTGTTGACGTCCACCCCGCCCGCCTTGTCGATCAGGCGCCGGAAGCCATCCAGATCGACGGCCGCGTAGTAGTGGATCGGCGCGCCGATCAGGTAGCCGAGTTCCTTGATGAGGCTCCCCAGGTCGCCGTCCGGGAACTCCTTCGGGTGTTGGCGGGCGTAGCTCATCAGCGAGTTGATCTTGCCGGTGAACATGCCGTGGCCGTTCCAGAGCGGGAAGTTGGCGATGTCGCGCGGGAAGCTGAGCATTGCCACCTTGTGGCTCACGGGATCGATGCTGGCCAGGATGAGCGTGTCGTTGAGGGCGTGGGATCGTCCGGCTGCCGAATCGACCCCGGTCAGCAGGACATTGATACGCGAGGCGCGCGTGGCCGGCGTCACATAGGGCAGAGCCACGAGCGGTCCCTGGGCGCGATCGTCGGTTCCGATGGGCGGCTCGGTGCCGGCGTTGACGAAGATATGGGACCCCGCGTCGTAGAACGACCACGCGTAGTAGGCGGCGACGCCGTGGACCACGACGACGACCAGGGCCAGGGCGGCGAACACGGACCCGGTGCGTCTACCGGCGCGGCGCCAGCCTTCCAGCGGCGTGCCGGCGTCGAACATCGACAGCAGCCGCCACAGCCCCAGCAGGATGATCAGGATGAGGATCGTCAGCGAGAATGACGGCGCGAACAGCTCGAGTGCCAGATCCTGGGCGCCGCCCACGACCTGACTGAGCGCGGCTCCCGCGACCAGGGCGACCGGCACGGCGTAAAGCAGCCCCGCGCGCCACCGTCCGCGATACCACTGGCCAACCCCGGGCCAGAGGAACGACAGCAAGGCGGCGACGTTCGTCGAGCGGCTTCGCGGGGTCCCCTGCGCCCTCTCAGCAGTCAAAGCGGCGCGAGTCTAGCACGGGTTGACGGGGGTCCCGATCTGGCCTACATCATCACCAGGCCGCCGTCGACGGCGAGCACCTGGCCGGTGATGAACGCGGCCTCGTCGGAGGCGAGGAAGGCGACCGCGGTGGCGATCTCCTCGGTCGTCCCGAAGCGCCCGAGAGGGGTTCGGGCGGTCAGCTCCTGCTTCAGGGCGTCGGGCAGGTCCTGCGTCAGCTCCGTGAGCACGAAGCCCGGGGCGACGGCATTGCAGGTGATGCCGCGCGAGGCCAGCTCGCGAGCGGTGGCCTTGGTCAGCCCGATCAGCCCGGCCTTGGCGGCCGAGTAGTTCGCCTGCCCCATCTGGCCGGCCTGGCCGGACACGGATGTGATGTTCACGATCCGCCCGCCCTTGGCCTTGAGCATCGGGCGAGTGACGGCCTTGATCGCATAGAACGCCCCGAACAGGTTGGTCTCGAGGACTTCGCGCCACGCTTCGGGGCTCATCCGCATGATCAGGTCGTCGCGGGTGATGCCGGCGTTGTTGACCAGGATGTCGACCTTGCCGAACGCCTCGAGGGCGGCCTTGACGAGGGCCTCGGCCGCCGCCGGGTCGGTCGCGTCGCCCTGCATGGGGACGGCCTTGCGGCCGAGCTTCTCGACTTCTGCCGCGGTGGCCCTGGCTGCGGCCTCGTTGCCCTTGTAGCTGAACGCGACGTCGGCGCCCTGGGTCGCGAGTCGGAGCACGATCGCGCGCCCGATCCCGCGCGAGCCACCGGTCACGACGGCACTCTTGCCGCTCAGGTCGATCACCGGCCGCTGACCGGCTGTCGCGCGTGCTCCGGTTCGCCGGGGACCACGTCGTCGAGCGGCACGTCAACGGTTCCGGGTCGCGACATCAGCTCGGCCAGCGCGTCCGGGATGGGATCGACCGAATCCCAGTCGACCGGCAGCCGAACATGGACGTCCTCCGGCTTGACCGCCGCATCGCCGGCGATGCCACGGGCCGGATCCGCGGTCCATTCGATGGTCACGGCGCCGGACGTGAAGCCGGCACCGAAGGCGACGATGACGATGCGGTCACCGATCTTGACCCGGCCCTCGTTGACCGCCTCAGCCAGGGCGATCGGCACGGACGCGGCGGACGTGTTGCCGTACTTGTCGAGGTTGACGAACATCTTGTCCATCGACAGGTTCAGACCCTTGGCGACGGCCTCGATGATGCGGATGTTGGCCTGGTGCGGGATGAACAGGGCGATGTCACTGGGCTCGAGGCCCGCCTTGCGAATGGACTCGAGGGCCGTCGTCGCCAGTGTCCGGGTCGCGAATCGGTAGGTCTCCTTGCCCTCCATCCGGACGTAGTGCTCGCCGCGGGCGATGGTCTCCGCGGACGCCGGGCTCTTCGCCCCGCCGGCGGGCAGCCAGATCATGTAGGCGCCCTGCGGCTCGGTAGTCAGCTCGATGCCGAGGCCGCCACCGGGTGCGTCCGAAGCTGACAGCACCACCGCCCCAGCCCCGTCGCCGAAGAGGATGCAGGTGTTGCGGTCCGTGTAGTCCAGGAAGCGCGTCAGCAGCTCCGCGCCGATGACCAGGACGTGCCTGGCCATGCCGCTGGTGATGTACGCGTGCGCCGTCGCGTAGGCATAGACAAAGCCGGAGCAGGCCGCCGAAACGTCCATCGCGCTGGCGCGCGTGTTGCCGATCGCCTCCTTGACGAGTGCCGCGGTCGAGGGCATCCAGTAGTCCGGGGTGAGGGTCGCGAGCAGGATGAGGTCGATGTCGTCGGGCTCGATGCCGGCCGTCCGGATCGCCCGCAGACCGGCCACGGCGGCCATCGACGCGGTCGTCTCGTGGGCGGCGGCCACGCGCCGCTCGCGGATGCCGGTCCGGGCGACGATCCACTCGTCAGACGTGTCGACCATCCGCTCCAGGTCGTGGTTGGTGAGCACCTGGGATGGCGCATAGCGGCCCCAGCCGGTGACATGCGCGGTCCGGGTCGTTTGGGCGGGCGGCGTCGTCACAGCGGTTCCACCTCGACGAGCGGCTGCTTGGCCTTCACGAGCTGGCCGCTCTCGGCGACGAGTCGCACGACGCGGCCGGCCAGGTCCGACTTGATCTCGTTGAACAGCTTCATCGCCTCGATCAGGCCGACGACCTGGCCCACGGCGATCTCGCCGCCCTCCTTGAGGTAGGGCGGCGACTCCGGCGCGGGCGAGGCGTAGAAGATGCCCGTCAAGGGGGCCTTGACGGACGGCCGGGCAGAGGGACCGTCGCGACCTGCCGCAGAAGGATCGGCGGCGGGTGCGTCTGCGGTTGGTACCGCGGGTGCGCCGGCGAGGGCAACCTGGACTTTCGGAGACCGGCGCAGGATCAGGCCGGTGCCGCCGGCTTCGACCTCGAGCTCGCTGAGGTCGCTCCGATCGAGCAGGCCGGCGAGCCGATCGATGAGCGCCAGCAGCGAGGCGTCGCCGTCGTCGTTGACGCGGATCTCGGGTGCGGCTTTGTCGGGGGCGGCTTTGTCGCCGCCCGCTGCGGCTCTGTCGCCGCCCGCCCCGGCCTTTCGCTCCTCCGTCATCGTTCCCACCGGGTGAAGACGAGGGCCGTGTTCTGGCCACCGAAGCCGAACGAGTTGGACATGGCCGCCCGCACATCGCGTCGCGCTGCCGTGTTCGGCGTCAGGTCGAGGCCCGCGGCAGCATCGTCGGGATCGTCGAGGTTGATCGTCGGCGGGATGCAGCCAGTGCGGATCGCCTGGATCGTGGCGATCGCCTCGAGCGCCCCGGCGGCCCCGAGGGTGTGACCGATCATCGACTTCTGGGCGCTGATGGCGACGCGGCCGGCGTCGTCACCGAAGATCGTCCGGATCGCCTGCAGCTCCGTCTTGTCGCCTTCGGGCGTCGAGGTGGCGTGGGCGTTGATGTGGTCGATGTCGGCCGCCTTCAGGCCCGCCTTCTCGAGCGCGCGACGGGCCGCTCGTACTGCGCCGATCCCGCCCGGCGCTGGGAGGGTGATGTGCGAGGCGTCGGCCGTCGCGCCATATCCGACGAGTTCCGCGAGCGGCTCCGCACCGCGCTCGTCGGCGTGCTCGAGGGCCTCGAGGAACAGCACGCCCGCGCCCTCGCCGATGACGAACCCGTCGCGACCCTTGTCGAACGGCCGCGACGCGCCCTCCGGGTCATCGTTGCGGGTCGACAGCGCGCGCATCGCGCAGAACCCGCCGATCAAGGCCTCGTAGATGCCGGCCTCCGATCCGCCGGCGACCATCACCTCCGCATCGCCGCGCCGAATGGTCTCCCAGGCCTCGCCGATGGCGTGACCGCCGGTGGCACAGGCGGACGCGGTTGCGAAGTTGGGCCCGGTCATGCCGAAGCTGATGGCGATCTGGCCCGCACCGACATTCGGGATGCCGTAAGGGATGAAGAAGGGGCTGATGCGGTCCGGGCCACGACTCACGTTGGTCGAGATCGCTTCGATCAGCGTCCCCCCCCCCCCCC
>JALZAF010000343.1 GCA_030948505.1 Chloroflexota bacterium
GGCCAGGGCACGGATGCCCGCCGCGGACGGGGCGGCGAGGTGATCGGCCGAGGCCGCCCCCAGCTCGGCCGCCAGCTCCGCGCCGCCGCTCGGGGCCAGCTCGTCGGCATGCAGCCGTGGCGCGAGGCCGAGTGCCAGGCCGGCCTCGAGGATCCGCCGCGACTGCTCGGCGGAGAAGACGCCTTTCTCGCAGAACACGTCGCAGAAGCGCGCCCGACCCTGGGCCGCCACACCGGGCAGCTGCTCCTCGATGACGCAGCGCACGTAGGCCTCCGTGGCATCCGGGCGATCGCGGTAATCGGGCGGGACGGCATGCGCGCCCAGGAAGGTCGGCACGACGTCGATCGGTCCCTCGAGGCCCAGCCCATGAGCGATCTCGAGCAGCCGTAGCTCCGTGGCCAGGTCGAGTCCATAGCCAGACTTGGCCTCGACCGTGGTCACGCCGTGGCCGAGCATCTCGTCGAGCCAGCGGCGACCGTGGGCGGCCAGCTCCTCAGTGGACGCCGCCCGAGTGGCGGCGACGGTCGACAGGATTCCCCCGCCCGCCTCGAGGATGTCGAGATAGCTCGCCCCCTGCTGGCGCAGTCGCAGCTCTCGCTCCCGAGAACCGGCAAACAGCAGATGGGTGTGTGGATCGACCAACCCCGGGGTGACCGTGCCGCCGCGGGCATCCAGACGCGCGAATCGCGACAACGGGTAGCCCTCCGCCTCGAGGGCGGCCGTCACGGCGGCGCGCGGACCGACAGCCAGAATGGTGCCCTCCCAGCAGGCCACGACGGGCGCATCCCGGGCATCCGGACCGCCCACCCCCGTCGCCGACTGAAGGGCCGGATCGTCCTGGGCTGCTCCACGGCGCAGGCCGCCGGCCAGCGTGGCGATCTCGGCCGCGCCGTGCACCAGCAGGCCGGCCGTGGCCGCGGTATCGCGCCCGCCGGCGATGACGCGAAAGCTCACGCCCGCGCCAGCCGCACGGGCATCACCGCACAGGCCCGCTGCGCGTGGCGTCGAGGCGCAGCTCGAGGGCCTGCAACGGGGAGAAGTTCCGCAGCCGCAGGAAGCGCGCCGCGGCTGCCAGCCGTTGCTCGACGGGCGCATCGGGCGGGGCGTCGGCGTGGTCCGCCACGTCCAGCAACGCGGCCAGGGGGGCAAGGCCGATCAATTCGGATTCGGCCAGCTCGATGCCGTCCTCGGCGGCCACGTCACGGACCGTCTCCCAGACCAGCCACATCGGGGTGACGGCGAAGTCGAGCAGGTTCATCGACACCTGCGCTCGCCCCAGATCCTCGATGAGGAAGCCGTTGGCCTGGACCTTCGGCAATCCGCCGCCGGATTCGCGGATCCGGCGCGCGACACGGACCGCCAGCGAGCGATCCGGAGAATCGAGGTTGATGTTCCAGGCGATGAGGAACGGCCTCGCGCCTACCGCCACCGCGCCGGCCGACGGATGCAGTCTGGGCGGGCCAAAGTCCGGCTGCCGGCCGCGCTTCGCGATCTCGGCCTTGAGGCCCTCGTACTGACCTCGTCGGACGTCGGCCAGCTTGACGCGCTCCGCTCGCGTGGCGGCATTGGCGTACAGGTAGACGGGCAGGTCGAAGCGGGTCGCGATCCGACGGCCGAATGCCCGCGCGAGCTCGACGCACTCGTCCATCGTCGTACCCGCCAGGGGCACGAACGGGATCACGTCGACGGCGCCGATCCGGGGATGCTCGCCGGAGTGCGCCTCCATGTCGATCTCGTCGACGGCCACCGCCACGGCCCGCTCGAGTGCCTCGCTGACCGGGCCCGCTTCCCCCGCCAGCGTCAGCACCGAGCGGTTGTGGCTGGCGTCGCTGGTCCGGTCCAGGAGGTGGACCCCGCGGGTCGATGTGATCGCCCCCGCGAGGTGCTCGACGACGTCGAGTCGCCGACCCTCGGAGAAGTTGGGCACCGATTCGACGAGCCCTGCCACCGACCTACTGTGACAGGTCGATCGGGAGCGAGAGGGACTCGCGCGAGGGGCCGAGGGCCCGCTGAGCCTGAGCCGCGTTCGGTCAGCCGTCCAGCATCGGGATACGCAGGCCGCGCTCACGGGCGACCTCGATGGCCCGCTCGTAGCCGGCGTCGGCGTGGCGGACGACGCCCATCCCGGGATCGGTCGTGAGGACCCGCTCCAGCTTTTCGGCCGCGAGGTCTGTCCCGTCCGCAACCACCACCATCCCGGCGTGCTGTGAATAGCCGATGCCCACCCCACCGCCGTGATGGATGGATACCCACGAGGCGCCGGCCGCGACGTTGACCATGGCGTTGAGCAGCGGCCAATCGGCGATCGCATCGGACCCGTCGCGCATTGATTCGGTCTCCCGATTCGGCGAGGCCACGGAGCCGGCGTCCAGGTGGTCGCGCCCGATGACCAGCGGGGCGGCCACTTCGCCATCCGCGACCAGCCGGTTGAAGGCCGCGCCGGCCCTGGCGCGCTCGCCATAGCCCAGCCAGCAGATGCGGGCCGGCAGGCCCTGGAAGGGGACCTTCGCCTGGGCCATCTCGATCCAGCGACGGAGGGGGGCATTGTCGGGAAAGAGCTCGAGGATGGCCCGATCCGTCCGCTCGATGTCCGATGGCTCGCCAGACAGGGCAGCCCAGCGGAAGGGGCCCTTGCCTTCGCAGAACAGCGGCCGGATGAAGGCCGGCACGAAGCCCGGGTAATCGAACGCGTCCGCCACCCCGGCTTCCAGGGCCATCGCCCGCAGGTTGTTGCCGTAGTCGAACACGACGGCCCCGGCAGCCTGGAACGCGAGCATCGCCCGGACATGGTCGGCCATCGAGCGCATCGACCGGCGGATGTACTCCTCGGGCAGGACGCGCCGCAACTCGCGGGCATCCTCAAGTCCGATTTCCGCCGGGACATAGCCGGCCAGGGCGTCATGGGCGGACGTCTGGTCGGTCACCACGTCGAATCGCTCGCCCCGCGCGACCAGGCCCGGCTCGATCTCGGCGGCATTCCCGACCAGGGCGACGGACAGCGGGTCACCGGCGGCGGCCGCGGCTCGAGCCCAGCCTAGAGCCTCGTCGATGGATCCGGTGACGCGATCGACGTAGTGGATCTCCTGACGGCGCCGGGCCCGCGCTTCGTCGACCTCGATCGCGACGCAAACGCCTTCGTTCATCGTCACCGCGAGCGGCTGTGCTCCGCCCATCCCGCCAAGTCCGGCGGTCAGGACGACGCGGCCCCGCAACGTCCCCCCGAAATGCTGGCGGGCCAGCTCGGCAAATGTCTCGTAGGTGCCTTGAAGGATGCCCTGCGTGCCGATGTAGATCCACGACCCGGCGGTCATCTGGCCGTACATCGTCAGGCCCTGGCGTTCGAGCTCGCGAAAGACCTCCCAGGTCGCCCACTTGCCGACCAGATTCGAGTTGGCGATGAGCACCCGTGGCGCCCAGGGATGGGTGCGGAAGACAGCCACCGGCTTGCCTGACTGGACGAGCAGGGTTTCGTCATCGCCCAGCCGCCGCAGCTCGCGCACGATCCCATCGAAGGCCGCCCAGCTGCGGGCCGCGCGGCCGGTTCCGCCGTAGACAACCAGGTCGTCGGGGCGCTCCGCCACCTCCGGGTCGAGATTGTTCATGAGCATCCGAAGGGCGGCCTCCTGCGCCCAGCCGCGGCAGCTGAGATCGGGACCGCGCGGAGCGCGAACGACTCGAGGCCCGGATGCGGCAGTCACCGGGTCATCCTATGGCGCGGGCGCGGCGAGCCATCAGTCACGCAGGCCCTCGATGAGCCTCTGACCCAGCATGCGCGGGCCGACGGAGGACACCGACACGAGGATGCCGCTGATCGGTAGCCATACGTGATAGGTCAGCACCGCCTCAACGCATGAGCCGATGAAGGTCTGATGGCCGCCGATGGTCGCCTCAGCATGGCCGCGAACCCCGCCGACCGGCGCGCAGACGCCGCCGTCGAACCCGTCGCGCCAGTCGCGGAAGAAGCCGTCGCTGAAAACCCCGGGCCGCAGGCGGACCACGGTGGCGTGGACGAATTCGCCGGCCGCGGCATCGACCGCCAGGCCGGTGATGGCGCCGTTGGCGTAGGCCAGGACGGTGGCGTTGGAGGCGACAATCGCGTCGGATTCGGAGTTCCGCTGGATCGGCAGACCGCCGACCGTGGGCGGCAGGAGATCGAGCAGTGACGGGTCAATGAGGCCGAACTCCGTTGCGACCGCCGACGGCGAGCGGGCAGATGATGCGGCCGGCGACGGCGATGAGGACCGAGTCGCGGGGGCGTTGCTTGGCGGCGAGGCATTGCATCCCGACGCGAGTGTGGTCGCGACGAGCACGGCCAACGCCAGGCGGGTGGCCGCGGGCGCGGTCACAGATCGCGACGCATGACCGGAAATCGCTCGTCTTCGACGGCCATCGCAAATCCGGCGCCGACCCAGAACTCCGGCGTCGCGGCGCTTGTCGCGTCCTCGGCAACCCCGCGCTCCGGGTAGGCCTCGATGGCCGCGAAGCCGCGACCTGCCAGGTCGTCGCAGACGGCCGCGACGAGACGGAGCGCATGCCCCTGGCGGCGCGCCTCGGGCGTCGCCGCGATGCAGGTGATGACGGCCGGCAGCGGCGCGTCGGGCAGTTGGCGATACAGCTCCCGCAGGCGCATCGCCCGCGGGTATGCGGACAGCGGGCCGAACTGGACCCATACGGCGGGGCGCTCGTCGACGAGCAGCACCTTCGCATAGCTGCCGAAGACCGCTACGCCTCGGTCGAGGAGCGCCAGCTTGCGCGGAACGTCAGACCCGACGCCGGGCCGCGGTCCGCGCTGCGGGGCGAACGGGTTGGCGGCCAATTTGTCCGTGCCGGCCGGCGCGAACGGGTTGGCGGGCGGCCCCGAGCGGGCGCTGGCGAACGGGTTGAAGTCGTCGCGCTCGGCGGCGTCGTCGAGAAACGGGTTGCCGGTCATCGGTCGCGGGCCGGGCGGCACCTCCGCGCGCGGTCGTCGGTCCAGCCACGAGGGCCGCGCCGCCTTCGAGCCGCGATCCGCATCCTCCCAGTAGTCGCAGGTGCGGTGATCGAACGCGGGATCGGCACACGGTGGAATGAGCCCGAACGTCGATTCGTCCACCACGTCGACGATCCGAAGGCCCGCCATTCGCGGGATCACGTAGCCGGCTCGGCGAGCCCTGACAGCCCGCCGTCCCGGATCAGCGCTGTGGCCGTCGCCAGGTCCGGACCTGGTTCCCGGTCAGCGTCGAGGTGACGGACCTGCGCGCGCACGCGTGCGTACGCTTCGGCCACGCCCGTCCCGGGCAGGGCGCCATCCATGGCCGCCAGGCGGAAGTCGAGCGCCTGGGCCGAAACCAGCAGCTCGATGGCCAGGATTCGCTGGACGTGGTCCAGGATCATCCTGGCGTGGCGAGCGGCAATGGAGCCCATCGACACGTGGTCCTCCTGGTTGGCACTGGTCGGGATGCTGTCAACCGACGCGGGATGGGCGAGCACCTTGTTCTCCGACACGAGAGCCGCGGCCGTGTACTGGTAGAGCATCATCCCGGAGTCGATGCCCGAGGCCGCGGCGAGGAATGGTGGCAACCCGCCGTTGAGCCGTGGATCCACCAGCAAGGCGGTTCGGCGCTCGCTGATCGAGCCCAGCTCGGCGATCGCCAGCTTGGCGAAGTCGAGGGCCAGGGCGATCGGCTCACCATGGAAGTTGCCGCCGCTGATGACGCGCCCGCCACCCGTCGCGACCGTGCCGGCGTCGGCCACCCCTCCGCCGGGGAAGACCAGCGGGTTGTCGGTGGCGCTATTGAGCTCGATGTCCAGGACGCGCCGCAAATGGTCGAGCGCATCGCGCACGGCGCCATGGACCTGCGGCACGCAGCGCAGGGAATAGGGGTCCTGGATCTTGTGGGCCACCCCGTGGTGGCGCCGCTGGAGGCCCGAACCGCGCAGCAGATGACGCATCTCGGCGGCGACCGCCACCTGGCCCGGGTGTGGTCGGGCCAGTTGGTAAGCCGCAGCGAAGGCGACGTCCGTGCCCAGCAGGGCCTCGACACTCATGGCCGCGACCACGCTCGCAGTCCGCGCCAATCGATCGGCGTCGGCCAGGAGGAGGGCCCCGACGGCAGACATCATCTGTGTCCCGTTGAGCAGCGCGAGCCCTTCCTTTGCGGCCAGCTGCAGTGGCTCCAGGCCGACCTCGCGCAGGGCGATCAGCGCAGGTACGACGTTGCCGTGTAGCTCCGCGCTGCCGCGGCCGATCAACGGCAGGGCCAGGTGGGCCAGCGGTGCGAGGTCGCCGGAAGCGCCCACGCTGCCCTGCTCCGGCACAACCGGGTGCACGCCGAGCTCGAGAAACGCCAGCAGGCGGTCGACGACGAGCGGCCGGCAGCCGCTGTGCCCGAGAGCGAGGGTGTTGGCGCGCAGGAGCAGCATCGCCCGCACGACATCGCGCGGGAACGGCGGGCCGACGCCGGCGG
>JALZAF010000345.1 GCA_030948505.1 Chloroflexota bacterium
CCCGCAGTCGTAGGGGATCTCGCGCGATCATCAGGCGAAGCCCCTCCCGCGGGAGGGGCTTCGCCTGATGATCGCGCGAGATCCCCTACGACTGCGGGCAGCCGGGATTGGGCTTGTCGATGCGCAAGCCAGAGTTCGGCGTACCGGTCGGAACGATGTAGGTGACGTTCACCACGGCCGGTGTCGTGGTGCTCTCGTTGCGCACGAGGCCTGCCTTGCGGCCGGACTCGACGAACGTGGAACCCGTGGCCTGCACCGTGGCATGGCACGTGCTGTCGTAGACCACCAGGCTACCGGATACGACGGTGACCAAGACCATGCCCGGGTGCGCGTGCCAACCCGAGGAACCGGGCGCGTCAAAGGTGGCCGTCGCGGTGACGACGTCCAAGGGGACTTTTGCCTCGAAATCGACCGCGTGGTTGTCGACATCCACGTGCTCGCTTATCGAGCCGCGTGACAGAATCGTCGGGTGAAAACCGCTCGCGGCCGTCGCGAGCGCGGTGCCCGCGAACACGGCGCTTATGGCCAACGCCAGCAGCGGACTACGACGAATCGCCTTGCGCATGTTCTCTCCTCCTCGATCTCAGGCGCACCGTGCCCGGTGTCATTGGGACGGCCCGAGTGTGTTGCAGGGCCACGAGGGTCGTCATTACGGTCCGTCATCTGCGCAGGGCTGCCGTGTCCGCTACTGAGGCGGCTTCCTGCCCGCCGCCCGCTCGCCCCAAATCCACCTGCTGCTCTCGCGCCAGAACTCTACGGCGGCCGATGGTAGGTGGCGCTTGGCGGCCTCGGCCTCCCAGGCGAGGCACCATCGCTCGGCGTTCTCGACCGACTCCCGCTAGCTGACGATGCGGGCGTGGACGGCGGCTCGCCCGGCTTCGTAGAGCTGCTGAGGCGTGCTCACGGCTGTTCAGCTCAGGCTAGTGGCTATGGCCTCATTCCTTCGCCGCATCGGATGAGCCCGGCGGCGCCTCAGGATCCCCCTGGATGATGCGGAGGCGGCCCAACGCCTCCTCGGATAACCTTTACCTCAACGTCCACGTGCAATCGCCTGCGCTGCCCGAGCTTCGTCGGTGGCACGCAGCGCAGACGGTCGTACCCGCAGCGCTCGGATGGGGACTCGCGCACAATGCGGCGTCCTTGCCATCCGCCGCCAGCAGGTTCGCGTGCGCGCCGGCCCGCAGTAGGGCCTCGTTGATGGGCTCCAAGAGCTCGACGACCATCCGGGCGGTCCCAGGCGTCGTGGAACTTCGCGTCCTTGTAGCCGACTAAATATCTGGTTCGAGGAGCAGTACTAACGCGGAGTGATCAAGATCTCTCGCGCCGGCCGCGATGAGCCGGCGGAAAGCGGCCGCCACGGGCGTGAAGCCCGGCAACGGCACGCCCAGGCCATCGGCGGTCTCGATGACGATTGCCGCGTCCTTGGCGTGGATCGTCACCCGCGCGCCAGGTTCAAAGTCGCGTGCGAGCATGCGCAGTCCATGGACCTCGAGAACTCTGCTGGAGGCGAATCCTCCAAGCATTGCCTGAGCGGGTAGACGCTCATCCGATCGCCCAAGCCCTGCCAGCCCCGGCACTGTTCGAAGCAATTCGGTCTTCGATCGCGACGCCCCGGCCACCCTCACACCTGGCGCGGGGTGAAGTCTCGCTGATCCTGGCCCAACACTCGAGATCGTCTAGAATTGGCCTGGCCAGATAGGGCGACAGACTCTTTCCGTCTTCGGACTGGGCATCTGACTCATTTCGGGATGGGCACCTGACTCACCCCGATTCGGCGGCCGACGGAGACCCGTCGCACGCTCAAAACGGGGCTCGCGAGGCCTGATTCGGGGAACAGACTCTGGATCAGGAGATCGAAGGTTCGAATCCTTCCTCGCCAGCCAACACAAAACATCCAGGGCCCGGCCGGCGCTGAACCCCAGATGTTGCAGCTTCGACCTCAGTCGAACCTCGCGCCGAGGAGGTTCGATCGTGGCTACTTCGCCTGACTACTCCCCCGTTTATTCGGGCCCACCCGCCACTTCGCTTGATGTCGTGATCGTCGCCGCCGCTCGATCGATGGCAACCTTCGCTTCCGCGGCGATGCGACGGACGATGGCGGCGGCCGGCGCGACGTCGCGGACGAGACCGACGCTCTGGCCGGCCCACAACGGCAGTGCCTCGATGTCGCCCACGACCGCTGCGTGGGGCGCGGTCGTCGCGTACCGAACGATGGGGTCGCCGTCCCACGTCGCCAACGTCTCGCCTTCGCCCGGCCGATCGGTGGTGGGCCTGCCGGCCGTTTCCCAGGCCCGGATAGTGCTGTTGCGCAGGAATCGTCCGGGTGCATTGGGCCAGCCGATGTCGAAGACAGGTGAAATCACGGTCGAGGTTTCTGGCGCCTCCAGCAGCAGCTCTCGATAGCGCGGGTGTGAGGGCGTCTCCTCGGCCATGGCGAAGCGGGTACCCAGCCATCCGGCTGCGGCCCCAAGCGCGAGAACCGCGGCAAGGCCACGTCCGTCGCCGATCCCGCCTGCGGCGACGACCGGCACGGGCGCCACCGCATCGACGACCGCCGGGATCAGCGGCAGAGAAGCCACCGAGCCCCAGACGTGACCGCCGGCCTCCCAGCCCTGGGCGACCACGATGTCGACACCGGCCTCGACGGCCCGCCGTGCCTCCTCGGCACTGCCGACCGTGTGCATCACGAGGGCCCCGCCGGCATGCGCGATCGGGACCAGGGGGGCCGGGTCGCCCCAGAACAACGAGACGATCGGGACACCCAGGTCGACGACCTGCTTCAGTCGCTCCTCCTGCGGCCACTCGAGGATCAGGTTGACTCCGAATGGGTGGTCGGAGCGCTCGCGCATCTCTGCGATGATCGACTGAACCTCGTCTGTCTCCGACCAGCTCAGGCTGATCATTCCGAGCGCGCCAGCATTGCTGACGGCGGCGGCCAGTGGTGGCCGCGCCATGCCGCCGATGGGCGCCTGCACGATCGGGATGTCGATGCCCACGAGTCGCGTGAACGGGGTGTCGAAGACGATTGCCATGGCCATCTCCTCTTCATCGTCACGATACGCGACGGGCCCACTGACTCTGGATCAGGAGATCGAAGGTTCGAATCCTTCCTCGCCAGCCAAACCACAAGACGTTGTGGTCCACCGACGCCCCATCGCGACCAGTGGTGGTCCCCTCCACTCACCGCCCGACCATCCTTCGTCTTGTGCACGTGCCTGAAAAATCAGTTGCTCAAATTCGTGCTCAACGGAGTCTGATACGAGCGTTCCCAAATGCGAGGAACGACCAGCCCCGGCGACGTCTGCCTGTGGCAGATCCCCTAGCCGAGGGGCGGTCGCTATCATCGACATGTCCCAGGTGGAATCGAGCGCAGCGGTCAGGCCGTGCGCTGAGAGCGGACGATGAGATCGAACCAGCCCCTTCGAGACCCGCCCGGTCGCGTTCGCCGGCGGGTTCGCGAGCAGGCCGAGCTCGAAGAGCCGATCCTCGCGGAGCTCTTCAGCGTGGAGCGGCTGGAGCAGCACGCGCAGACCCTTGCCGCCGCCCAAACGGTCACCGACACGCCCCGTCGGGGACGCGCCGTCGGGCCTCGCATCGCCGAGAATGGCCGCGTCCTGCTGGAGTCGTACCGCGTCCTGGCTCGTGCGATCAAGGACGAACGTTGGATCACGCCGGCGGCCGAATGGCTCGTCGACAACTTCCACATCGTCGACGAGCAGCTCCGCGAGATCCGCGACGACCTGCCCCCGGGCTACTACCGCGAGCTCCCCAAGCTGGCCGAAGGCCATCTCGCGGAATACCCGCGGGTCCTGGGTCTCGCTTGGGCCTACATCGCGCACACGGACAGCCGCTTCGACCCGGAGAGTTTGCGGCGCATGGTGCGCGCCTACCAGGGGGTGGAGCCGCTGACGATCGGCGAGCTCTGGGCGATCGCGATCAGCCTCCGGATCCTCCTCGTCGACAACCTCCGCCGCCTCGCCGAGCAGATCGTGCGCAGCCGGGCAGCGCGGCAGAAGGCGGACGAGCTCGCCGACGACCTGCTCGGCCTCGGCAAGGACAGCCCGGAGGCTGCGGCGGCATCCCTGCGTCGGCTCTCGCGTGCGGCGCTCCCGACGGCGGCCCGCGTCCAGCTTTTCCAGCGCCTGCGCGATCAGGACCCTGCGGTCACCCCCGCCCTGCGCTGGCTGGAGGAGCCCCTCGCGGCCCAAGGGACCGCCGCCGAGGAGATGGTCCGCCTCGAGCACCAGCACCAGGCGACCATGAACGTGACGGTCCGAAACGTGATCACAAGCATGCGCCTCATCTCGTGGTTCGACTGGGCCCAGTTCGTCGAAAGCGTCAGCCTGGTCGACGAGGTACTTCGTACCCGAAGTTCGTTCGGCGACATGGACTTCGCGACTCGAGATCGCTACCGGCACGCCGTCGAAGAACTGGCCCGGGGTTCGGGCCTGACGGAGGTCGAGGTCGCCCGGCAGGCCGCCGCGATGGCGGACGCCGCGCCGTCGGCTGACGACGTCGAACCGTCCCTGGCAGCTCGAAACCGAGATCCCGGCCACTATCTGATCTCCGACGGTCACTCCGCACTCGAGCGCGCCCTCCACGTTCGGGTGCCGTTGGCGGGCCGGCTGCGGCGCGCCTATCTCCGGGCTGCCACGAGTGGCTACCTCGGGACGCTCGGGCTGGTCACGGCGCTCATCCTGGCCGTACCACTCCTGCTGTCCGGGGATGGAGGCGCCGCGGGTGCCGGCATCCTCGTCGTTGCGATCTTCGCGCTCGGCCCGGCCTCCGACCTCGCGATCGCCCTCGTCAACCGGGCGGTCACCAACGTGCTGGGCCCGAGACCCCTGCCCCGGCTGGATCTTGACGATGGCGTGCCGTCCCGGCTGCGGACGCTCGTCGTTGTGCCGACCTTCCTCACCAGTGAGGCGGATGTCGAGGCCCAGGTCGGCGGCCTGGAGGTCCACTACCTGGGGAACCGCGAGGGCGATCTTCGGTTCGCCCTCCTGACGGACTGGCTCGATGCCCCGACCGAGGATTTCCCCGGCGACGACGAGCTCCTCTCGGCGGCGGCGGCCGCCATCGACCGGCTCAATGAGCGCCACGGCGAGGCCCTGGGGGGAGGCGCCCGGTTCCTGCTCTTCCACCGAAAGCGAACCTGGAACGAGGCTGAGGGCTGCTGGATGGGCTGGGAGCGCAAGCGCGGCAAGCTCCACGAGCTGAACGCCCTCCTGCGCGGCTCGACGACGACCGGCATCCTCACCACCGCGCGGACCGGGTCGACCCCGCCGACGGACGTGCGCTACGTGGTCACGCTCGACGCCGATACACGACTGCCCCGGGGCGCGGTGGGTCGCCTTGTGGGGACGATCGCCCATCCTCTCAACCAGCCGATCTTCGATTCGCAGGCCGGCCGGGTGACCCAGGGCTATGGCGTGCTCCAGCCACGGATTACCTCGACCCTCCCGGCCGAGCACGAGGCATCGACCTTCCAGCGGATCTTCTCCGGATCGGCCGGGATCGACCCGTATGCATCCGCCGTCTCTGACGTCTACCAGGACCTGTTCCAGGAGGGGAGCTTCACCGGCAAGGGGATCTACGACCTCGACGCCTTCAGCGCGGCGATGTCGGACCGGGTACCCGAGAACGCGCTCCTGAGCCATGACCTGTTCGAGGGCGTCTTTGCCCGGGCCGGGCTGGTGACCGATGTCGAGCTCTTCGATGAATTTCCTTCGAACTATCTGGTCTCGGCGGCCCGCCAGCACCGCTGGGCGCGGGGCGACTGGCAGCTCCTGCCCTGGATCCTTGGCCGGGCCCACGACGCCACGGGCCGGCGGAGCCGGAGCTCCATCCCCGGCATTGCCCGCTGGAAGATGATCGACAACCTCCGCCGGACGATGTCCGCCCCGCTCACGCTGGTCACGCTGGTCGCGGCCTGGACGCTCCCTTCCGTCTCGGCCGGCCTATGGACCGCGTTCGTCCTGGCTTCGGTGATCGTCCCCGCGGCGCTTCCCGTCCTGGCGGGACTGCTGCCGCGACGGGAGGGCATCTCCAAGCGCAGCCACCTGCGAGCCGTGGGCGCGGATGTCGCCCTTGCCGCCGCCCACGTCGGCCTCGGCTTCACGTTCCTCGCGCACCAGGCGTGGCTGATGGTCGACGCGACCCTGCGAACCCTTGCACGACTGTATGCCACGCGGCGGAACCTTCTCGAATGGACGACCGCCGCGCAGGCCAAGACCAGCCACGACCTCGACCTCGACCTCGACCTTGCGGGTTTCTACCGGCAGATGGCGGGCGGCGTCGCGATCGCGGCCGCCGCCGCGGTCCTGGTCCTCGCCGTGAAGCCGGGCGCGGCCTGGATCGCCGCGCCGTT
Organism: Chloroflexota bacterium; assembly: GCA_030948505.1. Classification (GTDB taxonomy): domain Bacteria; phylum Chloroflexota; class Limnocylindria; order Limnocylindrales; family CSP1-4; genus JACDAV01. The sequence continues at coordinate 6,371 of JALZAF010000345.1, forward strand.
CGTCGTCCTGTGGCTGCTCTCCCCTCTCATCGCTCGATGGGTCAGCCTGCCACCCCCTGAATCGGCCGCACAGCAGCTTTCGGCCGCGGACGTCGGGGCACTCCGCCTGACCGCCCGCCGGACGTGGCGGTTCTTCGAGACCTTCGTCGGTCCGGACGACCATGGGCTGCCGCCCGACAACTTCCAGGACGATCCCGGGCCGGTCGTCGCGCATCGCACCTCGCCGACGAACATCGGCATGTACCTGTTGGCGACCGTGACGGCTCGCGACTTCGGTTGGATCGGGACGCTCGAGATGGTCGAGCGCCTGGAGGCGACGCTCGCGACCATCGGTAGCCTCGAACGTTTCCGCGGGCACCTGTACAACTGGTACGACACGCGCGACCTGCATCGGCTCGAGCCGGCGTACGTGTCGTCGGTCGACAGTGGCAATCTCGCCGGCCACCTGCTCGCGCTGTCCAACGCCTGCCGCCAGATGATCGACCAGCCGCTTCCGGTCACAGCCGCGCTGGCCGGGATCGGCGACGCGATCGCGTTGACCCGCGAGGCTGCCGGCGCGATCGGCGACGACCGGAGAAGCCAGACGCTCACCCGGCGGCAACTCGACGAAGCCCTGGAGCTGGCCCCCGGGGCCAGCTCCGTTGTCCCCTCGACGCCCGAGGCCTGGGCGGCCCGGCTGGGCGAGCTCTCCGCACGCGCCCGGACGCTGTCGGACGTTGCCGCGGCCCTCACCGCAGAGCGTGGAGAGGGTGCCGAGGGCGAGCTGGTGACCTGGGCCGAGGCGGCTCAGCTCGCCGTGAGCAGCCATGTTCGAGACCTCGCAGTTCTCCAACTCACTCCGCAGGTGACCGCTTTCGCGACGATTGCCGAGCTGTCCGATCCGCCGGTCCGCGAAACTGGCGACGGCTCGCCGGCCGCGGCAATGCTCGTCCGACGGCTCCAGACGATCGCCGACCAGGCCCAGCAGCTCTTCCGGGAGACGGACTTCAGCTTCCTCTTCGACCCAACCCGCAAGCTCTTCTCGATCGGGTTTCGGGTCCGGGACGGCACATTGGATCCGAGCTACTACGACCTCCTGGCCTCCGAGGCCCGCCTCGCCAGCTTTCTCGCCATCGCCAAGGGGGATGTCGCCCCGGACCACTGGTTCCGGCTCGGCCGCGCGCTGACGCCCGTCGGTCGTGGCTCGGCCCTGATCTCGTGGTCCGGGTCCATGTTCGAGTACCTGATGCCCGCCCTCGTGATGCGCGCTCCCGCCCGCAGCCTGCTCGACCACACATACCGGCTGGTCGTGGCCCGCCAGATGAGCTACGCGGCCGAGGTCGGCGTGCCCTGGGGCATCTCCGAATCGGCATTCAACGCGCGCGACCTCCAGCAGACGTACCAGTACTCGAGCTTCGGCGTGCCTGGCCTCGGCCTGAAGCGGGGCCTGAGCGAGGATGTCGTCGTGGCCCCATACGCGACCGCCCTCGGAGCGATGATCCAGCCCGAGGCCGCGGTCCGGAACTTCGCCCGGTTGAGCAATGCCGGGGCGGGCGGGCGGTACGGCTTTCGGGAGGCGCTCGACTACACGGCGCGGCGGCTCCCCGAAGGGGCGTCGGTCGCGATCGTGAAGAGCTACATGGCCCATCACCAGGGGATGGTGCTGGTGGCCCTCGGCAACGTCCTCAATGACCGCGCGATGGTGGAGCGCTTCCATGCCGACCCGATCGTCGAGGCGACGGAGCTGCTGCTCCAGGAGCGGATGCCGCGCGACGTGCTCGTGGCCCGGCCACGTTCCGAAGAGGTGAAGAGTGCGGCCGACGTGCGGGATCTCGTGCCGCCGGTCCTCCGTCGTTTTACCTCGCCACACGACGCGATCCCCCGAACGCACCTGCTGTCGAATGGCCGGTACGCGGTCATGGTGACGGCCGCGGGATCCGGTTACAGCCGCTGGCGCGACGTGGCCGTGACCCGCTGGCGCGAGGACGTGACTCGTGACTCGTGGGGCAACTATCTCTTCCTGCGCGACATGCACACCGGCGCGGTGTGGTCGGCGGGTCACCAGCCCAGCGGCACGGAAGCAGACAGCTACGAGGTCAACTACTCGGAGGATCACGCCGAGTTCTCCCGTCGCGATGGCTCGATCGCGACCGGCTTGACCATCGTGGTGTCGGCGGAGCACGACGCGGAGATCCGCCGCGTGTCGCTGACCAATCTCGGCTCGCACGGTCGCGAGATCGAGCTGACGTCATACGCGGAAATTGCTCTCGCGCCGCAGGCCGCCGATGCCGCTCACCCGGCCTTCCAGAACCTGTTCGTGCAGACCGAGTTCGCCCCCGATATCGGTGCCCTCCTGGCGACCCGCCGTCCAAGATCCAGGGACGAGCAGCCGATCTGGGCCGCACATGTTGCGGCGGTCGAGGAGGAGACCGGCGGGGTCATCCAGTACGAAACGGATCGCGCCCGCTTCCTCGGCCGGGGCCGGTCGGTCCGCTCGCCGGTCTCGGTCATCGATGGACGTCCACTCTCGAACACCGTCGGCGCGGTGCTGGATCCGATCTTCAGCCTCCGGTGCCGGGTCAAGCTCGCCCCCGGCGCGACAGCCCACGCGATCTTCTCCACGGTCGTCGCCGAGTCACGCGAGCAGGTTCTGGACCTCGCCGACAAGTACCGCGACTCGGCCACCTTCGAACGCGCGGCGACCCTGGCCTGGACGCAGGCCCAGGTCCAGCTCCATCACTTGGGGATCGAGGCCGACGAGGCCCACCTCTTCCAGCGCCTGGCCAACCGGATCCTCTATTCGGACCCGTCGCTGCGGCCGTCGGCGGGCCTGCTGGCCCGCAACGAGCGGGGAGCACCCGGCCTGTGGGGCCACGGCATCTCGGGCGACCTGCCCATCGTCATGGTCCGGATCGACGAAGCCGAGGACCTCGATATCGTTCGGCAGCTACTCCGCGCGCACGAATACTGGCGGCTGAAGCTCCTCGACGTTGACCTCGTGATCGTCAACGAACAGGGCGCCACCTACGCCCAGGACCTCCACGATTCGCTCGAGGCCCTCGTGCGGACGAGCCAGTCCGTCCTGGTCCACGAGGTCCATCCGGGCCACGGCGGGGTGTACATCCTGCGTGGCGATCAGCTCTCCACCGAGGACAGCACGCTCCTCCAGACGGCCGCCCGGGCCGTCCTGCTGAGCCGCCGGGGCAGTCTTGCCGATCAGGTCATCCGCCTGGAGCGTCCCGAGAGGATCGCTCCGCCCGCAGCGCCGCCCCGTTCGAGGCAGACCAGGAGCGAGGCGGCCGCGCCGCGTCCGGAGCTGGAGTTCTTCAACGGGCTCGGTGGCTTTGCCGATGGCGGGCGTGAGTACGTCGCCATCCTCGGCCCGGGACAATCCACCCCGGCGCCCTGGTTGAACGTGATCGCGAACGCGTCGTTCGGGTTCCAGGTCTCCGAGTCCGGGGCGGGCTATACGTGGTCTGGGAACAGCCGCGAGAACCAGCTCACGCCATGGTCCAACGACCCCGTCAGCGACCCGGTGAGCGAGGCAATCTACGTCCGGGATGACGATAGCGGCGAGCTGTGGGGTCCGACGGCCCAGCCGATCCGCTGCGAGGAATCGACGTACGTCGCCCGTCACGGGGCCGGATACAGCCGCTTCGAGCACCTGCACGACGGCATCGAGCTCAACCTCGTCCAGTTCGTCCCGCTGGACGACCCCCTGAAGATCTCGGTGCTGACCATCGAGAACCGATCCGGGCGCTCCAGGCGCCTGTCCGTGACCGCCTATGCCGAGTGGGCGCTGGGTACCTCGCGCGGGGCGAGCGCCCCCCGGATCGTCACGGCACTGGAGCCGGAGACTCAGGCGCTCCTCGTGCGCAACCCGTGGAATACCGAATTCGGCGGCCGCGTCGCCTTCCTCGACCTCGGCGGGCGGCAGACGGCGTGGACGGCCGATCGGACTGAATTCCTCGGCCGCAATGGCGCTCCGGACCGGCCCGCCGGCCTGGACCGCGGATACCGGCTGCAGGGAGCCGCCGGCGCCGGCATGGATCCGTGCGCCGCGCTGCAGACCAGCTTCGAGCTCGCCAACGGAGCGCGAACCCAGGTCTTCGTTCTGCTCGGCGAGGCGGACGGGGCCACGGCGGCGGCCGACCTCATCCGGCGCGGGCGAACGGCCGACCACGAGGCGACGCTGCGCGGCGTGGCGAGCTACTGGGACGATACCCAGGGCACTGTCCAGGTGCGGACACCCGACCGGTCGATGGACATCATGCTCAACCGCTGGCTCATCTACCAGACGCTCGCGTGCCGGCTGTGGGCAAGGACGGCGTTCTACCAGGCAGGCGGCGCCTACGGGTTCCGCGACCAGCTCCAGGACGTCATCGCCCTGGTGACCCCGAAACGCGAGCTCGCCCGGGAACATCTCCTGAGGGCCGCGGCCCATCAATTCGCCGAGGGAGACGTCCAGCACTGGTGGCATCCACCGTCGGGTCGGGGCGTCCGAACCCGGATCTCGGACGATCGCCTCTGGCTGCCGTACGCGGTCGATCGCTACCTCGCGGTCACGGGCGACCTGGCGGTCCTCGACGAGACCGTCCCATACCTCGAGGGACCGGCACTGCGGCCGGACCAGACGGACGCCTACTTCCAGCCGGAACGCTCACCGGAGTCGGCTTCGCTGTTCGAGCACTGTGCGGCGGCTCTCGACCGGAGCCTGGCGGTCGGCGCGCACGGGCTGCCGCTCATCGGGTCGGGCGACTGGAACGACGGCATGAACCGGGTGGGTCATGAGGGCCGGGGCGAGAGCGTCTGGCTGGGCTGGTTCCTGCACACCGTCCTGGCCGCCTTCGCGCCGATCGCGGAGGCCCGCGGTGAGCGTCCTCGCGCGGAGCGCTGGCGAGCCCACATGAAGGCGCTCCGGCGGGCGCTCGAGCGCCACGGGTGGGACGGCGACTGGTACCGCCGGGCCTTCTTCGACGATGGCACCCCGCTCGGCTCCGCGATGAACGCCGAGTGCCGGATCGACTCGATCGCCCAATCGTGGAGCGTCCTGTCCGGAGCCGCCAATCCTCCCCACGCGGAGCGGGCGATGGCCGCGGTGGAGGAGTACCTCGTCCGACGCGGTGACGGTCTCGTCCTGCTGTTCACCCCACCGTTCGACCACTCCGACGTCGATCCGGGCTACGTCAAGGGGTATCTGCCGGGAATCCGGGAGAACGGCGGCCAGTACACCCACGGAGCCATCTGGTCGGTCCTCGCCTTCGCGGCGCTGGGCCATGGCGATAAGGCGGGCGAACTGTTCTCCATCCTGAACCCCATCAACCATGCCAGCACCCGGGCCGGGGTCCATCGCTACAAGGTTGAGCCGTACGTCATGGCGGCCGACGTCTACACCGAATCGCCGCACGTTGGCCGCGGCGGTTGGACGTGGTACACCGGGTCGGCGGGCTGGATGTACCAGGCCGGCCTCGAGTGGATCCTGGGATTCCGTTTGCGCGGAACCACGCTCCTGCTCGATCCCTGTATCCCCCGCGCCTGGCCGGGCTACGAGATCGACTTCCGCTATCACTCCGCCAGATACGAGATCGTCGTGGACAACCCGCAGGGGGTCAGTCGGGGGGTGGCATCGTCGGAGCTCGACGGACAGGCGCTGACCGGCGGCGGCGCGGCGATCCCGCTCGCCGACGACGGCGCCACGCACCGGGTCCGGGTCGTCCTCGGCTAGGCCTCGTGCCGGGCGGATCCAAGGTCGGGTCAATTGCCATAGCTCGTTCAGCGCGGTCGGGGCGGAGCGTAGCCAGACAACGCGCGTGCTTGGGATCCTTGCAGCTCGACGAGCCCCGATCCGCCGGCCGCGTCACGGACGGGGACGGGTGACGATCCGCGCGCTGCCGCTAGTGGGGCCGCTGTTCGTGGAGGACCGCGACGGTGACGCGCTCGCCGCACTGGAGGCGGCGTAGACAGCGCGGTAGAACCCGACCGCTGCAGCGGCTGCCTTCTCCGCCTCCTCGTCCTGCGTTTCCACTTCGAGCGGCACCATGAGGACGTGCTCGTCGCCGTGGTGATGGGCGAGCCCGGCGGGATGGGCACCTGACTCACCCCGATTCGGCGGCCGACAGAGGCCCGCCGCAAGCTCGAATGACGGCTCGCGAGGCTGATTCCGGGCAACAGACTCTGGATCAGGAGATCGAAGGTTCGAATCCTTCCTCGCCAGCCAAAATCACAAGATCTTGTGGTCCTCTGCCGCTTGCGCGACCCAATGTTGTGAATGGGTTGGTGCCCCTCGGACGCGGACAGGGCGTCTGGCACCTATCCCCTAGTTACCTGACCCTCCCGTCACGTGAAGGGCGGGAAGCAGGCGGTCGCTGCCGCCCCAACGCTGGTCGTGGGGCGTCGACCTCGGTGACGCGGACGACGTCAACCCTCATCCGGTCCAGTACACGCCGCGCCGTCGATCGCTGACGCGCCGCAGTCGAGGTCCTCGACTGAAGATTGCGCCCCTCTGGTAGGCTCGGTTCTCCAGGCAGGAACGAGGCATCGATGGGACCTGCGCTCGGTTTCCGCTTCTCGCGTCTTACCATCGCCGCGTCGCTCTGCGTGGCACTCGTTGCGGCCGGTTGCGCGTCCGCGGTCCCCGGATCGACCAAGCCCCAAGCCGAGACCTTCGTGTCCGATCGCTACGGCTTCTCGGTCACGCTTCCCACCGGCTCGCTGACGGGACATGCCACGGTGGGCTGGGATGCGTCGTGCCTATGCGGGCTGGGCGACCCGGCGTGGGATCACGCCTCGGTGGACAGCCGCACCCTGGTGGCGGGCGCGACGGCCGTCGATTCGGCGACGGATCTTGCGCGGTGGCGGGCCAGGATCGTCAAGCTCGCCCCGGATATCTGTCACGACTCCGAGGCTGCGACCGCGGTGACGATCGGCGGCGAGAACGCACTGGAGTGGACCGCCTCCTGTTCCGATGGCTACAACGTCATCAAGCTTGCGGCACTCCACGGCGGCCGGGGTTATGTCGTCCTGTTCGCGTCGTCGAGCAGCGACGGCCTGGCGGACAACCAGACTGCGTTCGACTCGCTGATGAGCTCGTTCAAGTACGTCGGGCCCTAGCCACCTGCGATCCATGGAATTCGCGAAGCTGACTGACCCTGCTGCGGCCATCCACATCGTTCGGTCTGCCGGCCAGAACAGAAAGGTCCTTTGGCCGTTCGAGACGAGATAAACGCACTTGTCCGTGATGTCCAGCGAGCCGACGGCGAAGTAGGGGGTGTACAGAATGATCGGCCGGCGATTCGTGCGCATCCAGGCCCATCGCGGCCAAGACCCGGCCCTCGCGGTGACGACCGTTCAGGCGCGCGGGTTCGTCGTCGCGCTCCGGGAGGCGGGCGTCGCGCCGGTCTCGGTGGCTGGTTTCGTCCGCCGGCTCAAGGTCATCTTCGGGTGGTGCCCCGCCGGACGGCCTGATCGACGACGATCCGCTCCGCCGGTTGCCTAACCCGGGTGTCCCGCGGCGGCTCCACAAGGACCCTGCGGCACCGTCTGCGCCGGCCGTGCGCACCCGATGGGTCAGCATCTACTCGTCGCGAAGGAGCTCCGTCGGATCGAGCCTGTTGATGAGCCTCAAGGCCGTCAGGGAGGCGACAAGCGTCGCAATGGCGACGAGCGCAACCGGCACGGCGGCCACAGCCAGCGGAAGCGAATAGTCCGGGCTGAGCACGAACAGCGGCCTGAGGACGCTCACGAAATAGAAACCCATCCCAGCGCCCACGAGAAGCCCGAAGATGGCTCCTGCGATCGCGACCGTGCTCGCCTCGGCAGCGATGAGTGCCAGGATGGTGCGCCCCTCGAGGCCCTGTGCCCGCAAGGTCACGTACTCCCGGCGCCGTTGCAGCAGCAGCCCGAACACGAAGATCGCGACGGCGATCACCGCCATGGCCAGGGCGAACGTCGAGTCCAGGCCGGCCAGCCCGGCGATATTGAGCGCGGCAAGGCTCGACTGGTCGCGCGACAGGGTGCTGACCCGGGTGTCGATTTGCAGGTGATCCGTGGCTGCCGGCCCTTGCTCGATGGAGGACAGGGCTCGCTGGAGACCAGCGTCGTCGATGCTGTTCGCAGCCGCCAGGAAGAAGTCGGGCGCTTTCGACGGAACGGCCGCGGTGTGCTTGTGGATGGACATGAGTGCGTCGGCCCCGTCGGGAAAGCCGGGGAGTCGCTCGAACAAGCCCGCGACGCGGAGATCCACCGACGTCTGATCCGGCGTGGAGCGAACCAGCAGCACGTGCAGGGTATCGCCGACTTTCGTCCTGAGAAAGGAGGCCCTGTCCTGACTCAAGAAGATCGCATTTGGGTCGGCCTGGAGGGTCTTCAGCGCCGATGCGGCGTCACCAACGTCGAAATGTTCGTCGCCGAGTGGCGCGACGCTGGACCACGTGGCCGGGTCGACGGCCGCCAGGTTGGCGGGGTCGGATGTTCGTGCGCTGCGGAGAATGACGTTGCTGACCGTGTAGATGACGGGCGAGGTCGCGGCGACGCCATCGGTCTTGAACAGACCGGCATCGGCGACCGTGTAGATGCGTGCCGAGGTCGGGGTGGGCGTGATACGGATGTCGGAACCCGTGGCATAGCGGGCGTCGCGTGACTTGGCCGCTTCGTAGGATGCCGTGAAGGCCCCCAGGCTGGTCGCGAGCCCGACTATCAGCGCTACGACGATGGCGGCGTTGGCGATCGCCCATGGCCGGCGCCCGATGCTCAGCCGATAGAGGCTCGGGAGAGGACGCCCGACCGAGCTCGTCGAGTCCGGCCGAGCCCACCCGAGCACGGATCCGATCACGCGCCCCCCCAGCAAGCTGCCCGTCAACCAGACGGCGACGGGGAGGACCAGAAGGCTGACGTTCAGCTGCACGGCCCGGCCGAAGTACACGGACCCTGCAGCACCGTCGAACGAGTGCGTTTGAATCGCGATGGCCGTGCCGGCGGCAACGATCGCCACGCCGAGGATGTCGAGCCGGGCTCGGCGCCAGAGTGGCGGCCGCGCCGCGAATCGAGCGCGATCCTCGTTGATCTCGCGGTCGATGGTTCGGCGCCCGGTGATGAACAGTGCGAAGCCAGTGGACGCGAACCCGCCGACGCTGCCGAGCAACGCGGACGTGACGAGGCTGGCCGGGCTCGCCAGTGCCAGCGACTGCTGGCCAAGGATCGCGGCAGCGGCGAGGTAGCCGATTGCGAGGCCGACCACGGATCCCGCGCCCGTCAGGAGGCCGGTCCGGGCGGTGAGCATGCGCAGCAGGTCGCGACGGCTCGCGCCGCGGATCCGCAGCGTCGCCTGCTCACGGCGCTGGGCTTCGGCGAGCACGGTGCCCGCGTAGGCCGCCAGGAGCGACGCCAGGAAGAGGCCCGGGACGCCGAGGAAGACAAACAGCAGCTTTGCCACCGCGGCGTCCTGGACCGCGACGGAGAGCGTGTTGGAGATGTTGTCGAGCAGGTAATCCTGGTGGGCCGCGACGGCGCTGACGTCCGTGGCGATCCGCCGCGTCTCGAGGAGCGCCGTGGCCGGGTCCGCCTGGAGAAGCTGGCGCCGGAGGGTAATGTCGATCTCACGAAGCGGCGGATTCTTCAGCCGCGTACCGCGCGCCGTGGCTGCCCGCTCGTAGGCCGGTTGCACGATGGTGGCAAAGACCTGTGGCGAGACGACGATGGAGTTTCGCGAGTAGATGAAGGTCTCGAGGTCTCCACCGCGACGGCTGGAGAACAGCGACCGTGACCGGCTGAGGTCCGCGATCCCACTGATGGTCGCGTGGATCGTCGAGCCGTCCGGCAGCGTCGCGGTAACGGTGTCTCCGATCCGGGCATTCAGCGCGCGGGCGGCTTCAGCGCTGATCACCGCGCCGGTCGGACTGAGCGCGCCTTCGACGATGCGGATGGTCGCGTCGCGACTCGCGTAGTCGGCGTCGAAGCCGAGGATCTTGGTGTGACCCGGAGCGACGGTCCCGTTCCGCGAAAGCGCGTCGGAGCCGAGGTCGGCGAGTGAAAGCTGGCTCGCATGGTCGACTCCCGGCACCTGGGCGATCAACCGGGCGAGCTCGTCGAGC
>JALZAF010000006.1 GCA_030948505.1 Chloroflexota bacterium
GCTGGCAACGGAGTAGGCGACGAGGCCCATCGTCGCCTCGACCGAGAGGTCGACATTGCGGGTGATCACGACGAGCGCCTCGCCCACGGCGGCGACGGCGATGACCGACGCAAGCACCGCGACCTGGCTGAGGTTCGAGGCGGTCAGGAACTGCGGTGCCGTGAGCGTCACGAGCCCGCCGAGAACGACCATGATCGCGAGCAGGCTCAGCTCGCGCTGTCGCGCCACCACCGCCAGCCACTGGCCGCGAGTCCGGGCCGGCCAACGACCGACCACGACGCCGCCGTCAGCCATCGGGGGCGCCGCCAGTCGCATCACCGGCGGCAACGGGCTGGACGTTGCCGGTCGCGGCGAACATGACCCGTTCCTCGGTCGCCCGACCGCGTGGGATCTCGGCGGTGATCCGGCCCTCATGGAGGACCAGGATCCGGTCCGACATGGCGAGGACTTCCGGCAGATCGCTCGAGATCAGGATGATCCCGAGACCCGAGGCCGCCAGCTCCGAGATGATCCGGTGGACCTCGACCTTGGCGCCAATGTCGATGCCGCGGGTAGGTTCGTCGAGGATCAGCACGCGTGGCTTCGAGGCCAGCCACTTGGCCAGCACGACTTTTTGCTGGTTGCCGCCCGACAGCGCGCCAACAAGCTGGTCGACGCCGGTCATCCGGACGTCAAACTGCTTGGTGTACTCGTCCGCGACACGGCGCTCAGTCGATGACCGGACGAGGAGGCGCGGAAACAGCCTCGGCAGGATCGGCAGCGTCACGTTCTGGGCGATCGAGAAATCGAGGACGAGGCCCTCCTCGTGGCGGTCCTCCGGCAGGTACGCGATGCCGTTGTCCATTGCTTCCGATGGGCTCGCGAAGCTCACGGCATGCCCGCGTAGCCGGATCTCGCCCTCGTCGCGCTGGTCGATCCCGAAGAGGACCCGGGCGACTTCCGTACGGCCGGCGCCAATCAGGCCGGCGAAGCCGACGATCTCCCCGGCGCGGACCGAGAACCCGACGTCACGGAAGACGCCGACCCTCGTCAGACCATGAACCTCGAGCAGGACGTCGCCGATCGGAGCCTCGACTTTCGGAAACAGCGACACGGCTCGTCCCACCATGTGCCGCACGAGATCGGCCGTACTGAGGTCCCGCGTCGCCGTCGAGATCACGTGGCGGCCGTCGCGCAAGACGGTCGCGCGGTCGCACAGCTCGAAAACCTCGTCCAGGCGATGACTCACGAACAGGACCGACACCCCGCGATCACGGAGCCGACGAACGATCGCGAACAGCCGCCTGACCTCATGGGCGGACAGCGACGCCGTGGGCTCATCCAGGATCAGGAGGCGCGCGTCGACCGAGAGGGACTTGGCGATTTCGATCAGTTGCTGGTCGGCCATCGACAGGCCTCTGACCGGAGCGCCTGCGTCCAGCTGGACGTCGAGCTCGGCAAACAGCGCTTGCGCCGCGACCCGCATCCCGCCCCAGTCGATCGTGCCCAGGCGGCCGGACGGCGCATGCCCAATGAACACGTTCTCGGCGACCGTCAAGTCCGGAAAGAGGCGCGGCTCCTGGTGCACGACCGCGATGCCCAGCGCGCGGGCGCGGGCTGGACCGTGGATCTGCGTCTGTGCCCCGTCGAGCCAGATCGTCCCGCTGTCCGGCTGATGGATGCCGGCGAGGATCTTCACCAGCGTGCTCTTCCCGGCGCCGTTCTCACCTACGAGCGCATGGATCTCGCGCGGCAACAGGTCGAGTGAAACGTCATCGAGCGCCTGCGTGGCGGCGAATCGCTTGGAGATCCCGCGCAACTCGGCGCGAGCTGGCGTGGCGACGGACGCAGCCGAGGTCACGGGGACGACCTCGTCGTGTCGGGCGCCGCCGTGTCGGGCCGCGAGATCTGGTCGGGGCCGGCGAGCCGGACCTCGATGCCGCGAGCACTGAGCGCCCGGACCATCGCTTCCGGCGCGTCCTCATCGGTCAGGACGATGCTGACCTGGTCCGTCGCGCAGAATGTCGCGAAGGCTGCGCGCCCCCATTTCGTGTGATCGACGATGGCGATGACCTCGCTCGCAGCGGCGACCATCGACCGCTTGATTTGCGCCTCCTCGTCCGTCGCGTCGGCGAGGCCTGAATCGAGCGTGAAGCCCGCCGCGCCAAGGAATGCCTTCTGGACGTTGATCCGGCTGAACAGCCCATCGCCCAGCTGGCCGACGACCGACAGCGCCTCCCAGCGCACCCGGCCGCCCAGCATCAGCACGGTGATCCCCCGGTGACCCGCGAGCTCAGAAGCCAGCCGAAGGCCGTTGGTGATGACCGTCAGCTGGCTCCACGCCTCGCGCGCCTTCAGGTGGCGCGCAACCGACAGCGCCGTCGTGCTCGCGTCCATGACGATGCTCTCGCCGTCGTGGACGAGGGAGGCGCCGGCGGCACCGATCCGCTGCTTCTCGTCCGGCTGAAGGCGCTCGCGGATATCGAACGACAGCTCCGGCCGGCTGCGGTCGACGGTGATGGCGCCACCGTGGGCGCGGACCAGCCGCCCTTGCGATTCGAGCACGACAAGGTCCTTGCGGATCGTCACGGCCGAAACCCGGAACTGCGCCACGAGGTTGGCCACCCGGGCTCGCCCGTGCTCCTCGACGATGCGGGCGATGTGTTCCTGGCGCTCCCGGGCGAAGACCTCCCGGGGGGAGGCGCTGGCGGGAACAGTCACAGCCTCTCCTTGGTCCCGGCGACGCGGGCTTTCGATGGATGGCCAAGGCACAGTAAACCGCTCGCGAACGTAATGTCAAGAAAGTAATTGAAAGCAAGCGAAATCTGTGGCACGCTACCACCCCCAGGGTGAGGGCGCATATGCGCCCGACGGGCAACGGAGGCGCACGTGACGAGCAACCCGGCCGTGATCGCGGCACTGAGAGCCCAGCGGATCGAGCTGCCCTCGTGGGCGTTTGGTAACTCGGGCACGCGCTTCAAGGTTTTCGCCCAGAAGGGTGTGCCTCGGACGCCACACGAGAAAGTCGCCGATGCCGCCCAGGTCCATCGCTTCACGGGCGTGGCACCGAGCGTCGCGCTCCACATCCCGTGGGACCGGGTCGACGATTACGCCGACCTGGCTCGCCACGCATCGGATGTCGGCGTCGCCCTGGGGACGATCAACTCCAACGTCTTCCAGGACGACGACTACATGCTCGGCAGCGTCTGCAACCCGGATCCGCGCGTCCGGCGCAAGGCTTTGGACCATTTGCTCGCCTGCATCGACATCATGGACGCGACCGGCTCGCGGGACTTGAAGCTATGGTTCTCCGACGGGACGAACTATCCCGGCCAGGACGACATCCGCACGCGCCAGGACCGGCTCGCCGAGGCGCTCGCCGCGGTCCACGCGCGGCTGGCAGGGGACCAGCGGATGCTTCTCGAGTACAAGTTCTTCGAGCCGTCGTTCTATACCATGGACGTCCCGGATTGGGGGACCGCCTACATCCAGTGCATCGCAGCCGGGCCGAAAGCTCGCGTCGTCGTCGACACCGGCCACCACGCACCGGGCACCAATATCGAGTTCATCGTGGCGTCCCTGCTGCGGGCCGCTCGATTGGGTGGCTTCGACTTCAACTCGCGGTTCTACGCGGACGACGACCTGATGGTCGGGTCGGCGGATCCCTTCCAGCTATTCCGGATCATGTACGAAGTGGTGCGCGCGGGGGGACTGAGTCAGGAGTCGGGCGTGGCCTTCATGCTCGACCAGTGCCACAACATCGAACCGAAGATCCCGGGCCAGATCCGATCGGTCATGAACGTCCAGGAAGCCACCGCCAAGGCGCTCCTCGTGAACGGCGACGAGCTGGCCGCGGCGCAGGGCCGGGGAGACGTACTCGGCGCCAATGCCATCCTCATGGACGCCTATAACACCGACGTCCGCCCGCTCCTGGCCGAGGTCCGCGGCGGGCTCGGTCTCGATCCCGATCCCATGGGCGCCTACGCCCGGTCCGGCTATGGCAAGCGGATCGTGGCCGAGCGGGTCGGTGGCCAGCAGGCAGGCTGGGGCGCATGAGCGTCAAGTCCGTGAGTCCGCACAGCAGCTCCTCCTTCACCGCCCTGCTTGAGCGCTCGAACCGGCTCGGATCGGACCCGCGCAACACGAACTATGCGGGCGGGAACACGTCGGCCAAGGGGACGGGCATCGATCCCGCCACTGGGTCACCCGTCGAGCTACTGTGGGTGAAGGGTTCGGGCGGGGACCTCGGGACACTGACGGAGACCGGACTGGCCGTCCTCCGGCTCGATCGGCTGCGTGCCCTCGTGGACGTCTACCCGGGCGTCGACCGGGAAGACGAGATGGTCGCCGCCTTCGACTACTGCCTCCACGGTCGCGGCGGAGCACCGCCCTCGATCGACACCGCCATGCACGGCCTTATCGAGGCTGATCATGTCGACCATCTGCACCCGGACTCGGGGATCGCCCTCGCGACCGCGGCCGACGGCGAGGCCCTGACTCGTCGCTGCTTCGGGGATCGCGTCGCCTGGGTCCCATGGCGCCGGCCAGGCTTCCAGCTAGGGCTGGATATGGCTGAAGTCCGTCGCGCCCATCCGGACTCGATCGGCGCGATCCTCGGTGGGCACGGGATCACCGCCTGGGGCGACAGCTCCGAGGAATGCGAGGCGCGATCGCTTGAGATCATCTCGACGGCCGAACGGTTCATCGCGGACAACGGCCGGCCCCAGCCCTTCGGAGCGCGGATCGCCGGCTTCGAGGCTCTCCCCGAGAAGGAGCGCCACGCCCGGGCCGCTGCCTTGCTGCCGCTCGTCCGTGGGCTGGCCTCGACGGACCGGCCGATGGTCGGCCATTACACAGACAGCGAGGCCGTGCTCGACTTCGTCGCCCGGGCCGAGCACCCCCGGCTCGCCGCCCTGGGGACCTCGTGCCCGGATCACTTTCTGCGGACCAAGGTCCGGCCGCTGGCCCTCGACCTTGCACCCACGGCCGACATCGCCGACGTGTCCGCCCGCCTGAAGGCGCTGCACCAGGAATATCGAGCGGACTACCGCGCCTACTACGAGCGTCATGCGACGGCCGATAGCCCACCGATGCGCGGGGCCGATCCGGCGATCGTCCTGGTGCCGGGCGTGGGGATGTTCTCGTTCGGGGCCGACAAGCAGACCGCCCGAGTCGCCGGCGAGTTCTACGTCAACGCGATCAACGTGATGCGTGGTGCCGAGTCGCTGTCGACCTACACTCCGATTCCCGAAGCGGAGAAGTTCCGGATCGAGTATTGGGTGCTCGAGGAAGCGAAGTTGGCGAGGCTGCCGAAGCCGAAGCCGCTTGCCACGAGGGTGGCGTTCGTGACCGGTGGCGGATCGGGCATCGGCCGGGCGATCGCCCATCGTCTGGCTGCGGAAGGCGCCTGCGTGGTCGTCGCGGATATCGATTCGGCCAGCGCGGAGGTCGTCGCGCGCGAGCTCGGCACCACGGACACGGCCATCAGCGTTGCCGCCGACGTGACCGATGAGGCGCAGGTCGCGGACGCATTGCGGCGGGCGGTGCTCGCGTTCGGTGGCGTCGATCTGGTCGTCAACAATGCCGGCCTGTCGATCTCCAAGCCACTGCTCGAGACCACCGTGCGCGACTGGGACCTGCAGCACGACGTGATGGCCCGCGGCTCATTCCTCGTCTCGCGGGAGGCGGCCCGGATCCTGATCGACCAGGCGATGGGCGGGGACCTCGTCTATATCGTCAGCAAGAACGCCTTCTTCGCGGGGCCCAACAACGTGGCCTATGGCGCGGCCAAGGCAGATCAGGCCCACCAGGTGCGGTTGCTCGCCGCCGAGCTCGGCCAGTTCGGGATTCGGGTGAACGGCGTCAATCCGGACGGTGTGGTGCGCGGTTCCGGGATCTTCGCCAAGGGCTGGGGGGCCGATCGAGCCAGAACCTACGGCATTCCGGAAGACAAGCTGGGCGAGTTCTACGCCCAGCGCACGCTACTCAAACGCGAGGTTCTGCCCGAACACGTCGCGGCGGCCGTCTTCGCCCTGACTGGCGGCGACCTCAGTCAGACGACCGGCCTTCACATCCCCGTCGACGCGGGAGTCGCGGCAGCCTTCCTGCGGTGACGGGCCGGCTCGTCGCGGCCGTCGACCTCGGCGCGTCGAGCGGTCGGGTGATGGTCGCGCGGGTCGCCCCGAACGAGCTGGAGCTGACCGAGATCCACCGGTTCCGGAACGAGCCGGTGCGGCTTCCGGATGGACTTCACTGGGACATCCTGCGTCTCTACCGCGAGGTCCTGGCCGGCCTGCGCAAGGCGACGCGGGCGGCCGACGACCTGGTTGCCATTGGACTCGACTCGTGGGCTGTGGATTACGGCCTGCTCGATGAAGCGGGAACGCTGCTCGGCGATCCGTATCACTACCGCGACGAGCGCACGTCCGCTTCCGTCGATGCCGTCCACGAGATCATTTCGCCGGCCGATCTCTACGCCCGGACTGGGCTCCAGTTCCTGCGCATCAACACGATCTACCAGCTCGCCGCGGCCCGCGGTTCGGCGGCGTTCGACGCCGCGCGGACGATGTTGCTGATCCCGGACCTGCTGGGCTACTGGCTGTCGGGCGTGCGCGTCGCCGAGGTCACCAACGCGTCCACGACCGGACTGCTGGATGTTCACCGCCGCACGTGGGACACGGAGCTGATCGAGTCGCTCGGCATCCCGCCGTCGATCTTCGCGCCGCTGGGGGCTCCGGGCGACGTGATCGGCCCGCTGCGCGATGAGGCGCGCGTGGAGACCGGCGTGTCCGCCGAGACGCTCCTGACGCTCGTGGGCTCGCACGACACCGCCTCTGCCGTCGTCGGCGTGCCCGCCGGCGATGCCCCCTTCGCATACATCGCCTGCGGAACCTGGTCGCTGGTCGGCGTCGAGCTCGACCACGCCGTCCTGACGGAGGCGAGTCGCGAGGCGAACTTCACGAACGAGGGCGGCGTCGACGATCGGATTCGCTACCTGCGCAACGTGATGGGTCTATGGCTGATCCAGGAGTCGCTCCGGACCTGGGAGCTCGAAGGGGCCGCCGAACGGCTGCCCGCACTGCTGATTGCCGCCGCTGAGCTTCCCTCGGGCGGACCGATCATCGACCCCGACGATCCGTCGTTCCTGCCGCCCGGCGACATGCCGGCACGGATCGTGGCGGCCTGCGTGCGCCGGGACTTGCCCCCGCCGGCGACGCGGGCTGCACTCGTCCGGTGCATCCTGGACAGCCTCGCCGCCGCCTACGGCCGGGCCGTCCGTGATGCGGCGCACCAGTCCGGTCGGTCCGTGGAGGTTGTCCACCTCGTGGGTGGCGGTGCGCGCAATTCCCTCCTGTGCCAGCTCACCGCAGACGCCTGTGAGGTGCCGGTGCTGGCGGGCCCCGTTGAGGCAACTGCCCTCGGCAACGTGCTGGTCCAGGCGCGGGCACGCGGGCTCCTTGCCGGCGATCTGGAGACCCTGCGCGCGCTCGTTCGCGCGACCCAGGATGTTCGGCGTTACGAGCCGCGGACGTCGATCGCGCGGCGCTGAGTCGCCGGCGCGGTCGCCCGCCGGGCTTCGAACGTCAGCTTGAGGGCCAGCACCGGGCAGACGGCGACCGCGCGGCGGGCGAGTGCCTCGAGATCCCTTGGCACCGAAGGCGAGCGGACGATGGGATAGCCCCAGTCGTCGAGCTCGATGAGCTCTGGCAGGAGCTCCGCGCACATGCCGTAGCCGTCACAGCGGATCCGGTCGACGACGAGCTGCGCGGTTGTCACGTCCATCACGGTCAGGCCGCCTTCTCGCGGATTTGCGGGGCCGAGCAGCGCCCGGTTCGAACGTGCAAGGCGAACTCGTCGCCGAAGGTCCGCAGCGCCGAAGCCAGGAGGCCGACCGCCCCGTCAGGGTGGCGACAGGCCCCCCGACCGACCAGTTGCCTGCCCCATCGTTCGACCCGCTCGAGATCCTCGGCCGACGTCCGCCCGGATGCGATGCGAACTGTCGTGTCGGCGATGGCGCGCAACCCGAAGACGCAGGGGCCGCACTGCGCGGCGCTCTGGCCGGCCATGTAGTCCATGATCCGCGCCGTCGCCTCGACTCCGCAGCGGTCCCGGCCGAGGAACGCGACGACGCCGGAGCCGAAGGAGCGGCCGTCGCGGCGCATCGCTGCTGGATCGAGTGACATCGACCACGCTTCTTCGCGGCTCGCCCACGAACCGAAATAACCGCCCAGGAGCACGGCCCGGGTCGCCGAAGCGTTCAACAGGCCATCGTCGGCCAGTTCGCCCACCGTCGTCCCGAGCTCGATCTCCCGAACGCCGGGACGGCCGACGCCGCGGATCGAGACGAGCGCGGACCCAGCTGTCTCGCCGCGGCCAACCCCCCGATACCAGTGGTCGCCGTAGCGGGCGATAAGGGCCGCCTGGGCGAGGCTCTCGACGTTCTGGACGAGGGTTGGCCGGCCGTCGATGCCCGCCTCGAATGGCCGGGGCGGCGTCGTCGTGGGCCGCGCGTCGGCGTCGTTGACGAAGTGGACGGCGGCCGATTCTTCACCAGCCACGTAGGCGACCGGCGCGTCGATGATGCGGACCGCGGTCGGCAGGCCGTTGGGCCGCGCCGATCGTTCCGCGATCGCGGCGGCGAGCGAGGCGCGCGCCGCGCCGTGCTCGGCACCGACATAGAGGACCACCTCGCGCGCGCCGACGGCATCGGCGGCGAGCAGCGCCCCGTCCAGAACGAGATGCGGGCGCAGGGTCATCACCGCGCGGTCCTTGGCGCTGAGCGGCTCGCCCTCGGCGCCGTTGGCGAGGATCCGCGCGTCCCCGGCCCCGCGCTCGGCCACGGTTCGCCATTTGCGCCCGACCGGGAAGCCGGCGCCGCCCCTGCCCAGCAGGCCGCTCGCCTCGAGGGTGGGGATGATGTCCCGGCCGGCAGGCGGGAGCGGCCCGAGACGGGCGATGTGGTCGCTCAGGGGCTCGGCGCCGGCGGCGAGCGCGGGGCCCCCGAGCAATCGCGGTTCCACGTCAGGTATCCCGGTTGGCGAAGGGCGTCGCCACGCGCGCGCTACCCGCAGCGACGACGCCACGCAGGCGACCGCGATTCGACCAGCCGACGGACAGCCGCCACAGCAGGCTTACGCCGACCGCGGCCACGCAGGCGATCTGGATGGCGACGAACCACGGCGCGAATGCGTCGCTGCCGGCACCAAGGCCGTGGGCGACTGCGAGCGGCCAGGCCACGTACGAGGCCCAGTGCACGGTCCGCCATGCGCGCTGCCCGATCCGCTCACGGAGCAGGCTGGTGACGATCAGCGCGACGATCAGGTCCATCGAGATCACGCCCAGGCCCACCCACAGCGGCCGGTAGGAGGAGGCGAACGGGATGGTGGCCGCCACGATCCCCAGTGAGGTGAACGGATCGAGGATGGCGGTCGCGATGTGGGCGCCGAGGAATACGAGCGACAGCAGCGCGAGGCTGCGATGCAGCTCGGCGGTGAGGAAGCGCGGCCACGACTCGCTCTGCCAGCGAGCGACGGTCAGCAACCCAAGGCAGGTCACTGCCGTGAACAGCAGCAGCGAGACAACGCCCGCTCCGCGTGTTGCAAACCACAGGATCTGGTCACTCATCCGGGGGTCTCCGTTCGTCGCGGGCTACGCGGCAGGTTGCGCCGCGCCGGCCTCCAAGCCGTCGCCGATTCGGCGGGCTCCGGCCAGTCACCGACCCGAAGCACATCACCGTCCGCGGAGACGAGCCGGGCCGGCAGGCCCGTCGCGGTAAGCCACTCAACGGCCTCGGCACCCAGGACGATCGCGGCCGTGGCGGCGATGTTCGCGTCGACGCACGACGCGGCGATCACGGACGCGGTTCGCCATGGCCCGTCGGCCGGCAGCCCGGTGCGTGGATCGATGATGTGATGGACGACGGTTTCGCCGCGACGCCAGCGCCGAACGGTCGTGCTCGAGGTCGCAAGCGCGCCGCCGCGGAGGACGGCGATTTCGCCCGCGGCGTCGGGCGGCGTCGTGCAGTCCTCCGCCATGAGGACGCGCCAGCCCTCGGCGGGCGCCGGACCGGCCAGGGCGATGTCGCCGCCAACACTGACGAGGACGCCGGCGTCGGGGCCAGCCGCCGTGGAGGCGGCTTCGACCGCCAGGTCCGCGATGAGGGCCTTGCCGGTCGACCCGAAATCGAGCTCGACTCCGGCCGGAACACGGATCCGCCGGCGAGAGGCATCCCACGAAAGGGCCTTCCAGCCCGGCACCGCCTCGATGTGAACGACGATCGGGTGAGCCCGCGTGGCGACGAGTGAGAACTCGCCGTCGTAGCCGGACAGCCGAAGGACCCGCCCGACGGTGGGATCGACGAGCCCATTCGACGCCTGCGCGCCGCGTAGCGCGGCTTCGATGGCGCGGGCGAGCAGGGGACTGACCACGACATCCTCGCCCGGACGTTCGGCCAGGCCGCTCAACTCGCTGTCTGGACGAAACCTGCTGTAGGCGCGATCGGCGGCCTCAATGACCGAGTCGACGGCCGCCCTGGCGCGCCACAGCTGCCCACCGTCGACGAGCACGACGACTTCGGTCCCGATCGCCCGCCAGGCCGCCGACAAGACGGTCACTACGATCCGCCGGTCGAGACGTGCGCCGAGCGCGGCGTCGTGGTCGTGGTCGTTTTCGTGGTCGGGGAGGGGGTGGCAGCCTGGAGGCTCGAGCCCGAAGACGCCCCTGCGCTGGGTGATGGCGCGGCGACGGAGGAGGGCGCGAGCTGCGCGGCCGTCGTTGCGACCGTCGAAGAGCCGCGGTAGGTGAGGGCGGCGAGGCCACCAAAGGCGACCGACCCGAGCGTTCCCGCGATCGCGGTTCCGATCGTCAGGCGCGACAGCCGGCGAACGGCACGATCGCGGTCTGGGGAGGTACGGGGAGCTGCCGAATTCATGATCCGCAGTCTCCCCCGGAGAACCTTTCGGCTCGGTTACGTGCGGTACACGCTCAGGGAGCCTGTGGCGTGTAGGTGACCCGGAGCTCCTTCCTCGTGGATGCGTCGTCGCCGATACGGAAGACGAGCTTGTTCTCGCCATCCTTGAGGCCCACCTTGATCGTCCAGTGGCCGGTGCCATCAGCGGTGGCATGCTGGTCGAACCCGAAGCTGATGTCCTGGGTGACGCTGACGCCGGGCGGCGCCAGCCCGATCACGTTGACGTCCTTCGTCGCGACCGCCTGGCCGTCGGTTGGGCTCAGGATCGTCAGGCCCACGATCGGGGCACTGGGGACGGCCGTGGACCCTGGCAGCACCTGGCCTCCGGCACCGCCGGCGCCAACCCCGGGGGCAGGACTTGCGGACGGACGAGTGAGCAGGCCGAAACCGATCAGGCCCACCATGACCAGGAGGCCGGCGATCACGATCCCTGGAATGTGCGGGCCTCGATCTGAGAACGGACGAACCGAATTCGCACTGGGGGCCGGCACGGTTTCGACGGGCGCAGGAGCCGGCGCCCCGGTGGCGGCATCCATTGGCGTGGTGGCATCCGCGGAGGCCGTGGGCGGCCGTCCCGGCGCGGCTTCGGAGGTGTTGAGACCACAACCCGGGCAGAAGGCCATATCGGCCACGAGGTCGGTCCCGCAACGAGGGCAGAAGCGTTTTCCTGTCGGGGTCATCGGCGCCTCTGGCGAGCGAATGGGTCAATCCTAGTCGCGGCGAGGATCGGGTTCGCTATCGTTGGGGCGTGAATCGTTCGCCGGTCGCGTCTCCCGCGGATGCCAGGATCTGGTTGAGCACCGCGGCCCTTGTCGCCGGAAACCTCGTGCCACTCTTCGGCGCCGCTCGTCTCGGCTGGAGCCTGCCAGGCATCCTCGTCATGTACTGGATCGAGACGGGGGTCATCGGGCCGATCAACGCGCTCAAGATCCTCAAGGCGATGCGCCTCACCGGGGGCGGCGGTGAGGCCAACATCACCCGAGGGCCCGGCGGCAGCTCCTGGATCCTCGCCCTGGGTTGGCTGGCGATCTACGAGTTCTTCTGGTTGTTCGTCGGCGTCCTCGTCCTCCAGATTGCCGGTGGCGGTTTCTACCTCGGCGCGAGCCGGACGGGTTGGACCGGCGCACCCGTCGACGTCGTCCTGTGGGGCACTGCCGGCCTTGTCGGCAGCCAGCTCGTGTCGTTCTATCTGGATTACGTGCGCGGCCAGCGTTACCGGACGGTGTCGTCGCTGGAGCTGCTGCGCGACCCGTTCGTCAGGGTTTTCGTCCTGTTCGGTGCGATCACCCTGGGCGGCGTCGGGATCGCCATCCTCGGCGCCCCGATCGGCTTCCTCGTCATCCTGGTCATCGTCAAGACCGCGCTCGAGGTGCGCCTCCTGACGGATCGTCCGTGGACGTTCGCGGCTCGCCGAGCTACGTCGAGGGGGTCGGAGCGGTGGACTGGCGGACCACCAGGTGCGGCGCCATGACCACGTCCTCGACTTCGGCGCCGGGCGTGCCCCGCTCGATCATGTCGAGCAGCATGTCCGCCGCGATGCGGCCCATCTCGACGCCGTTCTGGCTGACGGTCGTGAGGCCCGGCACCGTGAATGCGGCGATGTCGATGTCGTCGAAGCCGACCATCGACAGCTGGCGGGGGATCGCGATGCCGGCCTGGAAGGCGGCCTGCAGGAGCCCGATGGCGATGGTGTCGGAGGCGGCGAAGACCGCCGTGGGACGGTTCGGCCGGTCGAAACGACCGAACAGCTCGCGCCCCAGCCGATAGCTTGGCTCGGGGTCGGGCTGGGTCGTGAAGTAGACCCGGACCCGGTCGCCCGCGCCGTGGTCGCGCATGTACGCCTCGTACACCTCCGCGCGGAGCGGGCCATCGAGGGTCCGGGAATCGGATACGCAGACGATGCTGCGATGGCCGAGATTCCACAGATGGTCGAGCGCCTGGCGCGCACCGCTGACGTTGTCGACGTAGCAGCCGGGAATCGGTCCCCGCCGGATGCGGTCGCTGACGCCGACCACGTTGTGCAGCCGTGCGGCCAGGTCGTCGAGCGTCTTCTCACCGCCCTGGATGTCGCCCATGACGATGATCCCGTCGGCGTGGGACTGCTCGAACATCGAGCCGTACATCGCGGCGACGTCCGGCCGGTAATCGACGTGGCCCAGGAAGAGCCGGTAGTTGCGAGAGCGAGCCGCCTCGTTGATGCCGCGCAGGACCTGAACGTGGAACGGGTCGGAGATGTCGCGGGCGATGACGCCCAGCAGCGAGCTCGGGCTGCCGCGCAGCGCGCGGGCAAGGAGGTTCGGCCTGTAGCCTAACTCGGACGCCACGGCCAGGATGCGGTCGCGGGTGGCGTCGCGCACCGGGACGCCGGTCTCGCGCCCGTTGAGGATGCGCGATACGGTCGTGATCGAGACTCCGGCCGCCGACGCGACGTCGCGCAGCCGGACCGACCCGGTCGCCGGTCTTGCCACTCCCTCCACCCCTCCCGGACGGCCCCTTGACAGCGCCGACTATCGTTCGCGATGAGCGAAAACGTCAAGCGTTATCGTTAAGCCCATGGCCGGTGCCCTGATCGGGTGCCAGGAGGAGGCCCGTGGACGACCTTCCTCGCGCGATGACGCCCCGGTGAGCCAGGCTCCGGCTGCTCTCGCCGCTCCGGCCGCGCCCACCGCGCCGGCGTTCACGACCGTCTTCGGTCGCGAGCTCATCGGGGAGCTGCCCAACTTCGTCCACCATCCCTACCTGGTCGTCACGATGGCCGACCTGTGGCCGCGTTTCGAGCACCTCTTCGACTCGCACGCGGCGGGCGTCCATTGCGTCACCACGCTCGACCTCGCGGAGCTGGAGACGCAGGCGGCCGATCTGCCCGAGTTCGCCAGCGTGATCGGCCTGGGCGGCGGTCAGGCCAGCGACGTGGCCAAGTTCTTTGCCTGGTCGCGCGGCCGGCCCATCTTCCACGTCCCCACCGCGATGACCACCAACGCGCCATTCAGCCATCGCTCCGTCTTGCGTCACGAGGGCCAGGCGATCGCCATGGGCTGGGCGGTCCCGGAGGCCGTGTACGTCGACTTCGACGTCATCCGCGGCGCGCCCCCGCTGCTCAACCGCAGCGGCATCGGCGACGTGCTCTGTCATCACACCGCTCATTTCGACTGGAAGCTGGCCCACGATTCGGGCAAGGAGGAACGCCGATGGCCCTATGACCAGCGACTCGTCGACGAGGCCCGGGCGGTCCTCGACTCCGTCCTGGCCGACCTCGACGAGATCCGTGCGGTCAGCGACCGCGGAATCCGGACGCTCATGCTCGCCCATCGCTGGGGCGGAGCCGCGTTCCACAACGCCGGCTGGAACACGCGCCATCTCGACGGCGTGGACCACTGCTACCTGTATGCCCTGGAGGACCTGACCGGCCGCCACTTCATCCATGGCCAGGCGGTGGGCCTGGGCACCTATTTCGGCGCCGTCCTCCAGGAGAACGACCCGGAGATGATCCTGTCGGCACTGCACGGCGTGGGCGTCGACATCCGCCCGGAGGCGATGGGAATCAGCTGGGACGATGCCGCAACGGCCATGCGGCGCCTGGCGTGGTACGTCCGCCACGCCGACCTGTGGTACACGATCGCGGACGCGCGACCGGTCACCGAAGATGTCATCGAGCACGTCAGGGATCGCGTCTACGCCACGTTCGGAGCGTGGCAGGCTTAGCGCCTTGGAGCGCACGGAGGAGGATCGTTGATGCACAGAACAACGCGACTGTCGGCGGCGTTGCGACTTGGAGCGCTGGTCGTCTCGACAGTTCTGCTGGTGGGGGCTTGCTCGAGCGGAACGCCGGCGGCGTCGACAGGCGGCGGATCGAGTCCCGCCGCGACGACCGCGTCCAGTGCCCCCGCGAGTGCGCCGGCAAGTGCCGCCGCCGGCACGTTGCACGTCTCGATCGTGAACAAGGACATGACGCCCGACGAGGTCAAGGCCGCGGTGGCCGCGGAGGGTTCGGTCGTCGTGGGGAACTGGACGTACACGGCCAACGATGAGCTCGTCAAGCAGTTCCAGAAGTACGTCAAGGACACCTATGGCGCTGACGTCAAGCTGACCTATGAAGGCACGCAGCAGCCCAGCACCTATCTCACCAAGCTGGCCGCCGCCAAGACGGGCGGCAATCCGGCGCCCTACGACGTGATCGCGGTCGAGGAAAACTACTGGGCCGATGCGATGGACCAGGGCCTGGTGGACAACGTTCTGCCCTCCGGCCTGATCCCCAATCAGAGTCTCGTCCTCGACCAGTTCCAGCACGTCCCGACCACGATCGCCTTCCAGTCGACGGCCTTCCCGGCCGTGGTCTACAGCAAGTCCAAGGCGCCGTGGCTGAAGACCCTCAAGGATCTGGCTGATCCCCGAATGAAGAAGAAGGTCGTCCTGCCACCCCCCGGCGACATCACCAACGGCGGCCTCTTCCTCGGTCTCGCGGCCGAGCTGGGCAAGGACTACAAGGATCCCGCCCAGATGAAGGCAGTCGTCGACTGGGCGGTTGCCAACATCGGGCCGAACGTTCTGAAGTACACGCCCGATTCGGCCGAGATGCAGCAGCTCCTGCGCAGCCACGCGGCCGACGCCGTCAGCTTCTGGAACAGCCTCGCTCGTCTCGAATACTTCGGAGGGAACACGGACGCGGCACTGCTTGTGCCGGCGAAGATCTATCCCGTCAACGGCTACCTGTGGGTTCCCAAGGGCGCGGCTCACCCGGTCCTTGCCCAGATCTTCATCAACTGGCGTCTGGCCAAGGACGTCCAGTTCCCGAACGCCTGGCCGATCGACCACGGGCCGTGGAGTGAGCTGAGCGAGGGCTTCCTTGGACCCGACTATGTAAGCCAGGTCCCATCCTGGTTCGCCAAGGACTACTTCAATTACTTCCCCACCCTCGACCAGATCAAGACGTCGTTCCAGGTCGTCGACTGGCCCGCCTACAACAAGGCGCAGAAGGAGTGGCAGGACTACTACGCCTCGAAGATCGGCCAGTAATCCAGGTCTCCTGGCTTCCCCGTCCGCCGTGCGGGCGGGGAAGCCGCGTCACAAGGTGAGCTGATCGATGGCCCAGCCGCTGAGCCTGGCGGCGCCCGCGATCGCCGGTGAGATCCGCCGCCGCGAGCGCAATCGGCGGCTGACCGGCTTCCTGCTGGTCACGCCCGCGGTTGTGCTGGTGGTCGCGTTTCTCTACTACCCCGTGACGTTCATCGTCCAGATGAGCTTCACGCTGGGCTCGTCGTACCTGTCCGTGAAGGGCCCGGACTACTCCACAGCCAATTACGTGGCGATGTTTTCGCGCTACCTGCCAAACGTCTTCATCACGCTTCAGCTGGCTGCGCTGTCGACGATTGTCAACCTGATCTTCGGCTTCCCGTTCGCGTATGTGCTGGTCCGCCGCATCCGTTACCGCGACCTCGTCCGGGCGTTCATGGTCTTTCCCATGTTCGGGGCCCTGTACATCGCCTTCGGGATGCGCTTCATCCTCCTGCCGGGCGGACCGGCGACGCCCATCCTGGAGGCGCTGGGCATCCAGAGCACAGACCTCCTGTACAGCCTTCCGTCGGTCGTGTTCGCGATGTCGATCTTCACCTTCCCGTTCATGGTGATGAACATCGGCGCCGCCTTGAGCAACGTCGACCCGACCCTCGAGGAGGCCGCCGCCTGCCTCGGCGCGCGCCCGTGGCAGACGTTCCGGCGGATCCTCCTGCCACTCACCCGGAGCGGGGTCATCGCCGGCATCCTGATGGTCTTTGGCTGGAATATCGGGACGTTCGCCGAGCCGGTCCTGCTTGGCTCGCTGAACGAGCAACGAGCGCTCGCCTGGACGCTCTACCAGCGGGGCGTGGTCCAGACCGACTACGGGCTGTCGAGCGCGATGAGCGTCTTCCTGCTCGTCATCGCCTTCGCCGTCAGCTACTTCTCGCTGCGCTACTCGCGCGGAGCGTTGATCGAATGAGCAGCCTGAGCATCCCCGCGCGCCGGCAAGCGCCTGTCGCGGCGGGCCGCCGAATCAGCCGGCGATGGATCTTCGGCCTCGCCGGCCATGCCTACGTCTGGGTCATCCTGATCGTCTTCGTGCTGCCGTTCCTGACCCTGCTTGGGTACTCCCTGACCGGCCCCGGGGGGACCTACGCCGTCCAGAACTTCCAGTACGTCCTGGGCAGCTTTGGCGACAACCTGTTCTGGAGCTTCCGGGTCGCGGGCCTGACCCTGATCATCAACGTGGTGGCGGCCCTGCCCGCCGCATACGCCATCGTCCGCTATCCCTTCCCCGGAAAACGGCTGCTCTTTACCGCCCTCAATCTGCCCCTCTACGTGCCGGGCGCGGTGATCGGGCTGTCATTGGTTCTCGTCTACAACTTCACCTACCACCTGACGACATCGGTCTGGGGTCTCGTGCTGGCGATGGCGGTCGGGACGTTCCCCCTGATGCTGACCCCGATCCTGGTGGCCATGCGCGACCTGCCGGCCACCTTCGAGGAGGCGGCCGCCTGCCTGGGCGCAACGCGCTGGCAGACCTATTGGCGGATCGTCTTTCCGCTCATTGGCCCGGGCGTGAGCGCGGGCTTGATGCTTACCTTCATCATCGTGTTCAACGAGTACCTCGTGACCCTGTTCGTACATCCGCCCAGCGTGACGACGGCTCCGCTGCGGGTCTTCAATCTGATCAGGACGGCTGGTCTCGCGCCAACGACGGCGGCCCTGGCAGTGACGATGCAGCTCATCTCGTTCGCTGCGGTGCTGGCGTTCTTCCGCGTTTTTGGCACCCGCTATCTCAAGGGCACCTACCTCATCTGATGTCTACCGTCCGGCTCGAGGCAATCACCAAGCTCTACGGCTCGACCATTGCCGTCCAGGACTTCGACCTCGACGTGGCCGACGGCGAGCTCGTCACGCTGCTCGGTCCGTCGGGCTGCGGCAAGACGACGACCCTGCGAATGATCGCCGGACTGGTCGAGCCCACCGGTGGCCGGATCTGGTTCGACGACCAGGACGTGACCTGGCTGCCGCCGCGCAAGCGGAACATCGGCTTCGTCTTCCAGACGCCAGCCCTCTTTCCGCACCTGTCGGTGGCCGACAACATCGGCTTCGGACTGTCGGTCAAGGGCGGCAAGAAGAACGCCATCGCGGCTCGGGTGCAGGAGATGCTGGCCCTGGTCGGGTTGCCGGGCTACGGCGCGCGACTGCCGGCGCAGATGTCGGGCGGCCAGCAGCAGCGCGTGGCGCTGGCGCGGGTGCTGGCGACGGACCCACGGGTGCTGCTGTTCGACGAGCCGCTGTCGGCGCTCGACAGGAACCTGCGCGACTCACTGAAGTACTCGATCCTCGACCTGCAGCGACGGACCGGGAAGACGGCGATCTACGTGACCCACGACCAGTCCGAGGCGTTCGCAATCTCCGACCGGATCGTGGTCATGAACGCCGGCCGGGCAGAGCAGATCGGCACCCAGACCGACATCTACCTCCATCCCCGGACGCCGTTCGTGGCCGAGTTCATCGGCGCCAACAACGGGCTGGCCGGGACGGTGACTGGCACCGAAGGCTCCGGTGGCGACGCCCGAACGCTGGTCGCCGCCGGCGGCTTCAGCCTGCGCTGCCGGGGACGCCTCGACGCCGCCCCCGGCGACGCCGTCTTCGTCTACCTCCGCCCGGAGAACCTGGTCGTCCTGAACGACGGCGAGGGGGCCGAGTACCAGAACATCATCGAGGGCAAGATCGAGCGGGTCATCTTCGAGGGCCCCACGGCGCAGCTGCGGGTTGACGTCGGGGGCCGGGAGCTGCGGGCGGACGTCAGCGGCGGCCAGCGCCTGACGCTCATCGAGAGTCACGGCAAGGTCCGCCTGGGGATCAACGACGTCACGCTCATCAAGGGCGCGGGCGTGCCATCGATTGCCCCGGAGGCGCCGGTTTCGTGAGCAAGGTCCCGGAGGCGACCACGCCGGGCGGCTTCCCGACCGTCTTCGGGCGCGAGCTCGTCGCGGAGCTGCCGTTCTTCGTCCACCGGCCGTACCTGGTCGTGACGATGGCCGATCTATGGCCCCGATTCGAGGCCGCGCTCGCCGGCCCGCACCTCGCCGGCGTCCACCTCGTGACGACGCTCGAGCTGGACGAGCTGGAGGCCGCGATCGAGGGTCTGCCTGAGTTCGGCGGCATCATCGGGCTGGGCGGCGGACAGGCGCTCGACGTGGCCAAGTTCTTCGCTTGGCGGACGCGGGCGCCGCTGTTCCAGGTGCCCACCGCGACTACGGTTAATGCGCCGTTCGGCCATCGCTCCGGGCTGCGCGTCAACGGCCTCGTGCGCTACATGGGCTGGGCCGTGCCGCAGGCGGTGTACATCGACTTCGACATTATCCAGTCCGCGCCGCCGGCGCTCAACCGCAGCGGAGTGGGCGACGTGCTGTGCTATCACACCGCGCACGCCGATTGGCGGCTGGCGGCGAAGCTGGGCAAGACGGAGGCTCGCTGGCCCTACGACGAACGCCTTGTGGCCGAGGCGAAGGAACGCCTCGACAGCGTGCTGGCGCATCTCGATGACATCCGCGAGGTCAACGAGGCGGGGATCCGCACGCTCGTTGCAGCCCACCTCTGGGGCGGCACGACGTACCACGATTCGGGCTGGAACCCGCGCCATATCGAAGGCGTGGAGCACTTCTTCTTCTACAACCTGGAGCGGCTGACCGGCCGCCATTTCATCCACGGCCAGCCGGTGGGCCTGGGGATCTGCGTGGGCAGTGCGCTCCAGGACAACGATCTGGACGGGATGCTCGCCGCCATCAAGCGGGCCGGTGTCGACATCCGGCCGGAGGCGATGGGCGTGACCTGGGACGACGCCGCGGAAGCGATGAGGACCCTGGGGTCGTACGTCCGCGAGGCGGGGCTGTGGTACTCCGTGGCCGACGTCGAGCCGGCCACCGATGAGCTCATCGAGCGCGTTCGCGCGGGCGTCGAGGCGACGTTCGGGCCGTGGCAGGGAGGGACGACGTGAAGATCGGGTTGACGCTGCCGCAGGGCTGCGACCGCGAATACCTCGGCATGGAGGCGCGGCAGGCCTGGGAGGCGACGGTCGAGGTGGCCCGGTGGGCGGAGGCGCAGGGCTTCGAATCGCTCTGGCTGTACGACCACTTCCAGGTCGATCCACCGCTCATCGAGGCGCCCATCTTCGAGCCGTTCGTCGAGATCGCGGCACTGGCGACGGTGACCGCGGGGGCGCGGCTCGGGCACCTCGTGCTGGCGGCGGCGTACCGCAACGCCGCGCTGACGGCCAAGATGATCTCGACCGTCGACGTCATCAGCAACGGCCGCGCGGAGCTGGGAATCGGGGCGGGCTGGAAGCAGGACGAGTGGCTGGCCTACGGCTACGGCTTCCCCGACGCCTCCGAACGATTGGCCATCCTGGCCGACCACCTCGAGATCATCACTCGCATGCTCGCGCCCGGGCGAGCCACATACGAAGGCAGGCACGCCCACGTGCGCGACGCGATCCACGAGCCAAAGGGGCTCCAACAGCCGCGGTTGCCGATCGTCGTCGGTGGCAACGGTCCAAAGGTGACGTGGCGGCTGGCGGCCCGCTTTGCCGACGAGCTGAACCTGGACGCGATGCCGCCCGAAGACGTGGAACGGGCGTTGGCCGTCATTGCCGACCGCTGCCGGGAAATTGATCGCGATCCGTCGACGCTGAAGGTCTCGATCCACATCTGGGGGGCCGCCGATGCCCCGCCAGGCGCGGCTCGGCGGCAACGGCTCCGCGACTACGAAGGGCTGGGCCTCAGCCGGGCGATGGTCCAGGGTTTCGCGGGCGCGCGCGACATCCGGGCGCTGGATCCCCTCATCGAGGATCTGGCGGCGGTTGGGCTCCTGAGCGCTGCCCTGCCGGCTTGATGTCGCCTTTGAGCCGTCGTTCATGCATGGGGTGCATGCTCGCCACGCTGGCCAGGGACTCGTGCGCGTGAGCCACGTTCGGGGGCCATCGAACCTCCCGTCACCTACTCACCCGGTGCATGCCTGACACAACGGCCGTGACGAAGACCCACCACGCGCATATCTGACGGTTTGGCGGATGTGGCCGCGGGATCACCCCGTGTCTCGCTCGGCCAGATTGGCGATCGGCAGGCCAAGCGTTCGAAGCTCACGCCGGAGCGCCCCGGCGCCCTCGAAATGGATGGCGATCATCCCAAGTTCGGCGGCCGCCTTGATGTTCGTCTCCGAGTCGTCAACGAAGACCGTGCGCTCCGCCTCCAGCCCGTGCGTCTCGAGCAAGTGGCGGAAGATCCGCGGATCCGGCTTCACGAGGCGGACCTCGCCGGAGATGACGATGCCGTCGAACCAGTCGAGGAATGGAAAGCGCGGCCGCGCTCGCGGGAATGTCTCCGCCGACCAGTTGCTCAGCGCGTAGACCCGCACCCCCGCCGCTCGCAGCTCGGCGAGGATCGCGACCGTGTCGTCCAGCGCGCCACCGAGCATCTCCGGCCAGCGCTCCCAGAACGCGGCGATCAGTTCGCGCCGCTCCGGGTGCTGCGCCGCGAGCACCTCGATCGCCTCGCTCCACGATCGGCCCGCGTCCTGGTGCCCGTTCCACTCCTGGGTCGTGATCTCGGACAGGAATTCCTCCATGGCCTCGTCGTCGCCGTCGAACAGGCTTCGATACATGTAGCGGGGATCCCAGTCGATGAGGACGCCGCCGAGGTCGAAGACGACCGCGGTCGCGGTCGAAGCAGCCACGTCAGCTTCGGCGGTAGCGGCGCGCAATTAGCGCATAGGCGGGCAGCCGCGCCAGGGCATCGCTCAGTTGGAGTGCCGTCGATCCGTCGCGGCCTTCGATGGCGAGCAGCGAATCGGTCGCCGTTGCGTCGGCCGGCCGGGCATCGACGATCGCCAGGTCGATGGCGACCCGGCCCGGTTCGGCCGCCCCCAGGGCGGCCACACGCTCCCTTGGGAACATGCCTTCCTCGTACTCGGCGCGCACCTCGGCTTCGGAGTGCCAGCGCGGGCGGCGGAGCAGAATCGCTCGCCAGCCCTGGGCGACCTCGTTCGTGACTCGCCCATCGCCGGCGCGCGGGGCGGTGGCACCCGCGATCTGCTCGCCACGAGCCCAAAGCGCAGCCTGATGGAGCAGGGAGTACTCGTCCAGGTCGGCGTAGTCGGACAGGCGCGCGGCCGGCGACCCGTCGCCGAAGATCGCCCGGATCGACGGCGCGAAGACCTCGGCCAGGTCGAGGTCGATGGCGCGCACCGTGCGATGGAAATAGACCTGCTGACACATGAACAGGCGCGCGGTAAGGAACATCTCCAGCGCGCCGAGCCCGGGCTCGTACAGCGTCAGGCCGCGGTCGGAGATGAACGAGTATCGCCGCAGCCGCTCGACGTCGACCGGGCCCACGGAGACGCCGGTCAGGTACGCGTCGCGCCGGACGTAGTCGAGGTTGT